>CAZDCI010000001.1:0-40661 GCA_964503975.1 Candidatus Woesearchaeota archaeon
CTTGCCGACCATACAATTAGGTAGGTTAGGTCTTTTTAAAGATTATTGCAATAAAATAGCATAATACATACGACTTTGCAAAAAGTTTTGAAGAGTTTATTGGAGAAAGGTTTTGTTTAAAAAATAAATTCTATTAATTCTATTTTTAGTCCGATAAATGAAAGATTTAGTTGGTTTTTACCTGGATTTTAGGCAAAAGGCATAGATACCGGGATTCCCGGTATTTAAGATACATTTAAAAACGTTGAAAATTACAATAATACATGAGAATACATATTCCTAATAGTGTGTGGATAGGAAATATAGATCCTTTTTTAAGAAGCCTAGATACGTCGAATCAAAATTTTTTAGAAATAAGTTCTCATGAAAAATGGGTTTCTGTACATCCCGTGGTTCTTTCAATGGTGGCTGCATTAGGATTGAAAATGAAAAGTCAAGGTAAGAAAATTAAATTCCAAAAACCAACCGCTACATCATCTCACTATTTTGAAAGAATGGGTTTGTTTAAAATTTTGGATTTAGATTCTAAAATTAAGATAACTGAACATGAGCCTGCAGGAAGGTTTATTACGATACAAGTTATAAAAAGTTCTAATCAACTTGATAAATTTATTACTGATATGATTCCCTTACTTCATTCAGAACCAAAGAAAGTTGAGCCCATAAGATATATTATATTTGAACTTGTTAGAAATGTCTTTGAACATTCTGGTTCCGATGAAGGAGCAATTCTGTGTGCTCAATATTATCAAAAAAGTAATACAATTAGAATAGGTGTTGTTGATAATGGAATTGGAATAAAAAGATCTTTAAATAGAGTTTATCATCCAAAAACAGACTTGGAAGCAATATCCCTGTCGTTAACCCCGGGAATAACAGGAACAACTAAAAGAGTAGGAGGAACCGAGAGTAATGCTGGAGCAGGTTTATTTTTTATAAAATCTTTAGCCAAAATTAATAGGGATTTTTTTATGATATATAGTGGGAATTCTATGTACAAACTTTTAAAACATCCAAAATATAAAAAAGAGATAAAGCTTATCGCAAATCCTTTAAAAGATCATAGTTCTTATGATGAAGACTATCCTTATTGGCAAGGCACTGTTGTGGGGATTGATTTATGCTTAGATGAGCATGCAGATTTTAATGCTTTATTAGATTTAATAAGAGATTTTTATTCAAAGGCGAGAAAAGCAAGAGCTAAAGAGAGGTATAAAAAGCCAAAATTCATATGAAGGAAATAAAAATTTTTGAAAGAACAGGACCTTTTGCAGGAAATAAAGATATAGCAAGAGAGATAAGAGTTGAAGAAATCTTACCTTACATTAATGATGGAAATGGTATAATTCTGAATTTTGAAGGAGTTGAATCTGCAACCCAATCTTTTATTCACGCTTTAATTAGTGATGTTATTCGACAAAAAGGGGTAAGTGTTTTGAATAATGTTTATTTTAAAGAGTGTAATTCTACAATCCAAAAAATAATTAGTATTGTTACAGAATATATGCAACAAACCAGTGATTAATAATCGAAACATCGTATGTGTCGAAACACCAAAACATTTAAATAGTATACACCTCTTTGTATACACAAGAGAGTATATCCTCCCACCTCTTTTCAACCCAGACGGCCGTGCTTTTGCACGGTTGTTTTTATAATCACGAAAATGGTAAAAAATAAAGATATTATGACGTGGAATACTGATAGTTTAAGGTTTACTTTAGCACTCCCTTTATATTTAATATTTCTTGTTTTACTTTGGCACTGGAATTATGTGGTTGTTTTTTGGATTTTTTTAGCATTAATGATAGTGGAATATGCCAGCGTAACTTATAGATTAAATAAGAGAAAAAAGAATTTATTTAAATAAAATGGACATATTTGAAAACCCAATCTTGTGCAAGGACTGCAATAAAAAGATGAAGAAAGCCAAGATAAATCGCAATGGCTTTTTGATGCGTGCAGTTGTCTGTGAGAATTGCGGAAATAAAATTCTACATCCTGTGGATGAGCAGGAGTATCAAAAATTTAAAAATTTAAAAAAGAAGGAATACAGGGTTAAAATGAGACTTGTCGGAAACAGTTATGCAGTATCCATTCCAAAGGAAATAGTCTCTTTCATACAGGAACAAGAAAGGATAATGAATGATATGGTTAAGTTATGTTTTGAAGATTTTGGAAAATTAAGTTTGAGTTTTAACGAAATCAACAAAAATAAAAAGAGAGAAAAATTAAATTAAGAATGGCTAAAAAAGAAATACAGTTAAAGGTTGTTGAAGCACAGCAGGATGATGCTTACAAAGGCATTGCACGTATAGATGCTGAAGTGATGCGTGAGCTTGGAATTCGTCGCGGTGATGTGATTTCTATTAAAGGAAACAGAGAGACTGTTGCGGTTGCTGACAGGGCTTATCCTGCAGATGTCGGAGAAGGAATTATTCGTATAGATGGTATTTTGAGGAGAAACGCAAAAACCGGAATCGGAGAGATGGTTAAAGTATCTAAAGCCAACGTTAAAGAAGCTAAAAAAATAATCATTGCTCCCGCGCAAAAAAATGTCATGGTTCAGGCTGAGCCTGAGAGCTTACAAAGGGGGCTTCTTGGTAGATCGGTTTCTAAAGGAGATTTAGTTGTTCTTGGAGGTGTTCATAGACGCAGAGACCTTTTGTCAGACGAGTTTGGTGGAGATATAGGAGACATGTTGGGAGACATGCTTGGAAATATGGGATTTGGAAACATCGGAGGCTTTACACAAATTAAGTTTGTAATAGTTAACACGAGTCCTAATCAGCCCGTTGTGATTACAGAGAACACAAAAGTCACACTAAATCCTAAAGCTGTTGAAATCACTGATGAAACCATTCCTGAAATAACTTATGAAGATATAGGCGGATTGAATGATGAAATTAAGAAAATAAGGGAAATGGTTGAAATACCTTTGAAACATCCCGAAATATTTAACAAGCTATCCATTGAGCCTCCAAAAGGAGTTCTTTTACACGGCCCTCCCGGAACAGGTAAAACTCTTTTGGCTAAAGCAGTAGCTAATGAATCCGAAGCAAATTTTATTTTGCTAAACGGGCCAGAGGTTATGTGTGTTTCTGGAGAGACGCCTATATTAACCAATCCTAAAGGGTATGTAAAAGCAGAACAAATTTATATGGAAAAAGGAAAAAGTGAGAAGTTTAGAAATTATGACTTAAAGAAACTGGAAAGTCCAATATCAACTTATTCATTTAAAGATGGAAAAATAGAAAAAGCTAATATAACACATGTCACAAAACTGACTGCAGATTCCTACAGGTTAAAAATAAACGACGGCAATGAACTCGTTGTTTCTGAAAATCAGCCATTTTTAGTTTATAGAAATGGTGACCTTGTTTGGGAACCCACAAAAAATATCCAAAAAGGCGATTTTATAGCGAGACTTAATAAAATTAACTTGCAAGAAAGAAATCATAATGTTGATTTAGCGGAGTTAAGGAAAAAAAATGATTTAGTAGAAAAAGATGGAAGGTATACTATAAAAAGCAAAAATTTATCAAGAGGTAACTTTATAAAATTGCCCGATAAAACAAGCCCTGAATTACTTGAGCTGCTTGGACTGATTGTTTCTGATGGAAATATAAGCAATAAAGGAGATTCCATTGGATTCTATGGGAAAGACTTGGATCTTATAAATCGTTTTAAATACTTGGTTAATAAAATTTTTGGAATTAGCAATTTTGGAGAAAAAAACCAAGGAAATGTTTTTGGGGTAATTGTTTACTCTAAATTATTGATTAAATATTTGAGTCTTTTGGGATTCACCAATGAAAATAAGGAAAATATCCCTTCTTATTTTTTCACGCTAAAAAAACCTGAAATCCAATCATTTATTAGGGGGTATTTTGATGGTGATGGGACAGTATCCAAAATAAAAATTAAAGGCATGACTTACCCAACCCCTGTTATTTACAGCAAGAAAAAAGAATTTTTATCACAAATGCAGTCTTTGATGTTGTTAAAACTAAACATATCTTGCAAATTAAAAGAGCACAACACCCCCAAGGGATTGATGTATAAGTTAGTTGTAAGGGGTAATGAGGGAAGAATTAAGTTTTTAGAAATAGAACCAATAAGCAAACATAAATTAGAAAAGTTAAATGAAATTAAAAAAGTCATCAGAGTTAAAGAACATGAAAGTATACCTCACCCCTCTATTTTGATAGATTCTATATTGAAGTTAGCTTATAAAAAATATAGAAATAATGATTATTATGTTTATAAAACAGGAAATGCCACAAGACATTCTTTAAAAGTTTTATATGAGCTTGCTTTGAAAAATGGTTTAATGAATGAAAGCATCCGAAAAGAATTTGAAATTTTAATGAGGGATGATATTTCATGGGAAAGGGTTGACGAAATAGAAGAGAATGGAAAAAAAGAATTATATGATTTCACGGTTGATAAAGACAGCTTTACTGCAGCCCCATATTTTTTGATGCACAACTCCAAGTTTTACGGAGAATCCGAGAAAAAAATTCGTGATATTTTTGAAGAGGCTGAGAAGACAGCCCCAGCAATAATTTTCATTGACGAAATTGACGCTATTGCGCCTAAGCGTGAAGACGTCAGCGGAGAGGTAGAAAGACGTGTTGTTTCCCAGATTTTAACTATGATGGACGGCCTGAAACAAAGAGGAAAGGTTATAGTTATCGGAGCAACAAACAGGGTAAATGCTATAGATCCTGCTCTTCGTAGACCGGGAAGGTTTGATAGGGAGATAGAAGCAGGAGTTCCAAGCAAACAGGGACGTTTGGCTGTTTTGAAAATTCATACAAGAGGAATGCCTTTAGCAAAAAATGTTAAACTTGATAAAATAGCTTCAGTGACTCATGGGTTTGTTGGTGCGGATTTGGAAGCTTTATGTAAAGAATCTGCTATGGGAGTTTTAAGAAAGATACTACCTAAAATAAAACTTGAAGAGGAAGAAATACCCCAGGAGATTTTGGAGAAGCTTGTAGTTAAACATGAAGATTTTATGGATGCTTTAAAAACAGTAAGACCAAGCGCAATGCGTGAAGTTCTTGTTGAAACTCCAAACGTTGACTGGAAGGGTATTGGGGGACTTGATTCTGTGAAGCAGGAACTTACAGAAGCTGTTGAGTGGCCTTTAAAACAACCTGAAATGTTTAAAAGAATGGGAATCCGCCCTTCAAGAGGAATTCTTCTTTACGGCCCTCCCGGAACGGGTAAAACCTTACTGGCAAAGGCGGTTGCAAAAGAATCGGAAGCTAATTTTATACAGGTTAAAGGACCTTCACTTTTGAGTATGTGGGTTGGTAAATCGCTTCCTTACGATGAAGAGCTTATTGTGAAAAACAATGGAATTGTAAAAAGAATGAAAATAGGAGAGATTGTGGAAAATGAATTAGATGTTCAGGTTTTAGCTTTTGATAAAGATAAAAGGGTAAGGTTTATGGATATAAGCGACCATATAAAACACAAACTTGACACTAAGTTGATGGAAGTGACGACAAGAACCGGAAGGAAAATAAGAGTTACTGATTACCATTCCCTATTTTCTTTTGTGAATGGAAAACTTACAGATGTGCCCACAAACCAATTAATCCCAAATGAAAGCTATATCGCTGTTCCAAGAAACTTAAATCTTCCAAGAGAAAAAATAAGAAAAATAAATCTTTATGAACATTTTAAAGACGATTCGGAAGTGTTTGTATCCAATGTTTCAAAATATATTAAAAAAGCAAAAACTCTTCTTGGACTAGAGAAAACATCAAGGATGCTTGGTGTTTCTAAAAAATACTTGGCGGACATAATTGTTAAGGACTTGCCTGTTAAAATACCCAAGTTTTATAATCTAATGAAAGAATCTGAAATTTCTCCAGATTTAAATGAAATTAAGGTTAAGGTTAAAGGAAGCAAAAAGACATATACCTCTTTTTTGAAAGTTGATTCTGATTTTTGGAGACTTGTTGGATTGTGGATCGCAGAAGGAGATTTCAATGATGGAGTAAGGATACATAATAAAAATCTTGAAATAAGAAAAGATTTGAGAAAAATATCTATAAAACATGGGTTTAAATTAAATGAAAATGAATCAGGTGTTGCTATTCATTCTTTGTTTTTGAAAAAAGTTTTTGAGAATGTTTTTAAACTTAAGGGAGGAGCTAAAGAAAAAAGACTTCCTGAAATGTCGTTTATTCTTGATGGAAAAAGCAAGGCAAATTTGTTAAAAGGATATTTCAGTGGAGATGGATCAGTCTACAAAGATGAAAGAAACAAATATAAGATTGAGGCATGCACGATAAGTGAGGAGCTTGCGAGTGATTTACTATATTTGCTTTTGGATTTTGGGATAATTGCCCGAGTTTATACAAAAGAAGTAAAAGATTATCAGGATGCATACAGGATAATGATTTTAGGAGTAAACAATTTTGAAAGGTTCCTGGAAGTAGGATTTATAGATTCCATGAGAAACTCCAGAATCCTTGAGTACATTAAATCAAGAAAATGGTCTAGATCTGATTTAATTCCTTTATCAGGGGAATTAAGTCATATAGCTTCAAAACATAATAGTGTTTATCACACGAACCAGTCTATAGGGAAAGAAGCCCTTAAGAGTGCACTCCTTGTTGCAGATAAAACTAAAACAAAATACAAAGAGTACTGGAATTTGATTGAAGGAGATATTTATCTTGATTTAGTTAAAGATGTAAAAGTAATTGATTACGAGGAAGATGTTTATGATGTAGAGGTTCTAGGAATGCACAATTTTGTTGGGGGATTTGGGGGAATTTTTGCCCACAATAGCGAAGAAGGAATGAGAAAAGTTTTTGAGCGTGCGCGCCAAGTAAGTCCTTGCATTGTTTTCTTTGACGAAATTGACGCTCTTGCAGGAAGGCGAGGTGGTTCAGGAAGCGACGGAAGCAAGGTTACCGAGCGTGTGCTGAATCAGATGCTTGCTGAAATGGATGGCTTGGAAGATTTGAATGATGTTCTTGTTGTAGGAGCAACTAACCGTCCTGATATGATTGACCCCGCTGTTTTACGTCCAGGAAGATTTGACAAGGTTCTTTTAGTTGATGCTCCAAGTGAAGAAGGAAAACACGAGATATTTAAGATACACACTAAAAATATGCCTTTGGCTAAAGATGTAAACCTTAAAGAACTGGCAAAGAAAGCTGAAGGTTACACCGGAGCGGACATTGAAGCCGTTGCAAGAGAGGCGGCAATGATTGCTTTAAGAGAAGATAAAAATAGCGATAAGGTGAGAAAGAAACACCTCAATGAAGCTATGAAAAAAATCAAGCCAAGCGTAAGCCAAAATGTTTTAGAGGTTTACAAAAAGATAGAAGATAATTTCATCAAGTCGGCTAAAACAGCAGTCCCGATGGAAAACTCGTATCTCGGTTAAACGCAGAACACGGAATAAAGGGATAAAAAAGATAGTTTTATAAGTCAGATTTAAAGAGTATTTTTATGGGAAGAAATACAATATTATATGCAGATGATGAAGAAGGAATGAGGGGAATTTTTGCAAGATTTATTGGAAAGCATTTTCCAGAATACGAAGTTGAAGTTTTTGAAAATGGAAAAGATTTGGCAGGGAGATTGACGAAAGGAAGTGATGGGCTTGCTTTGGTTGTCACCGATAACGAAATGCCTTTCAAAAAAGGAAGCGAGGTAATAGAAACTTATGCAAGAATTATGAATGTTCCTTTCGTTCTCTTTTATGCTGGAGAAAGAGAGATAGGTGAAAAAGCACTGAAAGATGGGGCTTCAGAATGTATTGAAAAACCTGCAACCTTGGAAGAATTGGATGATAGAATTTCAAAATATCTTCCAAAACCAGAAATACATTGATTTTAATTATTTTTATTTAAAGAGTTGTCACGATAATCTCATTTTTTTCTGAATCAATTAAAATCGTATGCTCAAACTGTGCAACTTTTCCTTCGGAGATTTCAACCAGTTGGTCAAAATGGTGCAAATTTCCGTTTCTTTCAAGTTCTCTTAAAGCCAGTAAAGATTTGTTTCCAAACTTTTTAACAATCCATCTTGAGCAAAAAGGCAGGGTGTTGTATTCATTTTTAATGAAGTTTAAAACTTCTCTTGCACTTGGGCTTCTTGGAGTTCTTTCATCTTTGAGGTGATAAATTCCTGAAGGATTTTTGTCTTTAACTTTACCGTTTCCGTTTGTAGCAAAAGGTTCAATTGCATAAAAACCTTCCTCAAGTTTCTTTCCTTCCTGTCCTCCAATATTTGGAATTGTGATTCCTGCGTGCAAATCATATCTTTCCATACTGTGCCCTGAAAGATTTACTACAGGATTGAAACTTAATGATTCAATTTCTTTTTGTATGACCTCTCCTATTTGATTCGTTAAAACACTTTCCCCTTTCGAGATTTTTTCTTTAACTGTTTTTATTGCTTGCTCAAGCGCTTTTTCAGATGCTGAAATGAGGTTTTTGTTTTCCTCATCATTTTCAAGATCAATGCTAAATGCGTTATCTGCCGCCCATCCATCTATGTGAACTCCAAAATCAACTTTCAATAAGCCATGAGCAAGAGTTTCATCGTTATGAGATGGAGTGTAGTGTGCAGAAACTTCGTTTATTGAGAGATTCACGGGAAAAGCTGGTTTGCCTCCAAGCTCAATTATTTTGGATTCTATCTTCTCTGCGGTTTCAAGCAAAGGCACGCCTTTCTTAATTTGAGGTTTAATCCACTCTCTAACCTGTTTGGCTATTTGTCCTGCTCCGAGGATTTTTTCTTTTTCTTCTTTTTCCATTTTTGTATTTTGTCTGTTATGTTTTTTAATTCTTCCGTGTCTGGCTGATAACTTTGCATTCCTATATTAAATTTCATCGGAAGTTTGAGTTCTTTGAAGTTTTTAGATTTGTTTCTTTTTCCCATTTTGTCTTATTGCTTCGCTTTGAGCCTGCGGTTTTTTGGGATGTAATTGCCGATTTTTTCGGCTGAAGCTTTCCCGGTTCCAAGAAAATCCCCATTGTGTTTCATGACAAAGAAACCGCGCTTCCCAGTTTTTATGTTCAGCTGTTTTCCGTGCATCCAGTCTTTTGCCTGCTTGTCATTCAGGTGGAAGATATTCTTTTTTATCTGGCTTCCAAGAATTTGTGAGCCCTCAATGCTTAACCGGATTAAATCTTTTTCACCTTCAACAATTTTAGCAAAGTAAACGCCTAAACGTTCTATCCTTAAAGGTTTTTCCAGCGAGATAATTCCTTTAGGAGTTAAGCTTCCGGTGTAAAGATATAAACGTTCTTTACCAAACCTTATAATTTCGCCGGGAATTTTTTCAATTCCAAATCGTTCTTTAAGCTTATTTTCAACTTCACGTTTCTCGCTTTTGTTTAGTATTTTAATCATTTTTTAACTTTCTAAGGAATTTATTTATTTCTTTTTTGTTTTTGAGGATAATTATTCCTTTTTTGTGTTTTTTAGCCATATATTCTGAGAAATCTTTTCTGCCCCGCGAAACTTTCTTGTTAGAATATTTAATTAAATTGACAAAATCTCTTAAACTTTCAGGTTTTGTATTTTTTTTAAGTTTTCTTTTAATAAATCGCAACACAAGTCTTTTCTTAGATGTTAAAGGAGATGTATCTAAGAAGATTATTACATCGGACCTTTTTACTACAGGAATTACCCAATCTTTTTTATATGAACCTTCTATTATCCATTTTTTGTTTTTTAATATTTTATTTAATCTTTTATTTCTGACAGAATCAGAAACCCTTTCAAAATCTTTTTTTCTAAAGACTATCTTATCTAAGTCATAAGAGTCTATTTTAAGTATCTGTGAAATCTTTTTGGCAAGAGTGGTTTTTCCTGAACCTGCGATTCCAATTATGAATATTTTATTGAGTTTCACTTTCAATTTTCCTGAATTTAGTTATGAAAAAACCTTCCGAGTTAAATTCATGAGGATAAATCCTGCAGGAGTTTTCAACTTCTTTGTTGTAGGATTTTTCTTGCCAAGATTTAATTCCTTTTGAACATTTAACTTCAACAGGCAGGTTTATTTTTTCAGTTTCAATTTCTCCTTCAAATTTGTTTAACATGAAATCAACAATCTCTTCGTTTTCTTCGGGGGCGTGAGTGCAAGTGCTGTAAACTAAAATTCCGTTTGGTTTTAAAATTTCAAATGCATAAGCCGTAAGACTCTTTTGAACTTTTGAAAGTCTTTTTACGGTGTTTATGTTCCACATATTTGCTGTTTTTGGAGAGGTTCTTAGAGTTCCTTCCCCTGAGCAAGGAGCATCTATGAGGATTTTGTCAAACTTAATTTTTTCTTTTTTTAACTGCCGGCAAAGATGAGAGCCTTCTCTTCTTGTTATTACCACATTAGTATTTCCACACCTTTCAGTGTTTGAGGCAAGAATTCTAACTCTTCCAAGACTCACTTCATTAGCAATAAACAAACCAGTATTTTCCATTTTGGCTGCAATTTGGGTTGTTTTACTTCCGGGAGAAGCTGCTAAATCCAATACAGATTCGTTTGGCTTAGGATTTAAAACTAAAACCGGTAGCATACTTGAAAGCTCCTGAACGTAATAATATCCAAGTATGTGTTCTAGTGAACGACCGAGTTTCCCGGGCTCAAGCTCAGATTCAACAACCATTATTTCAGGATATTTTTCAAAAGGGCTTTTAACGGTCCAGCCTTTTTTTTCTAATCGCAATTTAAGTTTGTCAGAAGAAATCTTTAGAGTATTGCACCTGATTGAGTTTTTTGGGAGGGTTTTAAGTGAATCAAGATATTTTTTTAGTTCGTTTTCTCCGAGGAGTTTTTGCATACGCTCAACAAAAAGAGGTTTTACTCCCATTTTAGAAATCTCCCAATTTTGTCTGACGTTTGCCTTCAATGATTTCTTTTGTATTTAATTTGAATAGCTGGAAGATGTTTTCCACAGCCGGAAGCAATTGACGATTGAGATAGTATTCGATGTCGTATTCCCCTTCTTCATGTGGCAATTTCACGCGCTCACGGACTAGCTGGTTTTTTTTGTCGGAATCTGTTTCTGCAACAAAATACTCAACAATATTTCCACTGCTTACCGGAATTTCAAGTTCTTTCATTCTTTTCCCTGCAATCACGTGAGGAGTGAGCGCCTTATACTCAGAGAGAGGCTTCTTTAGTTGGGTTTTTATTATTAACTCATCACGTGAGATTTTTCTCTTTTTCAGTTTTTTAATTACTTCTTTAGTGTAATCAAGAGCTTTTTTTTCATCCCCGTCTTCTAAAATGTACCGTATGACTTTGTTTTGAACCTCTCTTGCAAGTTGACACCAGTCTCTTCTGACTGTTTCAAATCCACGAATTTTAAAGTTTCCATCCTCGCCAAGAAGAGCGTATTTCTTTTTTGCGCCAACCTTCCCGCTGCGTGTCGTCACCCAAAGTCCACGCTTAAAGAAACCTTCAAGTTCCAATTCCATTATTCCTGGCAAGTTTTCATTGAGTTTTTTTAAGAGTTTTTTTATGTCAGATTTTGATTTTTTATTTTCTCTTGTGAAGGCAATTGAATCAGTGTTATGGGCAAGAACATAGTTGGCAAAAAATGTGTGGGTATCTTCAACCTCTAAATCATAAACATATTTTGGAGATTTTATTTTTTCGATTTTTTTCACTTGTTGAAGATCAAATTCTAAATTTTCGATTAATTTTTTTTGTTGGGAATTAGTTTGTATTTTGCCTCTTTTATTTTTACGATTTAATATCAATCCAACTTTTTTCATAAAATCTTTTTTATTTTTTATCAAAATATGTTTTGAATATGTATTGTTAGAATAGGTTTTTTCTTTAGTTTTATAGGTGTTGGGAGTAGTTTCTTCAAATGAAGAATGCGAGATTCCAATTCTATAGAGAAGTTTCCTAACTTGAGAGATATAATTTTCATTTGTAGAGATATACCTTATTATAGGTGCATTATTTCTCATGAGCACAGTTCCATCTGCTGCAAATAATCCTCTTAGAAAAGAGGCTATATTTTCTTCTTTTTCACAAAAAATCCATTTGGGAATTATCTTTTTTCCTTCATTATTTCTAAAATCCTTTGATATTATTTTTATTAATTTTTGACCATTGATTGTGGTATCCCCTTTACGTGTTTTGCTTTCCCAAAAATTTTTTATGTATCCTTTTTCCATCAAGGGAGAGATTATTTTTTGAATTATTTCTTCTGAATCTAATCCTAAAGACAATTTTAAGTAATAATCTTTATCATATTTTTTATGGGATCTATTTCTAGAAAAACTGCCGTCTCCAATGAAATATCCCATGAATTCATAAACTTCTTTTGGATAACCCCTGGATTTAATATTGTTTGAAGGTATTCTTTTCAAGGAAACTATACTATTTACTCTTTTCTTTATTTCTTTTGGGCGTATCTCAACCAACCTTCTTAAAGGATCTTTTTTAACTTCTTTTTTCTGGTTAAAATGTGAGGATTGGTATCCTATCAAAGAGTGGTCTTCTGTTACATCTATACTCCAATTATTTGTAAAGTGTATTTTATACATCTGTTTCTTACATTTGTGTCTCATTACATAAATAAGTGGTTTAAATACAGAATTTCCTTTATCATCTAAAGTTAAAATTTCAAGGTCGTCTTTGAAATTATATTCTTTTCCTAGAACACTTTTTTTATCTATTTTTTCAAATAATTTTTCTATTTTTTCTTCGTAAATAAGTTGATTCTTTTTAACAATTATTTTGGTGTCTTTTCCTACGCTATCCCCATAAAGAATTTTTTGTCCGTGTTTTCTAATATCTTCAATGACTTGTTTATTGAATTTTCTTACATACGCAAGAATGGAAGCAGAAGCTTCTTTTGAATAGTATCTTGCTCCAAAAAAGCCTATGTAACCGTGCACAGAGGCAGAAAGAAGCTTGAAAGCGTTGCTTCTTGCCAAGGTTATCCTGTTAGGGTTTTTTTTGTATTTAGCTTTGTATTTCTTTCTTTGCTCAAATATGTCTTTTAATAACAAAGGAATAAATCCGGGTTCTTCTTCGAAATGGAATGTTCCCTGACGTGTTTCAATTGAGTTGGCTTTCTTTTTTTCAGACGTGTTTGGTTCTTTGATTAAGGTAGGACCGGAGATGTTCATTGAAATTATGATACTTGTATGCATTGAAGTGAAGTCAAAAAACACTATGTCTTCATACAATCCCGGAGTTGGTTCATAAACGAAAGCTCCTTCAACTTTTCCAGAGCGACGTCTTTTACTTATTTCATCGTGAGGAGGACGTTTTTGAGGAATTTCGTTAAATCTGTAAAGATTATGGAGGATGTAAGATTCAACATATTTTGATAATCCTGCTCTAGACAGGTCAAAAACAGGTTCCTGTATAACTTTAACAAATTCTTTCATATCGTGCCAGAATTTTTCAAATAGTTGGAAAGTAAGTTTTGAATCATGTAAATTATATTCATAATATTTTTCCCACTGGTGATCTTTAAGCTGCGAGGAATGCTCTAATTTAAACTCCTTTTTCCTGTCATTTAAGAATTCTTTCGCAACTTCGTCAAGAGAGAGGGTTTCTGAGCTCATATATTGAGAGTAAGCTGTCTGGATGAATCTAAGCAGGTCTATGTGGATAATCCCGTTTATTTTTCCGGTAGAGATTGCCCCTCTGTAAAATCTTGGTTTTGAGTCGTCCAAACCAAGAGAAAGATTTACGTTAAATTTGTCTGCTCTCGCTCTAAGATAAGGCAAGTCAAACCCATCAGAGAAATACCCTACAAGAAAATCCGGAGAAAAATCCCTAACTGTTTCAGTAAACTTTTCTAAAAGTTCTGCTTCATCTTTGACGTACTCTACATATTTTGGCTTTTTTGCTTTAGAGTTTTTTGGTTTTTTCCAGGTAATAACTTTTTCAAATTTGTCAGAGTAAAGAGAAACCATCAAAATTTCACCTTTCCCGACTTCAAGCTCATCAGCTTCAATATCATATGCAAGAACTTTTGGAGAAAACTCTTTTTTGCTTTTCAAAGGTTTAGCTTTTTCTAACTTTAAACAGGTGTCTACATCGAGATTATTTATTCCAGGAAAATCATTATCATCAGGAATCTCACCCTCTATTTCATACCACTGTAAAGGCCTTATTCCTTTTTCAATAATGTAATGCGTCACGAAACCCAAGTCATATCCTCTGCGTTTTTCAATCCCTTTAAGAGCCAGCTCGTCAGCAACGTCGTGCAGATCCTTGTAATTTGTCGCATAAATTTTGAAAGCTTTCACTTTTTCACCAAGGAAGTTTTTATCTTTCAACTCAACTTTTTCAACTTGTGTTTTTCTGCCTTTGGTATCCAATCTAATTTTTTCTATCTTTTTTTTGAGTTTGCTTATCTTTTTCGCGCTCAAACCATTTTGAAGTATTGCCCATAAATAGATGGGGCAGGTATCCATAAGACAGATACGTTTTCCTTTGGAGTCTCTTCCTATGATTTTTATGTAATTTTTTCCTTTGAAGTCAAAATAATCATAATCAAGAGGAATGAAATCGGTTTTAGCTTTTTTCATAGAAGAAAAAGGTTTAAGAGATATTTAAAGTTTAGGAGTCTTTGTAAATTGCTCCGGGAACCTTTTTTATATGCGTGCCTTCGTTCAGGATTTTTTCTTCCAATAGTTGAGCATACTCTTTTCTCAGAGGAAAACTATTCGCGGAGTTAAATCTCTTTTTACTCCGGACATGCTTCTGTAATATGCAAGTGCTTCAAGAGCATCTTTAACAAATATATAAAAATTAAACTCATCCCTTCATCCTGCGCCCCTGTGTGCTCTGTATCCGGTAACTTTGTGCCAGTTCATTAGTTTTTAGTAAAGCACTTTATAAAAACTTCTATAGTAAAGTTTAAATACCACTATAAAGTGACATTTATATGAAAAGCAGAGAAGAAAACACAGGATTCTTTCAGGTAGATAAAGGGATAAGCCAAAGGATAAGAGAGCAACTTGGGTTGGAAGAAGTTGTAGAGGATTCTAACGGTCAGTTGAGATTTACCTTTAATGAAGATCCGGTTAAATCTTATTGGGAGAGAGTTGCTCTAATTGTTTTACCCAGAATAAAAGGAGAGCTGAACCGTGAAAAATTGATTAAAAGACTAAGCAGGGCAAGAGATGTTTTGAATGAAAGTGATTATGAAGTTAAATTTTCTTCAAAAGAAAGTGAGGAAGATTTACAGAAGAAGTATGTTCAATTAAGAGCGTATGTTTGGCCAAGAGTTGAAGAGCACTGTCCGGAATTAGGGAGAGGCATCTCAGAAGAAAACGAGAGGTTAAAAAATTCCGCATTCTTTTACAGATAATTATAAAAAATTCACTTTCGTGTTTTGTATATGGGTTTAAGTACAACGAAAATTATAATAAAGAATTTTCGAGCATTTAGCCCACAAGAGAACTTAAAATGGGACTAAATATAAAAGACATAATTCCCCGCAAGGAAATAGAAATATCTGATTTGAAAGGAAAAATTGTTTGTGTTGACGCTTACAACATACTGTATCAGTTTCTTTCAACAATTAGACAGCCTGATGGAACACCTTTAATGGATAAAAAGGCAAGAATTACTTCACATTTGTCTGGTTTGTTTTATCGTAATGTTAATCTTTTGTCTGAAGGAATAAAGATGGTTTACGTTTTTGATGGTGAAGCTCCTGACCTGAAGTCTAATGCTTATGAGATACGCAAAGAGAATCGTGAAATTGCTAAAGAGAGATATGAAAAAGCCAAGAAGGAAGAAAACATCGAAAAAATGAAACGTTATAGTTCTCAGCTTGCACGTTTGGATGAGGAGATGGTAAAAGAAAGCAAGGAGCTTTTGGAAGCAATAGGTATTGCTGTTGTGCAGGCTCCCGGAGAAGGAGAAGCCCAGGCGGCACACATAAGCAAAACTCACAGAGAGGTTTATGGAATTGTAAGTCAGGATTACGACAGCTTACTGTTTGGGGCTGAAAAGCTTATAAGGAATTTAACTCTTGCTCGTCGCAGGAAAACTTATTCAGGATATGTTGAAGTTAAACCTGAGATTATAGAACTGGAAAAAGTTTTGAACAGTTTGGAGGTTAATCTTGACCAGCTTATTTGCCTCGGAATTCTCGTGGGAACGGATTACAATCCAAAAGGCGTTCCAGGAATAGGACAAAAAAAAGCCTTAGAGATAGTTAAGAAATTCAAGCAGCCTGTTTTGATTTTTAAAGAAGTTGAACATCAAATCTTAAGTCTTCCTGAGCAAGACAGATTTGACTGGAGAGAAATTTTTGAATTATTTCACAAAGCAAACATTAAAAACGTAGATTCTGAAATAAAGTTTCCAAAAGTTGATGAAGAAAAGATAAAAGAAATACTTGTGGAGAAGCATGATTTTTCAGGGGATAGGGTTGAGAAAAAGCTCAAGACTTTGAGAGAAGTGGAGTATGAGAAAAAACAAAAAGGCTTGAGTGAGTGGGTTTAAAACATTTGGATAATAAAGACAGGTGTCTTAATGTTCTAAAGACAGATGTCTTAAAATGGAGATTGAAAACAAGTAAGAGGGATTAAATGGCGAAAAAGTAGCATAATGATTCCTGTTGAACATACTGAAGAAATAGTTAGATTATTGAAGCACCATAGAGCAAAATCAGAGGTAATTGAAATTTATTACTAGATGGGAAAAAACAAAAAGGTTTAAGTGAGTTTGGGGTTTTTTATTAATTTTTAAGTAGTTACAGATTAGAAAAGTTTATAAATCACATGTTTTTAGAAGATTTATGGAAAGAGATAGCGCGAGAAAAACAGGAATATATGGAATAAATTTTATACTTCCGAGCCTTGAAAATTTAGTGAAAGATGTCATTCCAAAGATGCCTGAAATTGTCGGGAAAGGATTAGACACTCTTATGACTTCTGCAAATCCTGGCGGAGCGGCTTTTTTTGGAGGTTTGGATCTTTCTGGAAGAGTTTTCTCCAAAAAAATCACTGAAAATGCATTAGTAAGGTTATTGAAATTAGGAGGAACAGCCTTTTACGGAGTAAAAACCGTTTTTGATGTTTATTCTATTGTAAATGGAGAGTACACTCCTTTTGTAGATCTCGCTTTTGACACTTCTATGATGTATCAGTTGGGAAAAGATAGTGTAAGTAATTATCAAGGTAAAACAGTTGAAGATGATTTAAAAGCTCTCAATCCTTTAAACCGCTCATCTTCTTAAACAAAGGCATAAAAGATTATAGTATATATTTTTTGACTGCTTTTTGAATATCTCTTGAAGTAACATTTAACCTTTGAATTATTTCTTTTTATGCCTTCTTTTCTGGTTGGCCCTTGAGGCTTTTGAGTTTTAGGTGATTCAGAAGGATGGGTTTAGATTCTAGCTAATCTTTCTTGAAGGGTTTCAATTTCACTTTTTAACTTGAATAACTTTTTCTTAAGTTTATCTTTATCTCTTGTGTATTTTTGAATCAGTATCTGGTTGTGTTCTGGATCAAAACTTTTTATTTTCTCCTGTATTCCTTCCGCTTTTTTTAATATTTTTTCAAATTTTCTTACTTTTTTATCAATTTTTTTCTGTATTTTCTTAGCCTTTCTTGCTTTTAATTTATCAGCTCTCTGACGCATCACCTGTTTTTCCGCTTCAATTTGTTTTTTACTAAAATCCCTTATCGCTCTTGCCTGAGCTTTTTCTTTCTCCCAGTCATATTTATCTCCAACATATTTTGCTCCTTTTGCTACGCCGCTACCAGCCCCCTTAACACCGTTTAAACCTTGTTTCCCGGTCCAAGCAACACCTTTTCCTGCTCCTTTGACACCTTTCCAGCTCTTTCTTCCAGCCCAAGCTCCCCCTTTGCCAATACCCCTGGCCTTATTTTTTATCCAGGCCTTTTGGTTTTCTTCTTTCCATTTATCTCTTTTTGTTGCATATTTCCATGCTTTTCCCCCGTATTTCCTCGCCTTATTTTTTGTCCTTTTCCAAAAAAGCAGTCCCAAGACAGCCAATACAATTCCTCCTATGATTAAAAGGATTGAGCCGGTTAAAATTCCCCCGAAAACCAATAAAAGTCCTATAAATATGATTAAAGCATCCCATCCGGTTTTTCTTCTTGGCTTGTAAACGCCATATTTGTTTTTGCCTCGCGATACCCACTTCCAAATTATTCCTATTAAGAGAAGCGCGAAGCCAATCCCTGCCGCTAGCCCTTTTTCATAAATTAAATCTGTCGCGCTTAAGCCGATAAGCAAGAGTCCAAGCATGATTGGCGCCCAAGCTTTGAACTTCTTCAACATTAAAATTATCAAAAGTGTGAGGATTATCACGAGCACCGGCCAGAAGACGTCACTTGAGACTCCTATGCTGAACAGGAAACTGTCAATGTCAAAAAAGTCAAGCCTGTAAATCCCGTATGAAAACGCAAAAGATAAAACTCCCGAAACGATTACAGAAGGGAGAGTATTCCCTTTAAAAAATTTTGAGAAAATTACTGTATGAAGTAATGTAAAAAATACTATGAAAGCTACAAAAAATATGACCATCTGAGGGTCCAAACTGTCAACCAAATTCCTGAAAGAAAATCTCCCATAACCTCCATAAAATTGTGCGCTGACTAAATTCATCAAGCTGATTAAAAATAAAGTTAAAATTCCTCCCCTGGTTGCCTCTTTTTTCATACCAAATACAAGAAAAGGATATTTATAAGATTTCCTGAAGTTAGGTTTGCAATTCCTGCTTAGAGTTTGCGTAAACAGAAATTGATAATAATTGACAACAAAACCATCCTTCTAATAACTTTAACATTTTGTAATTATTCATTAACCATTAACAGTTAATGTTAGTTAGAAATTAATTCAAAAAGTTTGAGATTTCACAGGTTCCGAGATGAAACAGAAGCTTTAAATGTGTGTTTTGGTTTTTATTTTTAATGGTTAGAAAAAAGACAAAAAAATCAAAGAAAAATAAAGAAAATAAAAAAGATACTGGGAAAGGCACGGGTTACGATATTGTCGGAAATATAGCTATTGTGAAATTTCCCGAGAGAGCCAAAAAATCTGACAAAGAAAAGGTCGCGAAGAAAATTCTTGAAGAAAACAAACAGGTTGAAACTGTTTTGGAAAAAGTTGAAAAGTTTAAGGGTAGATTGAGAAAACAAAAAACCAAGCATGTTGTTGGGGTGAAGAGCAAAGAAGCAAAGTATCGTGAAAACGGATGCGTTTTTCGTTTTAATGTTGATAAAGTATATTTCTCGCCAAGATTAAGCAACGAGAGGAAAGAAATAGCAGAGGAGATAAAGGAAGGAGAGAAAATCCTGGTTATGTGTGCAGGAGTTGCCCCTTATCCTATAGTTATAGCTAAAAATTCTCAGGCAAGAAAAGTTTATTCCAATGAAATAAATCGCGAAGCTAACAAGTATGCCCGTGAGAATATAAGGTTGAACAATCTTGGGGGCAGGGTTGTTGTTCTGCAAGGAGACATTAAAAAAGTCGCGAAGAAAATAAAAAGAGGGATAAAAGGGACTTTAGTTCCTTTGCATTTTGATGCGATAGTCATGCCTCGTCCTCAGTTGGAAGATACTTTTTTGCACGAAGCTTTTATGTTGAGCAAAAAAGGCACGCGGATTTATTATTATGATTTTTGTGAGAAAGGAAAAATGAAGGAGGTTGTGAAAAAGATTAAGGAACAAGCGAAGAAAGATAATAAGAAAATTAAGGTTCTTAACAAAAAAGTCGCGGGAGAGATTGCAGCCTCGCGAGAGCGTGTTCGCGTTGATTTCAGGGTTTTAGGGAATGGGTGAGTTTTTAAGCTTTCACAGCAGAAAAATCGATACTGAACGGAAGATCCAACTTTATATCTTTAAGCGGCCGGGTCCTTTCCCTAAAATTTAAAATTCCAATACCTACAACTTCGTCGGTTTCTTCTTTTTTAAACAGGGTTATATCATCACCAATATCTTCACCATAAGTAGGACTTGAGTTTTCTATAAATATCTCTAGATAATCCCCTTCTTCGTCATAACTGATTCTTGTTTTTCTTTCCATTTTCATTAAAACTTTTTCTCCTTTGCCACAGATGTAGGAGCTTCTCCGCCGTGCCAGGTAAATCTTGGACGCATGCGCATAGCATATATACGCTCCGAGTTATCATCAAGCACTATTGCAGAGCCTTTAAGGCTTGGCAAGTCGTCCATTTGTTTTTTAATGCTTTCCAAAACGTAAGACTGCATTATGTAATTCAAGGCTTCCAAATCCGGGCGGGAAGTAACACGGTGACTGATGACTATATCTGATTGGGTCATGACGTCTCTGTGTATTTGTCCGGGTTGTTGAGTAGCAAGAACAAGAGAAATGCCTGGCTGACGTCCTTCGCGTAGTAATTGTATAAGCGCGTCGGTTGCGAGAGTTTTTCCTTCTAAGGGCAAGAACTCATGCCCTTCATCCAAAAAAATCCATGTCAAAGGATACTCTCTTTTTTCCGCTCCAGACAAAAAATCTAAACCCTTTCCTATTGCTTCGGTTTCTTCTTCTTTACGTGCAGTCATACGCTGGTTGAATATTTTTCTTGAAACTAAACTTATGACCAGGGCACGAATGTTGAATGCTCCGACAGCATTGTAAACACTTAAATCAAGAATTGTTGTTGTCCCTGCGTTAACTAGTTCTTTCACACTAGTAGCATTTTGACTTTTTTCGGCGAAGACCCCCCATGTCTTTGCGGCATCAAAAAGAGCAATTGCGGCATTTTTTGTTTCTTTGTCACTAGAGGTATCTTTTTGAATTTCATTAATAATTTCATCAATTCCAAAGTTTTTTCCTGAGAGTTTAAGTTTGTTGAAGATTTTTTGAATTAAAACAGAAACGGGTTCAATTATATCCAATCCAAAAGTCAAAATCCAGTCTTCTGCATTTAACTCAGAAACGTTCAAAGCAAAGCTTTCGTCTACCGGGACGCCATTGTCCAAGTACTCTTGAAAATGTCCATGAGGAACAAAAATTTTCACAGGAAGTTTTTTTGGCTTTAGTTCCCATTCACGCAAAAGAGCCTTGTCTTTTTCATTTTCATACTTCATCGTCCAGTAAATTCCCATCGTGTCAAAAATCAATGAAGCGATATTTTCACTGGCTTCCTTAGGCAAGTTGGAGAGTTCTTCTGCTATGACTCCAAGGCTGTAACTCTTTCCTGAATTGTGAGAAATTATTCCATTAGCTATAAATGAGTGGTTTTTATCAACAGATAAATCATAAACCTCGTTTATTCCTGATATTTCCTTAGTTGATTTTATTGAGATAGGATTTATATCATCAAACGATTCGTTTACAGAAAGAAGATTATCTCCTTTTTTCAAGTTATGAGCATTCATCCAGAATAAAGATAATAATTTTTTTCCTGAAGAAGCCAATAGAGGATGCTCTTTAGTCAAATTAAGTATTCTTCCATCCACAAGCTCAATTTGTAACAATTTTTCGTTTTTTATAGGATATTTTAACAATTCCGCGCTTTCCCATTCAAAGTTTTTTGTTTCTTTGTCAAAAGATAGCACCTTATCTTTTTTTTCATCAAAATCTTTTATTGGTTTATGTCCTTTGTTTGTGAAAATCATGCTTTCTCCCGTAAGGCAGCCTCTCTTCCCCGCAACCAAAACGACATGACTTCGTGCTACGTCCATTAAAATGCGGTTGGACATAGAAGTGTATTGTCCCATTTTTACGTATCCCTTGCCAATGTTGACCAGGCCGCGGTCTTTGAACGTTTTTTTGTCGGCCTCATCTCTTCCAATAATGATGTCATAACCCATGAAAAGAAATAGATAAGGAGATTTATAAAATTAGTTGATTAAATATTTATTTCTAAATTTCTAAGTCTAGAATAGCGCTCAGCTTCTTCTCGAGTAGGAGGTCTTTCACACACCAAATGGCATCTGGAACATTTCATAAATATATAGCCATTTCCCGGATTATAAGGAACTAAAATATGTTGCGGGTGAGGGTGTTCTGGCGGCACAAGAATCTATTTTTTCACCCTTTTTTCTGACCCTTTTTAACATTTCTTCGGTAGAATGCATTTTCACCATCTTTATTAAGGGTGTACGAGGTTTTTAAGTTTTATTTTTCAAGATAAGCAATTTCTTCTTCGCTTAATTTGAGTTCTTTTTGTATTTTTGGGTTGCTTGCTAATATTTGTTTTATAATTGGAAATTCACGCATGGCGCGTTTTAGTCCGACATGAGCATACCTGGCATATTTTTTTGAAATGCTTTTTTTCTTCTCGGTTTTTTTATTGTTCATCCATATTTTTAGTATACGGGTAGGTTTCTTGTAGCTCGTGAAACCGTGTTTTTCAGATCTTTTAGCGCTTGAGATTCCATAGCTAAGTAAAGCATTTTCATAAACAAGGAAACGCCAGTATTGCTGACGGTAAATTCGGCGCTTAAAAATATCTACTTTGCTTAAGGCATCGTAAGCTTTAACGAGCTCTTCCCCTTCATACTCATAAGGGATGTTTTCTTCAATCCAAAGCATTATTTCGTCAAGGTCCATGTTTAAAGAATCAAAAACTTTTAACATGGATTTGTTTGGAGTGCCTTTGAAAATCATTCTTAAGGCCGAGAAGATATCCACTTCTTTGTTTCTTTCGTCAAACACAATATCTGCGGGGTTTTCAAGCTGAGATGCAGTCTGCAAATCATTTACCGCAGCTCTTAAATCCCCTTTTGCTTTAATTGCTATGCTTTTTAGAACGTCCCGCTCAATAAATTTTTTTTCTTTCCGTAAGATGTCAATCATAATATTTATCATTGTTTTATAGTCGAGTTCTCCGAGTTTCACAATTTCTGCCTTCCTTCTTAAAGAACTGAATTTTTTATCCCAGATGTCGTTTGCCGTTATAATCATTGGATAAGGAGTCGTATCTACGAGCTTTAAAAGTTCCTGGATTCCTCCCCTGTCTGTTCCTGAGATGCCGTCAACTTCATCCACAAGAATTATTTTGCTTTGCTTTGTCAGTGAGCGTTGCTTTGTTACCGGGCGCAAAACTTCTCTCAGCCTTTCCCTGTTTCTTAAATCGCTTGCATTTAGCTCAAAAATCTCGGCATTTAACTCGTTTGCAACCACATGAGCAACGGAAGTTTTACCAGTTCCGGGAGGACCATGGAGGATTATCGCTTTTTTACCTTTCCCTCCTTTAAAATTTCTCAAAAATTCTTTTATTTTTTCAACTGCCTTATACTGTCCATAGATTTCTGAAAAATATTTCGGACGATATTTCTCCGCCCAGTTTCTCTCTTTTTTCATTTTAATTTCTCATAAATTCATTGAATTCTTCTGTAGTCATGTCTTCAGGTAATTGCAATCCGTGGAATTTCCCATATTGAACCTTCTCGTACAATTCGTACGCTTGATCCAAGAGATAATCTAAATCTAAAGGAATTCCTCTCGCTTCGCTTCCCAGATATATGAACATTACGGAAGAAATGTAATGAAGCTCGTTCATAGTTAGAGGTCTGTTTGAATCAATAGATACACTTTTTTCATCAATTCCTATTTTGACAGTTTTTCCGTTCGCTATATCAAATTTCAATTCAAGCCCCATTTTAATCACCTTTTCCAGCAAGAACGAAGCTCGCTAACAAGGATTGAAGCTGAATGAAAGGGTCGGAGCCTTCGACTATGCGGAACTCAATTTCCCCTGTCTTTTCTGTAAGCTTTACTTTGATATCAGATTCAACAGGAAGGTTCCAAATTTCTTTTTGGATGGCTTTTATCACGTCCTGCCCCGAAATGCTTTCTTTTAACATCACATCTAAAAGCTTTTCACGGGATTTTTGGAAGTCTCCTGAAAGAGCGTAATCCAAAACCACCTTGATGTCTTTTGGCTTTGCATTAGAAATGACTGTGGAAACCAAATCAGTTGTTATTGAAGGAGAAATTGAAGATGTTGATTGCAAAAGGTTTATGGCTCTACGACAGTCCCCCTCACTTCCTTCATAAAGCATTTCCAAAGCTTCGTCTTTAATTTCCAGATTTTCTCCTTGTTCTATTTTTCTAAGAACGCGTTCTATGTCTTTCTTTTCCAAAAGCTTGAACCTGAAAATTGCACAACGGGACTGTATAGGGTCAATTATTTTACTTGAATAGTTGCATGAAAGAATGAATCTGCAAGTGTTGGAGTAGTTTTCCATTGTTCTCCTTAAAGCTTGCTGAGCTTCAGGAGTTAAAGCGTCCGCTTCATCCAGGAATATTATTTTGAAAGGCACGTTTCCTAGCGCCTTTGTTCGGGCAAAGTTTTTCACTTTCTCACGAATGACTTGGATACCTCTTTCATCGCTTGCATTTAACTCGAGGTAACTGTCTTTCCATCCTTCTCCGAAAAGTTCTTTGACTATGATTAAAGCCAGGGTGGATTTTCCGGTTCCTGCAGGTCCCGCAAAAAGCAAATGAGGAATGTTTAACGAGTTTGTGAGAGATTCAACTTTCTTGATTATATTATCTTGCCCCTGAACTTCAGAGAAAGTCTTTGGACGATACTTTTCAGTCCATATTTCGCTAACCATTATAATTTACATAAGATATAACTTATAAACATTATGTTACTAAAACAACATAAATTTATTGTTTGTTCAAGATTTCTGCAAGGATATCTCTTTCTAGCTGCAGAATTCTACGTTTATTTTTTCCCGAACCCATATGAGAAATTTCAACAGGGATTTCTTCAGGATTAATAGTATCATCTGCCTCACTTAAATCTCTTTTCTTGTAAAATCCTCGATATAATCTCTCAGGTTGATTCTCTTCACTGAAATACCTTACTAAATCCATCTTAGTTTTAGTAATATGAAATTTAAAAACTATTTGCTCCTAGCTTTACGGACTTTCCTTTTCCGCTTCGCTTTACGGATACGCTTTTTTTGCCACTTCCAGCGCATCTGACGTTTCTTTTTCCATCTGCGGCTTGAACGTTTCATATTAATTTGTATTAGGGTTTGTTTTTAAAACTTTTCCATCTAAGAAAATAAAAACATAAATATAAATAAAAAAATAAAAATTACCTCTTCTTTTTCTTTGTAGTTCTAAGTCCAAGGATGCTTAATCCAGGACTTGTGCTTAAAACGGCTTTTATAGCAATAATCAATCCTGCAGCTCCAACAAATGCTATAAAGCTTCCAAGGGCGGTTACAAGGTAGTTATATATTCCGAAGAACCTAACTTCGGACAGCGCTCCAATTCCTCCTGTACCTATGACTAAAAGAACCAGTACGGCAATTAGGAAAGTTGTATGGTCTTTTCTGGATATATTAAGGAACCCTACCAGCAGTCCTAATATAAACAACACTATAATTATCGTTGCTGTTGAAACTATATTAGTTAAGAATGCTGCCAAGATAGAAATTAAGACACCTAAAAGAAATGCCCATTTTCCCACTCTTTCTGCTTTCATTTTTCACCTCCTTTTTGTGTTTTTATAAAGAATAAGTTACTTAAAAAGGTTTTGAATTCGTCGACGGGGTTATTTTCGAGAAAGCGCCCCTGCCGAGATTCGAACTCGGGTCACAAGGTTGAGAACCTTGCATTCTTGGCCTCTGAACTACAGGGGCTAAACTAATTAGAGAATTAAGAAATAAATATTTTATAAACCTTTAAGTTTATCAAAAGTTATTCAACAAGGAATACGGTATCGTTAGGCCTGACTTTTTCCGGAACTTTTATCCCAATGTGGTTTCCTTTCTTCGCTTCTTTCACGTCCTTGTTTTCTATCTGCATGCTTTTCACTTTGGTTTCAAAGTCGGTTGTGTGGCCTTTTATATGGATTTTATTTCCAACCTTCAGCTTTCCTGACAGCTTTATAGCTGCGACTTCCACATGACTGAAGTAGCTGGAAACTTTTCCAATTTCTTTTTCTGTCATACCTTACTTAAGATTTAAGGATATTTAAATTTGTTTGTTAGACTGTGTTAGACATTTAAACAAATACTTTTAATAGATATTTTGAATCACAATAAAGTATAAAAAATATTTTGTGTGGTTTAATTATATGGGTAGAAGAAAAGAAGAGTTAGAAAGAATAACAGATAGCATTTTATCTGGGAGAATTATTCCAAGTTCTTCGGGAATTGATTTTTCTGGATTAGAGAAAGACGAGCGTGAGTTTGTAATTAACGCTTTGATTGATGTGAGAATTGAAAGAGGAATAACTAGTATATATTTTTATAGAATTTTACAGGAAGATGCAGATATTATAGGAAGGACTTTTAGTGATGATGAATCTTACCAAATAGCAAGTCAAATTTTGGGAAGCGCTTTTAAAGAGGGTAGAAAAATGCACCCAAATGATTTAGAAAGAGGAATGGAAGGTGTTCAAGAAATAATGCAAAGATTGAATGAGGATGCAAGAAATTCTTTATTGGAAATAGTAAGGAAAATTTATTTGAAAAGATTAGAGGAATCTAAATTTTTAGATTTTGAGGGTTGGGGTACAGTACCCGATTTTGATGAAGGTACATTATACGAGTTTAAAACAGCAATTGAGTATTTCAGGCAGTTAGAACCACAGGACAAGAGGTCACTCAGAAGAGTGGCTAAAATTGCATTAGAAGGCTCTGAGGAGGAGATAATTGGAAGAACTTTAGAATCACGGATTCTTAGATCTTTGGATATAGGTTATGACCTTGTTTTTGAAGCATATGATGGAAGTGCAACACCTACAGACTATTCAAATTTAGCCAAACTTTTGCTTCAGACACATCCTCAGATTGATAACTGGAGAAAATTGAAAGGAGTTCCTGATGTGAATCCAACAATAACCTATGTAAAAGATGAAAGATTTGGTCGTCCTACAAGGCTTTTGGATGGCGAAAAAATAGGAATACCAAATAGAAACCAGGAATTTTATGATTGCGATAGTTCAGGAAGCATAATTACTGGTTTAGATGAACCCAGGGTTTTTCGCGACAGATATACTTTATTGAAAGATAAATTCATAGATTATCTTGATAGAATAGAAGAGGCTAGATCTGAGAAGGGAATGGATGCAATTGAGTTGGTTACTGACCCGCAAATTTTAGATAAAACAATAGGTGCTTTGGAAGAGTCAGAAAGATTTAAAGGCGTTGATTTGACTCATGCTAAAAGGAATTATTTTGGGATGACAGGAAGTCCAGAATTTGGTGAGTTTATTTCTCAATTTGCATCTTGAAGTGATTCGAACCTAAGGGTTAGAAATAGCCCTGCCAGGATTCGAACCTGGGTCACGAGATATCTCTCAGTTAAAGCTGACCAGAGTCTCGCATACTTGACCGCTGTACTACAGGGCTTTGATACTTAATACCTTGGAGAAAAACATTTTAAAATTTATCTAAAGCCCATATTTTTTATCACATAAATTTTTATAAGCGTAAGATTCTTTTGGTTTTTATGGAAAGGATGACTGTGAGAGATTCTTTAGTGGGAAAAAAATTTTATGATGTGAGGGGAACAAAATATCAAATTTTAGATATAACATATAAGGGTGTGGAAACAATAGGAGAAATTCTTGTTGAAGGAGAAGAAACCCCCAGGAAAGTGAATATGAATTGTTTACTTTCAGGACTTGCTCAAAAAGTTAAAACTGATTAAAAGAGTTACCTTTATATTTGTTATTTTCTTTTTAGTAATTATGAATTGGAAAACTCATTTAGCGATAGGTGTGGCAGTTGCTTTATATTTTTCAAACTTTGTTTCTTCTCCCGTAATATTCATACCCGTTGTTTTACTGACAAGCATTCTCCCAGATATAGATTCGGGATTTTCTTATTTAGGAAAAAAATCTTTTTTCAAACCAGTTCAGTGGACAACAAATCACAGGGGAATTCTTCATAGTTACACTTTTTGTATTTTTGTGTCGTTGATTTTGGCTTTATTTTACCCTGTCCTGGCTCTTCCATTTTTTGTAGGGTATAGTTTTCATCTTATTGGTGACAGTTTTACTGTAAAAGGAATAAAGCCTTTTTGGCCGTTAAAGTTTATATCAAAAGGCCCGGTAAAAACAGGAGGGAAAATTGAAAAATCAATCTTTTTTACTTTTTTGTTTATTGATGTAATTCTTTTTGCGTCTTTGATGTACTCTTTGATTTAACCAGAAAATATTTATATTGGAAATTATTCTATATTATATGAGTGTGATAATCTTTTTAGCAATAATGGCCCTAATAGTCGTTCTTTTTGGACTTAAATGGAATAACTTAAGAACTAAGATGGCATTCATATTTATTGCATTGGGGGTTTTTTTTGTTTTTTTAATGGGGCTTTTAGTAACCGGTAACTGGAACGTAACTACTATGGCAGAATTTTTTTCAGAGACAAAAGTTTATTTTTTGTGGGTAAAATCGGCTTTGGGTAAAATTTTTGAAGTTACGGGAAAAATAATTGATTTTGATTGGATTAAAAATTCAGTCTTCTTAGCGTTAAAATGAAGGCCCAGATTTTCGTAGTTAAATTGCTAGTTTTGGGTGCCTTGTTTATTATAAGCAATAATAATTTACATCTCTTGGTTTCGGTGGAAAGAGAACTTTTTTTTAATCTTTACATGGGGTGGTTGGGTAGTCTTTTTGACCAAGGAATCAAAGTTACATCTTACGTAGTTGAGTTTGATTGGCTTCCGAAATTAATACTAAACTTTATAAATTAGAAAAGCTTTTAGTTTTTATTATAATGGCTAAGAAAAAGAGGAAAAAAAGAGGAAAGAGCAAAGAGACTTTTTCAAAAAAGCTGAAAATTGCAAAAAGAGGGCTTCTTTGGTTTTTGGTACTGGCTATAGCATCTTATGTTCTTTGGATTGCATCTTCAGCCACGTTTTTTGTGAATCTTTTTGGTGTGCTTTTCATAATATTTGTTTTTTTAGCAGCCGCGTTCCTTATATCCCTGATTGTTTTATGGCTCGTTAAGAAGAAGTGATTTGGTTAAGTTTTTATAGTGTAATTTCTGATTTAAGTTTTATGCAGCCTGTGTAGCTCAGTTCCGGCGAGAGCACATCATTGGTATGGCTTTGTTTAAAAGTCCCAGATATGATGAGGTCCTGGGTTCGACTCCCAGCACAGGCTATAAGAACTTTTTAAAAGTTCTTAGACTCAAACCAGTCTTAAAAGATTAGACAAAAACCAGCTTTAAAAGATTAGACAAAAACCAGCCTTAAAAGATTAGACAAAAACCAGCCAAGATTTTAAATTCAAATGAGCCTAAAGTTTTATAAGTAAACTAAAGGGATAATGTATATGGTTAAGGATGAGGAAAAGAAAGGGCTTAAAGAATTGAAGAAAGAATACGATGTTTTGGCTAAAAAGTATTCTCTTCCCGGATTTGAAGAGATGAATAAGGATTTTCATATAGAAAAAATTTCAGAGCAAGAGACAGAGCTTTTGTTATGGGAAATTAAAAGACTTGTCGGAGACAAACTTGCTAACTACATGAGGTTTGTGGAGAATCTTTTAAATCCCGTAAATGTTCCAATGTTTATTTTTTCAATAGTTAAAGGTATGGATGAAAAAGACAAAAAGAAACTGGGAGAGATGTATAAAGAATTAATGAAAAATGAGCTTATGTTTATCAAATCTGACCTACACATTTCAGAAGAAAATGAAGCAGGGTTCATTAAGGTTTCTTTTGAACTGTGGCAAAAAATGAAGAAAGAGTTAATGAGTATCTTGAGCAAAGTAGATGAAAAGTGGGAAGACAAGATAGAAACACCAAACAAGGGATATTTTGGGTAGGGTTAATTACAATAATTTTTATAAACTTTGATAAACTCCATAACCTATGTCTAATAAGGATGTATATTTAAGATTAAATTTGGCGCCTAAACAATTAGCTCCTGCGTTGGTTGGAAGACCCGAAGGAGGACTTCGTTTAAGAGAGCTTAGACAATTAAGTGACGAATTGGATATTTTAGAAACGATAGAGACCTTTCCAATCCCTAATATTGATAGAGAAAATCTTTCTGAACCAAGAATAAGAGAGATTATAGTGGAGTATGATTTTAGGACAAGGGGTTTTTTTTATGGTGTAAGAGATTACGCAATCCACCAATTAGGAAGTGATGAAATAAGTAGGGGGCCTGGATGGCATTTAGGCACAAAAACAACCGCTGTTGCAGAAGCGTCTTATACTTCTTTAGATTTATGGAGAGATAGGGTACCTTTAGGAGAAAAGGGAATGCCCGATTTCATACCTTATGAAAAATAATTAGTTAATTACTTTTAAGCTTCTCAAAAACTTCTTCAATATCTATTTCTAAAAGAGAAACAGGCATTTTTATTTTCCAATTACTTAGTATTTTTGGATGTATTTCTCCCATTGTTCCTATTGGCTTTTCTCCAAGACGTATCTCAGCGGTTCTTCCATCTACAAAATGCTTTTCTGTTTCTTTGAGTTCTGAAAAAATAGGTTTTTTAAGTCCGAGCATTCTGAAAACATATTCAAGAGTTTGCTTTATCTCGGTAAAGTTTCCGGGAGAAATAGCAATGCAAAGGTGTTCTTCTTCAGATATTTTTTCATCTTCTAAACCGAAAACTTTTCCTATTTTAAATATTTTTTGAGGATATTCTGAATCAATGTTTTCCGAGAGAATTTTCAGCGCCTTGTGAGTTAAATTTTCTCTTAGTAAATCATAATCTGTTTTTGATTCTTCAATTTTAATCGGTTTTTTTGTTTCACGAAGATTCATTTTTTCTATTTGGTCTTTTTTGTTTGTTAAGTGGTAGCTTGAAGTTTCAAGAAATTTTATCCCCGAGAGAATTTCAGAAATTTTTCTTTTGACAGATTCTTCTCTGTTTTCTTCGCCTATTGTGAAGACCTTAGGAATTTCAGGTTCAAAATTTCCATATCCGTACGCGATAGCAATATCTTCTATGATGTCTACTTCATGAAGTATATCTGTTCTCCAAGGAGGAATTTCAACCTTTCCTTTTCTATAGTTCATTTCCATTCTTCTTAGATATTTTTTAACTGATTTTTCTGAAAGCTCAATCCCAAGAAGTTTTTCAGCGTTTTCTATTTTAAGAGGGATTTTTTCCGTTTTAAGTTCAGGAGTTTTGCCTTTGACGTCTTTTCCCTTCATACCTTTTAGGTTCATTTGGTATATTTTCCCTCCCATATCAGAAAGCATAGTGACTATTATGTTAAGACACTTTTCAAGAATTTTAAAGTCAGATCCTGAGCATTCAATGAAAGCATCTTTTGTTTTGGGATTTATTTTTCCTGTAAACTGGGAGTTAATTATTGGAGGCATGCTTAGAATTTGTTTTTTAGAATCTATGAAAACAGGAAATTTCATTTTTCCGGCGAGCAAGTGAGAGTATTCTTTTCCTGTAGGGTGTTTTTGAAGTATTTCCAAACCAGACATTTCTTTTTTTGATCCTAAAGGCGTGAATTTTATCTTATCAGGTTCAAGAGCCTTGAAAGTTATTGGAAGCGAGATTTTTTCAAGAGGATAAATTCCTATTGCAGATTTTTTCCTTTTTCTTCCTACAGTAATATGGAGTTTTTCCTGAACTTTTATTATTTCTTTTATTTTTTCATCATTAAGCCTTAAACCTTTAACAATAGCACAAGCAGTGTAAGGTCTGATATTTCTTACACCGGAATCAACGATAACTTTGTATTTTTTCTCTGGTTTGTTTACTTTATATGATTTGGGTTTTTTTCGTTTTTCAATGAAAGAAAGAAATGCTCTTTTAAAACCCTGGTAAGATAATAAATCCGGACGGTTAGGAAAAATTTCTATTTGGAGTTCTTTTTCGTCTATTTTTTCTATCGGGGTTCCAAACATCGCGATTTTGTTTTGCATGCTCTCGCTAAGTTTCCCTATTTCTTTTTCAAAAGTTTTCTTTGGAATTGTTATGACTGCCATGCGATTCCGCTCCGCTGCATACGCTTCGCCCAGTTTATTTTATTTTTCATTTCATTTCACCCAAAATTTCATTTTTCTTAATTGGTTTACGCCGTTTTTGTACAAATCACGAAGGTCTTTTATCTTGTAGTAATCCATTATCACTCTGTCAAATCCTATGCCCCATGCTGCTACAGGAATATTTTCTCCTAGCAAAGGGATAGATATTTCTGGCCTGAATATTCCCGCCCCTGTTAATTCAACCCACTTTTTTTTCTCAAGACTCCATCCATGAACCTCCACACTTGGTTCAGTGTAAGGGAAGTATGCAGGAGTAAATCTGACTTTAGGGTATCCCATTTTTTTGAAGAATTCTTCAAGATATCCAAGAAGATGTTTAAATGTTATGTTTTTGTCTACGACGATTCCTTCAGTTTGATGGAATTCAAATCCATGACTCCAATCTAAAGTTTCATTTCTGAAAACTTTTCCCACAGCGAAGAACTTACCCCGTTTTTCTTTCTTTTGTGAAAGTTCATATAATTTCTGAGCAGATAGACAGGTTGTGTGGGTTCTTAAAACGAGTTTTTTAGCCTCTTCCTCTTCCCATTCATACTCCCACCCCGCACTTCCAGTTATTTCTCCTTCGTGAGCATCTTTAACTGATTTAACAATGTCTTTGTCAGGGAGATCTGATTTTTTGTCAAGGAAAAAAGTGTCTTGCATCTCTCTTATCGGATGATCTTGGGGAGTGAATAAAGCGTCAAAATTCCAGAAGCTGCTTTGAATTAAGTTGCCTGACATCTCTTTGAAACCAAGTTCAATCCAGATGTTTCTTGCGTAGTCGGTTGCCTGATTTACAAAATGCCGCTTACCTCCATTTATTTCAGGAACAGGAAAATTAACATTATAACGGCGAAACTTTTTTCCTTTCCATAAAGATTCTTTTTTCAAAAGTTCGGGGGTTATTTGCTCTATAAAATTCTGAGATTTTAATCCTTCTGTGGAAATCTTTTTCCCAAACTCAGTCACTTCAATGTCCACCCTCTTTTTTTCACGTGTTTCAATCAGGTTTTTTCTTTTTTCAAGCGATTTTAAAACTTCTTTTTGTTCATTGGAAAGTTTTCCATACTCCATAGGTAAGGAGCTAAGGAGAATTTCTTCAGGCATTTTTTTAGCCATTTCGTCTTTTTTGGCTTTCAAAACAAGTTTTTTATTTTTTATTTCTATAAAGTCTTTTTTCTTTAAGGCACCAATGGAAGCCTTGAATTCATCATCAGAAAGGTTACTTTGTTTTTTTGCGTCTTTCATAGAAAGAATGCGTTTTTCGTTAAGGAGCTGAAGTAAACGCCTTTCAGGGAGCTCTTTTTTTCTGTATAATGCCCCGTTTACTCCAACATCAATGATTTTTTTCTTTTCTTTTGAAATGTTTATTATTTTTTTATCCTTAAGGTATTCAAGTGAGCGCAAAACTGAAACCTTGTCTAAGTTGGATTTTTTACATATGTCAATTATATCTTTTTCTTCCAAGTAAGGAAGAATTTTTCTTTCATTTGGACTTAAACTTTCCAAGGTTTTTTTTATCTTTTTGACTTCTTTATCTTTTTTTGCCATTTTATTTCAGCATCCATGTAGGCATTCCAAGGACAATGCCCAAGGCTTCCAGGTCACGGAAATCTTTTTTGTATTTATTTGAAGGTGAAATGAATCTCATCTTTAATTTGTTTTTGTTGCAGATGCGGATGTTTTGCATCACGCGTCCGAGCATTTTCGCTTTTTCCTTTCCGTCGCTTTCAATAACCTCATCAAGGTTTATCCCTATTTTAACATTTTTCTTTTTGGCGGTTTTTGCCAAGACATGATTAAAACCGGAATCTCTTTGTTTCATACGGTCTTTTCTTCCTTTAAGGTTTAAAAGCAAGGTGTTTATTTGCTCTTTTTCAAGAACATTGCGATTTAAAGTATCTGTTTTTCCGGAAAAGATTATGTTCTCGTTTTTAACTTCACGTATTTTTTTTCGTGCTTCATTGAAGTCTTTTGCCTGAATAAAAGTTTGCTCCATTAAATAATAAAAAGAAAAGGATTTATAAAAATTTCATTAATAAAATTTAGGCCCTAATCCTCGTTCCAGTGAATTTTTTGCCTTTGAGCAAAGCATCAAGATTTTTTAGATTTTTTCCAAGAATGTAAGTTTCTATTTTGTGTTTTTTTATCAGTTTGGATGCTGCCTGGTCTAAAACGAAGTGCTGTCCGGGTTTGAATTTCACTGATTGAGCCATTTCATTGAAGTCCTTCCATGAAATCCACGGGATGAATTTTGCTTTTTTATATTTTTTAGGATTTTTATCGTAAAGACCTTTAACGTTAGTCAAGTTGATGAACATTTTGGCCTTGAATTTTTTTGCAATTTGCGCGGCTGTTGAATCCGAGGTTTGATTTGGTTTATAATCCAAAGCCCCGCAAAAAACAACATCCTGTTTTTTAAGATATTTTTTTATATCTCTCATGTGCGTGGGAATTCCTTTTTTAGGTTCAAACCCAAAGAAGTAGCTCATAAATCTGGCGTTCATACGTGTTGCAGAAATTCCAGAAAAGCTTTGGAATTTTTCATCAGCTTTGACTTTTTCAAGAGCTTTGATGTATTTTCTTGCAATACCGCCTCCCCCACAAGCCACGATGAATTTGTATTTTTTTGTATTTTTTTGGATAACTTTTTTAAATTTTTTAAGATACCTCATATCAATGTCATCCGGAATAATTAAACTTCCGCCGAGACTTAAAACGATTACCTCTTTTTTCATAACGAAAAAAGGTAAAAAGGATTTTTATAACTTATTATTTGAACACGGAATTAATTTAAACATTAGGTATGTTTATTTATGCTTGGCCTAGATGTTTTAATTGGTTGCATAGCTACAGAAGCTCTTGGACGGAGAAACTACCGGAGAAAAGAAGAGATTATCCGCCTGAATTCAGATACACTCTAGAACTTGTAAGAAATTCTGAAATAGAGGGTATTTTTGAATAGAATAATTTACTTTACTGTAAATAAGGAATCATCTTTTACGTTGAAAACCCCAAGTCTCGCACCAGAGTCAAGCCATCCGTGAGCATAGTTTAAAGCTCCAAAAGCGTTTATGAAGTCTTTTTCTTTTTCGAAATGTGCGGCATCCGACAAATAGTTTGAAACCATTTCATTTATTTCTTTGGCTTCTTTATTTTTTCCTTTGACGACGTTTTTCTTTGCGACACTAAGGGCTTTTTTAGTTAAAGCAAAATACTTCTCAAGTTTTTCTTTTGTTATTTTGTCTTTCATAGGCTTTTTTGTAAACGAGAATATTTAAATATAACACTTATTTATTTAAAGTAAGAGTGTTAAAAGTGGTTAATAGTGGGTGAATTATCCGAATAAACAAAGAGGAAGATGAAAAAAAGAGTGTTTGTTTTTGTTTTTGCATTTTTGTTAGTTGCTGCTTTGTTTCTTGTTTCGGCTGCAACTTTAGATGAAGAAATTAATGCGGCAGTCAGCAAAGCTGCTGGTGTGGATGTTTCTGAGAATGTTAAAGGATTTGTCGGAGAGTTTGTTAAAAAGCGAGGGATCCAACCTGAAAGCATAAAGTCTGTGAAGGAAGTTGATTTTAATGCCTTGCCTGAAGAAGTAAACATTCAAAACGTTGGGGACACGAATCTGGCTATTTATCAGGTTGATTATGAGTCTTCTCCCGGAAGCAACGAGAAGGTTTTTGTTGTGGGTTATAGTGTTGAAAAACTTAAAGCGCAAGGGGATCTGATTGTTGCACACGACAAAAGAAACTTTTTGAATTTCGGTTCAAATGAAATAATGGGTGCTTCAGGATTTTTAAGTACGGCGACAGGAGTAAAAACAAATGAGTCAAAAGGATATGTAATGGTCAGGGAAGGAAGCATTACAGCCTTGTCAACGAATCTTGATATCGTGAAAGCGAATCCTGGAAAGGTTGAAGTCATTGTTCTTAAAAATGGGAAACCAATAAGTTTCGGGAACACGATTGATACAAGTTCTATAGGAGTGAAAAAAGACCACGATGTCCAGTCCAAAGGCGTTGTTACATTCAAGCCTGGTGACGTAATTTCTGCCTATGTGAGTGTAAGTTCAAGCGACGGAGTTTCGTGGAGAGATGTAATAACTCTCATAGAAATAACAACAGTTAATTGATGTTTTGGATTAACATAAGTTTTTTAAAGAAAGGATTTTTAGTTAAGGTATGGCAGATAAAACTAAATGGGTGATGGGGCTTTTAATCCTTGCCGTTGTAATACTTGCAGCTATTGTAGTTTATGCTTTTGTAGTCCGGCCTGCAGTTACAGGATATGTTACCGATAAGAGAATTGAGGGGTATCAAATTGCTGTGTCAGATATAATTCAAGTAGCTTCACAGTGTCAAGCATACCCTGTGAGTGTTGGAGATAACCAAACTATAAGTTTAGTTGCTCTTGAATGTTTGCAGGCACCTTCACAAATCCAGGAAACCCAAACCCAGCAAGAAACTCAGACACAGTAAGAAGGTTTGATTTAATTTTTGAATTTTACTTAATTTTATAAATCTTAAATTCTTTTTCTGCGTATGAAAAAGGTTGGTAAAAGAGGTTTATCGGCAGTTGTTACAACTTTGATAATAATTCTGCTTGCTATCGTTTTGGTGGGAATTGTTTGGGTGGTTGTTGCAAATGTAGTAGGGAAAGGTGTAGAGCAGGTAGATTTAACGAGCAGATGTCTTTCGATAGATTTTAGTTTTGTGAGTGTTTTACCTGTAGAAGACCAACCAGAAAATTATCTTGTGACGCTAACAAGAAGTTCAGGAGGAGAAACCATCTCCGGAGTTAAACTAGTTTTATTTAATTTGACAGAAAATAGTGGTGTTTTGGAGTTTGGAGGTTCAATGGGTCCTTTAGATACTAAAAGTGAGACGGTTGAAGCAGGGATTTTGAATGCTAACAGGGTTGATTTAACTCCTTATTTTTTGGACGAATCAAATCGTGAAGAGCTTTGCCCTCAAGTAAGGTCATTTGTTTTGGGTTCATCCGGAAGTGCCACCCCTGTAGAAGGCGAAGATGGAGGAGATGGAGGAGACGGTGGAGATGGAGAAAACGGAGAAGAAGATACTGGTGGAGAAGGAGATCCTTGCACTGTTGATGAAGATTGTGACACAGGATTTGAATGTTCAGATGGTAGTTGTCAGTGCAAATATGAACAAGATGAAAATGGAGAAATTATAAATGAAAAAGCAGCTTGCGAGGGTGAAGAGTTCCAGTGTGAAACTGCAAGCATTTGCGGGCAAGCTGTAGATTGCAGTACAGCAACAGGAGGGTGTGCTTTTGGAGAATTTTGCAGTTCAAATATTTGTGTTCCAGACAATATAATTAATACAGGAAGTGTTGAAGATATTTTCACAAGTTCAGAACCCTTCCAATTTTCAAGCCAAGATTTACCAAATCCCGCCACTCTAAACCTTCAGGCTAAGTACATAAACTTTACAGATTTAACTGATTGTCCGCAGATAGACTTTCACGGAATAATTCCAAACAGCAGCACAGAAATATATGTAAGGTTAGATGATGTTGTTCCAGAATTAGAAGTAGGAATTAATTATACTGTATGGAATAATACAAAATGTGGGTTGTGGTTGTAATTGGAACCTTCAAAAACCCCTCCTATAATAAGGTTTAAATATATTCTTTAACTTTTCTCAGTTACCCTACATTTCAAATGGCTTATAAAAAATACATAAAGAAAGACGGCAAGATTTACGGGCCTTACATATACCATAGTAAAAGAGTTGACGGGAAGGTTGTTACCGAATATAAAGGAACAACAAAACTTGATGCAAAGAAAGTATTACTTTTTATGGGAATTTTTATTGCTCTTGTTTTTGTGGGTTTTGCAGGATATGTTTTTGTTAATAATTTTGAAAAAGGAAGCATTACAGGTTTCTCGGTTTTAAATTTGGATGCAGATTATCAGAAAGGAGAAATTTTGCAAGGAGAGTTGAAGCTTTTTTTAAATGAAGGAGAGTTGCTTCCCGCAAGTTCAAAACTTGTTTTTGAAACTTCAAATTCCAGTTATAGTTATGCGCTCCAGGATATTTTATCTGAGAAGCAAGTTCAGGGGAACTTTTATATGCTGGGAAGCAACCTTAGCGGAGAAGGTATAGGGTATGGTTTAATCGGAGAAAAAGAAACTTTTCCAAATGTTTTTTTTGCGTTGTTAATTTCTTCTCTGGGAGAAAATGATACCGTGATTGAAAAAGAAGTCAAAGGAAGTGTTTCTAAAAACGAACCATTTACTTATGCTTTAAAGGGTAATGAAACTGCTGAGATAAAGCCTTTAAGCGTTAAAAATTCTACGGGAGGAAATCTTCCCGACACTACAATAAATTTGATGGGCAACGGAAGCGAAGCAAGAGTTACAACCAATTATTCTCAAACTGAAAAAGGATTTGGGGAGGGTTTTGTTGGGGATGTTTCTAAAGATTTTCTTATAGATGTTTCAAATTTGAATATGAGTTTTAATGAAGGGAATTTGCGTGTTAGACTTGAGTATCTCGGAGAAAACCTTGAAAGTTTAAGTGCCCAGCTTCAGCAGGGTGTTGTGGATGCCAAATCTGAATCTGTTGACAATGTTCAGGATTTATCTAAAGACGAGAATAAGAGTGAGATAAAGGGTGATGAATCGGGTGATGAGAAAATTGTTTCTGAACCTTTAAGCTTAACTTTAAAAGAGAGAGAAATTCTTGAAAACGAGTTTGGAAATATAACCATTGAAGTTACGGAAGCTGTTGTTAAAAACGACTTTCTTGTTGTGAGGTATGAAATAGGAAATTATTGGGTTGAGCACACATATCCTGAAGATTTAAGCAACGAGACTCTTGACAGGTTTATGGAAGAAGATAAAATCAAGTGGCTTAAAGATATTGCTTATGAACTTTCAAAAGAAGGAACAGATGAGACAAATCTTGGGGGTTTTTTAGGAGAATATGACTTTTAACGTTTGTGTCCGCTGAGTTTTGTTATTACAAACTTGGAGCCTGTTGCTTCAGAGATTATTGCTGAAATTGCGAGATTTCCAACAGCTGCTTTAAAGAAACCTTCTTCAAAGGGAACTTTTGCTTCGTCCGCAAATCTTTTTATCAGACCCTGAATTTCGTTTTGATTAAGTTTTATTGACGTGTCTTTTCTTCCCATCATTCCGGTAACAACTACCGGCTGATTTGGACCATTGGATTCAAAAGTTTTAACTAAAGGGTCTCTTGTTAAAGGTTCAAGCTTTCCAAGATAGAGTGTTTTTCCTCTTGGGACTGGTTGTATATCTTTTATTGTGTGCGGTATTGAAGGTTCAAAAGGTTCTATTGTTCTTAGAATAGGAACCTTAAGCTGGGGTTTTATTTTATCTAATTTTTCTTTTTCATCCAACTTTTTTAAAGGCCTGGAAGGAATCATCCTTTCCTCTTCTTCAAGAGGAGGCATTTTTTTCAAAGCTTCTTCGTCACGTTTTATTTTCCCTGTAACGAGTTTTTTAATTTTCTCTTTTTGCTCTTCAGTTTTTCCTGTGTCTTTGAACTTTTCTCCGGGAAGGGGCTTTTTTGATTCGTGTTTTACTTTAAGCTTTATGTATGTGTCTGTGCTTCTAAGAATTTCTCTCATAAATTCTAAAAGAAAACGATTTTTGAAAGATTTAGAAGTTTTTCTGAGCATTCTGGCTCCCTTGTTCTTGGGATTGGTTTTGAATTTGCTGTTGGCCTTGCTGATTTTGGGGTTTTTTTTCTTGAACGTTTTTCTGAGTCATTTCAGCTTCAGAAGGCATTATTGATTTCTGCATTTGGTTTTGCCCTTGAGCTTGTGGCTGAAGCTCTCTTACCTGAGATTCTTCTTTCCTTTGACCCTGGCCTTGCTGATTTTGGGGTCTTTGCTGTTTCATTGGTGTGGGCATCTTTGGTGCAGGCATCGGTCGAGGTGTTGAGCGCGGAGTATTTGAAGGGTGAGGTTCAAACCTGCCCACTTTTTGTGTTTCTTCATGGCTTTCTTTATTTGCTTCATGAATCAAAGCCAGTCCTTTGCCAATCAGGCCGGCTTGTTTTGAAAGGTTATCTAATTTATCGTGGAGCTTTTTTATTTCCGGATCTTTTTCGCTCGCAAACTCTTTTTTCGCCATAGCTTTTGCAGAAACTTCGAACAGATTTAGAAGCTTTGACATCTCATCAGAAAGTTTGTCAAACCTTGATGATAAGTTAACCATCACTTTTTGCAAACCTACAAAATTGTCAATAAGAGCTTTTTCAACTTTTATTTCTTTGGTTGAATGATATCTAACTTCGGTAGGTTTTTTACTTTTATTTTTGTTTTTTACTTTTATTTTAGCTTTTTTAGACTTGGATTTTGACTTCTTTTTTGTATTTTTTGTATTTTTTCTAGAACCAGTCTTTTTTTTAGATTTAGTTTTCTTAGAGCTCCTCTTTTTGGCCATAATTTAAAGAAGGAAGGGCAATTTATAAACTTTGAGATTTATCGAGGTAAATTAAAAGATATCTAAAACCTCATCTTCTTTGTCATCATTGTCATATTGTATTGGCTTGGCACCTTTTATGAAAGGTACGTCATCTTTTTCAGGATTTTCATGTTCTTTTGAAATATCTAATCCTCCTCCGGAGTCTTCCTTGCTCTTGTCTTTTCCTTCTTCCGACTCGTCAGCGTCTACCGGCTGAGGAGGTATGAAATCTTTACTTTCTTTTTTTGGGCTTTCTTCGTTTCTTTCTTTTTTTGGGCTTTCTTCGTTTC
>CAZDCI010000001.1:40761-43254 GCA_964503975.1 Candidatus Woesearchaeota archaeon
TTGGGCTTTCTTCGTTTCTTTCTTTTTTTGGGCTTTCTTCGTTTCTTTCTTTTTTTGGGCTTTCTTCGTTTCTTTCTTTTTTATCTTCTTCACCGGCTTTTTTCCCGGTTTCAAGTTCATAAATGTGGTCTGAAATTTCTTTTGCCGCATCAGCATTAACGCTTATTGAATCTATCCCTCTTTCAACTAAAAACTTAGCCATTTCTTTTTTGCTTCCTGCCTGTCCGCAAATGCTTGTCTCAACCCCGTTTCGTTTAGCGACTCTTAAAACATATTCAAGCTGGTAAAGTATTGTAGGGTGCATTTCATCATATAATCCCTGAACTTGTTCGTTTCCTCTGTCTACTGCAAGAATGTATTGTGTGAGGTCATTTGTTCCAAAGCTTATGAAATCAATTCCTTCCTTGCAAAATTCGGAGATAAGCTGCACAGAAGCAGGAGTTTCTATCATTACTCCTACTTTAGCATCCTTGAAATCTATTTCGCGCAGAAAATTTTTCACTTCCCGCACCTCAAAAACGTTAATTACTTGAGGCAACAAAACACCAATTTTAACTTTCATTGATTCGTCGTGTACAACTCTTTTTAAAGCTTTGAGCTCGGCTTTTAGGATTTCCGGATTTTTAATTCCGTAACGTATCCCATGCATTCCAAGCATAGGGTTTGCCTCCTCTTCTTTTGGAGCCCCCTCAAGGTTTGAAAATTCATCGCTTCTTATATCCGATGTCCTCACCCATATTTCATCAAAGTGACGTGCCATTTTTCTGATTCCTCTGGCTATGACCTCACTGTATTCTCCAAGATGATTTTTCTTTAGATAGTGTTCAGGATGTTTTCCGTCTTCGGCGATCATCCCTTCAATTCTCGCCAAACCTACGCCTTTAAGATTTGTTTTTGCAGCCCTTTCCGCATAACTTGGCAAGTCTAAAATTACCTTGACTTTTGTTTTTGTTTTAGCTGTAACAGGACGGATTTCTTTTTGAATATTCTCGGAGACCTTTCCTTTATAAATCTTTCCGTTAAAACCATCAACGGTTATAGTTTCTCCTTCTTTAAGCTTAGTAGTTGCTTCTTGTGTTCCCACAACAGCAGGAATTCCCATCTCACGTGAGACTATTGCTGCATGGGCAGTCAGACCTCCTTCGTCAGTAACTATTGCCGCTGATTTTTGCATAGAAACAACCATATCAGGATTGGTCATACCCGTAACTAAAATATCTCCCTGTTTTATTTTATGCAGGTCTTTTAAGTCTTTGATTATTTTTATCTTTCCCGAAGCAATTCCCGGAGAGGCGGCTAAACCTTTCAGAATTACGGTGCCGCGAATCTCTTTTGCTTCTCCTGGTTTATCTCCCAAAGTGGTTATGGGACGTGTCTGAACGATGAAAATCTCTTCGTTTTCAGTCGCAAATTCTATGTCTTGAGGTTTTTGATAATGCTCTTCAAGCCTTAAGGCAGTTTCTGCAAGTTTTTTAATTTCATAATTTTTCAAAACCTGTTGTTTCGACTTCTCATCGCTTAGTTTAACGACTTTTTTATTCCCTCCCGAGTCACGTGTTATAGCTATTTTCTTTTTGCTCACCTCAATTTCTTCAATTTTCATCTCTTTTCCCGAAATTATGTATTTGTCTGGAGTGATTTTTCCAGACACTATTCCTTCCCCCAACCCCCAAACAGCTTCAAGTACAACTTCTTCTTTTCCCGTTGAAGGATTTTTTGAGAAGATAACCCCTGATTTATCTGCGTCAATCATTTTTTGGATTATAACTGCTATTTTGGATTCGCTGTGTTCAAAACCTTTTCTGTTACGATAAAATGTTGCTCTTGGGGTAAAAAGTGAAGAGAAGCACTTTTTTACAGATTTCATAAGAGCCCTTTTACCTTTAACGTTTAGATATGTTTCTTGCTGCCCCGCAAAACTTGCATCTGCTAAGTCTTCTGTTGTTGCGCTGCTCCTTACGGCGACAAAAGCATCTTCAGGAGTTTTTTTAAGCAGATGATGAGCAGACTCTTTTTCGAAACCTTTGTCATCTCCCGCGCTTAAATCTTCGTAAGCTTCATAAATTTCTTTCTCCATTTCAGAAGGAATTTTTGCACTTTCCATGAGTTCGCGTATTTCACCTGTTATTCTGTTCAACCCTTCCGAGTCTTCGTAATCTATTCTTTCCGAAAGTTCAAGGATTTTTTCTTTTATTCCTGCAGTTTCTATAAGATAATCATAAGCCTGCGCAGTCACGACAAAACCTGCAGGAACGGGAATGTTTAAGTTGTACATTTCTCCGAGGTTTGCTCCTTTCCCCCCGGCAATCTTCCCAGAGTTTTTGTTTAGCTCAGAAAACCATTTGACAAAATCAGGTTTAGAAACAGGTTTTTTCTCAGCCTTTTTCTTTTGGTTTTCACCCTCTTTTTTCACGTCTTTTTTGTCTTTTCCTGACATATATGGTAAAATCCAAATTACTTAATAAAGGTTTTGGGGTTTCTTTTTTAGAAAAA
>CAZDCI010000001.1:43354-59110 GCA_964503975.1 Candidatus Woesearchaeota archaeon
TATGGTAAAATCCAAATTACTTAATAAAGGTTTTGGGGTTTCTTTTTTAGAAAAAAAGAAACTACCGTAGTAGAAAAAGATACATTGTGTTTCACGTGATTTTCGTTAAAAAACCACATAAATATTTATTAACCGTTTCATGATGGTTCTTTTATGGATGATAGGTATTTTATGGGAATTGCTTTGGAAGAAGCGAAGCTGGCGTATAGTAGGGGAGATTTGCCTGTTGGAGCAGCTTTGGCAATTGACGGGAAATTAATTGGAAGGGCAGGAAATACCGCAAACACCAGGAATGATTGGGTTTCTCATGCAGAATATTCGGTTTTATATCAGTTTTCAAGTGCAATAAAAAAGAATCGTTCAGGAAACAGTGTCCTTTATACTACATGGGAGCCGTGTTTGATGTGCATGGGATGTTCGGTTTTTTCAAGAGTCAGTGAAATAGTTTATGCGTGTCCTGATTTTAAGGGAGGGGTAGGTTCAATAAATCCTAAGGATTTAAATTTAGGAGAATGGTACATAAAAAAATGGCCTGTTGTCAGGGAAGGTCCTTTAAGAGAGGAGTCTTTTGGTTTGCTTGAAAAATTTATGTCTGAAAATGAAGATATTTGGGGGGATTTTTTGGATGATTTCAGGAGAAAGATGAAGATGCAGTTAAAATAATTTTATAAACTCTTCTTTTGTATCTTTTTTATGGGATTTATAAGAGGTGGAGTTTTGGTTATTGTAAGCATATTTCTTCTTATGTCTTTAATAGGCGTAAATTCACTTTTCATTATTACCTCTTCTTTGGAATATGAAAATGTTAATTCCCAGATAAAATCTGTTGTTATGGATGAAACTGTTTTAAGTGAAATTTTTCCCGGGGCAGATTTCAACCTGACTTCCCAGGAGGAGGAGATTTTTGAGCGTGCCAAAGAATTTTGCGGGAATGAAACTGAAGATTATGTTTTTAGTTATGAAGAATACGAGATAGATATACCCTGTTCTTTGGTTGAAGAAAACCCTGAGGCAATAATAAACAAGACTGTTGATGGGGTTATTGAAGGGATTTATTATGGTGATTATGAGTGTGATTATTGGGATTGTTTTACCAAGGAGAAAACTCCTTTATTTTTAATATCAGAGAAATCTAAAAATTATTGGCAGGAGAAACTTATTTTTATGTTTATTTTTTCACTGATTCTCGTTGCAGGGATGTTTTTTTTGACCGAGAATAAGAAAAATTTTCCCATAGTTTTAGGCGGGGTTTTGATATTGTCTACTTTGCCTTTGCTTAAACTTGAAAGTTTTGTCGTGTCTCTTGCTGGAAGTTCTTTAAGTTTTTTAAGCGGGGTTTTGACAAGTATAAAACCCATTTTCTGGACGGGTTTTGTTCTCGGACTGATTCTTATAGGTATCGGAGTTGCTTTAAAAATTTGGGGATTTGAAGGACTTAAAAACCTGAAGAGCAAGAAGTTGTTTAAGAAATAATCACTCTTTTTTAATCACTCTTTTTTATCTACCGGTTTTTCGTTGTCACTGTTTTGCTTGTCTCCGTTTTCTATTCTGTGGAGAAAGTTACGGATGAATTTTTTGTTATCTTCAGCGTTTTTCATCTCTTTAATTGTATGGTAAACATAGTTTCCGTGCTTGTGTTTGTCAGTTTTTACGTATTCTTTAAGACGCGAATTTGTATTTTCATCTAAAAGAATTTGTCTTTTTGAGTGTGAAGAAAGATTTTTTGATGTAGCCATAAGTTTTCCTAAAGACATAAACCTCAGTATGTTTTTCCCTGACTTCGATTCACCTTCTTGCTTGGCAACTATCGTACCTCTTGTTATCGCGATTCCAAAATCTATTTTTTCTTTAAACTTTCTGTTGTGTTCATCAAGAATTTCTTTTATTTTTCTTGAAACACTCAGAGCTGTTTTTTCATTGTTAAAAGTCCGTGTTTGTACAGGAGCGAATACAAAGAACAAGTGACTTCCGGTTTCGTAAGTTGCCGCTTTTTCTTTTTCTGCTAAATCAACTAATTTTTGAAGGGTTTCTTCCGCGTTACTTTCTTTTGATTGTAATTTTGAAAGGTTTTTTAAGTGCAAGCTGACTATTGAAGAAGCTTGTTTATTTCCTTTTATTGACAACGAGACTTCTGCGGGATTTCTTGAGTTGACAAGAGAATTTTCTTTCAAAGGGGAACTATCAGTGTTTTGAAAGTTTTTTTCCCGTCTTGGCATTCTTATTTTTGAACCAATGCTTCCAAAAAAACTTTGTTTCTGAGTTCTTTTGAAGACTACAAAAGCCACGAATCCGAGTAAAGCAATCAGAAATATCCAGACTACAGGATACTTTATGAGGCTGACGGCAACGTTTGAAGCTTCCTTAACACTTATGGAGTTTCCTGTTAAGACAACATTGTCGGAGATTGTTTCGTTTGCTCCGAGGACTATTTCCACTTTATATTCCCCGTCAGGAGCACTTAAAGTGTATTTTGTTTCTTTATCAACTTCAAGGTAAACAGGGATATTGAGAGACTCGTTTCCTAATTTTATAAGCAGTGTTTTATTGTAAGGAACATTTCCCGCATTTTTTATTACAATAGTTTTGTTTATTATATTTACATCAACAGCTTCTTTTTCAAGTATTTTGAAGTTTGCTTCACTTGTGAGTTTGTTTGACATTGCTACAACTGTCCATTGTGTTGGGGGTTCATTGTATTTTATCGGATAACCTATAAGCTCGTCAACAAAAACTTCTTTTTGCTCGAAGACTTTTCCTTTTTCGTTTTTTATGGTCAAAAAGCTTGTCCTGTTTAGTATTTTTTCTCCGCTTTGGTCTCTGAGTATAGCTTTAACCTTGACTTCCGTTCCCGGCTCAACTTCCCCGTTCTCAAAAACAACCTCTAGATTTGTCGGAATCTGTTTGATTTGTATATTTTTATTCAAAAATCCTGTGTTTGTCCTTTCTTTGTTTGAATTTTCTTCATACGCATTTATTTCTACAAGATATTTTCCCGCTTTTACGTTTTCCGGAATGGTTGCGTTTATTTCAAAAAATCCGTTGTCTATCGAATCTGTCTGAGAAATTATTGAGTCATTTCCTTCTCTGATGTCAACTTTTATGTATCCATCGACATCTTCCCCGTTAGTTTTTACGGCGCTTCCTTTTAAATAAAATATCTCTCCAGGATCAAACTTAGTTTCAGGAATCTCAAGATTTATTTTGATTAAATCTGAAATTTCAAATTCATTTGTTAAAGCATAATCTTCTCCGAGTGAAGCTTTGATTTTACACAAACCCTTCAATTCCCCTATGATTCCTTTAGTTAAAACCAAAGAAGCTTCGTATTTTTTTTCTTCACCTGATTTCAAACTCACACCATTTTTGTAAAAATTTATTGTGTGGCCTTTGCATAAAAGGTCCATATTGAAAACCCCTACAGTGTCTGAAGCAGTTTTTATGGTTGCTGGAACAACGATGGCATTTCCTAAATTGTAAACTTCTTTTGGTTGATGAGTAATTAGAATATCTGCAGACACAAGCGATACTGAAAGAACCAAAACAAAAAATAGCAATGGTATAATTCCCCTTTTCATCTTATGATTTAAAGATAAGTAATATTTATAAATTTATATGTAACCCAACGAATTTTTTCAGACAAGAACGTTTAAAAAATTGGAATTCTTCAAGGAATTATGGATTCAAAAGCTCTTGAACAAGATAACAGAAAATTGGTAGAGAAATTTGGAGCGAAGCGTGTGAAAAACCTTAAAGATATGCCTGATTTTTATACTTTTAGTAAGGGTTTGATTTATTCCCACAGAGATTTTGATAAGTTTTTTTCAGCTTTGAAAAAAGGAAAAAAATGTGCTATCCTTTCCGGAGTAAACGCTTCTGGAAGGCTTCATATAGGGCACAAGCCAGTTTTTGATACGAATCTATTTTTTCAAAAAAAATATGGTATTCCTGTTTTTATTCCCATATCTGATGACGAAAGTTATGTGACAGGAAAGGTGGAAAATCAAGAAGAGGGCTTAAAAAATGCTTTAGAGCTGGCTAAAGAATTAATTGCCTATGGATTTAATCCTAAAAAGACCTACTTCATTATAGATCAAATTTATACTAATATTTACAATTTAGCCATAAAACTATCCAAGAAAGTTAATTATTCCGAGATAAAAGCAACTTATGGATATAAAAATGAAGAGAATATCGGGTTGCATTTTTATCCTGCTGTTCAATCAGCCCACATTTTGTTTCCACAAGAAGAACGGGAAATTAAAAACGTGTTAGTTCCTATCGGTCCTGACGAAGATGCACATATTCGCATATCAAGGGACATAGCCAGGAGAGCAGGTTACGAATCTCCTTCAATAATACATATTTCTTTCTTGCCTGGCATTGACGGTAAGAAAATGTCCAAGTCAAAGAATAATGCGATTTATTTTAACGATTCTCCAAAAACAATAAGGAAAAAAGTCAACAAGGCTTTTTCAGGAGGAGCAAAAACTCTTGAAGAACACAGAAAACACGGTGGAAATCCGGAGAAGGATGTTTCTTTGCTTTACCTCACAAAACTTTTTTTGAGCGAAAAAGAATCTAAGAAGCTGATTAAAAGATATAAATCAGGGAAAGTAACAACAAAACAGGTTAAAGAACGTTTGACTAAAGAACTAATTAAATTTACAAAAGATTTCCAGAGTAAATTGAAAAAAGTCAGCAAGAAAAAAATTGATAAATGTATTTTGAAGAATGAAAAAGGAAAAGTTTGAATACTTATTATAACTTATCTGTAAGTGAAGGGACTTATATGCTTGTTTATCAGTAAATGTGCTCTGGATCAGGCAAGAGAAAGATTGCCTTTTTAGTTTATAAAAAATTCACACAGTAAAGTATTTAAACATGTTTAAACATATTTAAACATGGAAGTATTGATAAAAAAGGCCATGAAGTTAGGAAATTCTGCAGGAGTGGTGTTGCCTAAAGACTGGAAGGACAAGAAAGTAAGGATTGAACTTGTAGAAGATTTTGTTTTGAGAAATGTCTTTGAAATACTTAAAGAGAAGGAAGTGCTTAACGATGTAAAAGGGATTTATCTCGTGGGTTCTTATGCCAGGGGAGAAGAAACAGAGAAAAGCGATGTAGATGTTTTGGTTATAACTAAAAAAACAAGAAAACAATTTAAAGAAGGAATTTATGATTTTTTGCTTGTGCCTAAAGAAGACGTGGACAAGAATTTTAAAAAAAGCTTATATTTTTATTCAATAGTTAGGGAAGCAAAAATAGTTATCAATGATTCTTTGATAAATAAGTATAAGAAAGAAAAACCTTCTTTTTCTGTGAGGAAATTAATCAACGAAATCCGGTCTGTAATGAAAATTAATAAAGAAAGTGTTAAAATTAGCGAAGATTTTGGGTTGCATGTTGAAGACGGTATTGCTTATTCTGTTGTTTTGAGGTTAAGGGAATTGTATCTCCTTAATTGTATTTTTGAAAACAAAAAATACAGAAACAAAGATTTTTTGAAAATAATAAATGAAAAATCCTCTGGGGAAGTGTATGAAGGGTATCTGAGAGTTAAAAATGATTCTAAATTAAAAAATAATCTTAAAGTTGAGGAAATTAAACCTCTTTTTGATTATGCAGATAGGTTGATTAAAAAGCTAAATGGTAAAAAGAAGTAAAAGGTTGAAAAAACCTATAGAAAGTTTGAAAAAGCAAATTGAGAAGCATTTTGATAAATTGGAAAAAGAGATTGAATCAGACAAGAGATTTCTTGCAAGATATCATGTTAAGGAAATAGAAAGTAGCCTTATTGATAGTTTGGAGAACAAAATGGGGCTTTTAGGAAAAAAGGATAATAAACTTCTTAAAAAATATAAGAACAAACTTGAAAAAATTAAGAAAAAAATGTCTTTTAATTAATTTTAAAAACTCAATTGGCTTTTAACAGGTATGAAGATACTTTCGTTGCACGTTGATTACATAAGTTTTAAGCCTCTGAGAAAAGCCTTGAAAAGCATAAAAGATTTGTCCGAGAAAGAGAAGAAAGGCAAAAAGGTCAAGGAAGCTCTGGCCGTGATGACTGCGGTTGAAAAAGGAGACGGTGTTAAAGGCTCTGTTAAACATTTGGTTAAGGAGGTTGAGGATATTGCAAAACAGGTTAAGGCTAAAAGCGTTGTTTTGTATCCTTATGCTCATCTTTCAAGCAACCTCGCAAATCCGAATGTTGCAGTTGAGGTTTTGAAAGAAGCCGAAAAAGCTTTGAAAAAGAAAAAACTCAAGGTTCATCGTGCTCCTTTTGGATATTACAAAGAGTTTGAGCTGAAAGTTAAAGGACATCCTTTAAGTGAATTGAGTAGAGAAATAAAAGCCGAAAGTAAAGCGTCTGAAACAGAAGAAAAATATGATTCCAAAAAACTTCTTAGAGAAATAGGAAAAGCCAAACTTGATACTTCAAAACTTAAAAAAAATGACCACAGGATTATAGGACAGGAGATGGACTTGTTTAGTTTTAACGAAGTTGCTCCCGGGATGGTTTTTTGGCACAATAACGGTTTGATTGTTTTTAACGAGCTTGTGAGGTTTTGGCGTGAAGTGCATCGCAAAAATGGTTATGAAGAAGTTTTAACTCCTCAGATAATGGACAAGCGTCTTTGGCAGATTTCAGGACACTGGGAAAAATATAAAGAAAACATTTTTTTGAGTGATTATGAGGGAAGAGGGTTCGCTGTAAAGCCGATGAATTGCCCGGGAGGGATGTTAGTTTATAAAGCGTCTCCAAAAAGCTATAAAGATTTGCCCTTGCGGGTTGGAGAAATAGGGGTTGTTCATCGTCAGGAGCTTTCGGGAGTGTTGTCAGGATTATTTAGGGTTATACAGTTCACTCAGGATGATGCGCATATTTTTTGTACTGAAAAACAGCTTGAAGATGAGGTAGTCAGGATTATGGAGCTGGTTGATAAATTTTACAAGATGTTTAAACTTCCTTACCACGTTGAGCTTTCTACACGTCCTGAGAAGCGTATTGGAAGTGATAAAATGTGGGACAAGGCTGAAAAATCTTTGGAGAAAGTCTTGAAGAGAGAAAAGGTCAAATACAAGGTAAATAAGGGCGACGGGGCGTTTTATGGGCCGAAAATAGATTATCATATTAAAGATTCTTTGGGAAGGACGTGGCAATTGGCCACGATTCAGCTTGATTTTTCAATGCCTGAACGCTTTCAGCTGGAATATACAGACAAAGATAACAAACGCAAAAAGCCGATTATGCTTCACCGGGTGATTTATGGGGCGGTAGAAAGGTTTATAGGAATCTTACTGGAGCACACTAACGGTCGCTTGCCTGTGTGGCTGGCTCCAATACAAGTGAGGGTTTTGAGTTTTACAGATAGAAACAAAAAGTATGCTGAAAAAGTCATTAAAAAACTCGGAGAAGAAGTTCCTGGCTTGAGACTTGACGCAGATTTCCGTTCAACGACGATAAATCAAAAAGTCAAAGAAGCTGAGCTTATGAGGATTCCTTGGACGATAACTGTCGGGGATAAAGAGGAAAAATCTAAAGAAGTTGCAGTACGGGAAAAAGGAAAAAAGAAGATAAAGAAAATGAAAGTAGGTAAGTTTATTTCTGACTTAAAGAAAGAGATTGAAGAGAAGGGATGAATAAAGTAATTTTTAAAGAAAAACCAGAAGAGGCACAATTGGAAGTTTATACCCTAGCAGATATTACTATTTAGAGGTTCGTTAACTATATAAATATTTATAATTATTTGGAAGTTATTAATGTTAATGTAAAATGAACATACAATTTTATTGGGAAAAACTTAGAGACATGAAAACATTTAAGGAGTTTTTGAAAAGCAACAAAGAAGCATATCTTTGTTCAGGATTTTTTATTATAGATAAAAAAGGCAATGACAACAAACAGCATTTTGATTTTTATTTGCCAAAAGAAAAAAAGATAATTGGTTTTGAGATGGAGAACCAAGGACAGAAAGTTCCGATAGAGCTTGTTGATGAGAAAATTCCTAGGCGCTTAGAATTGAAAAAAGACGAGGATTTTAATTTTGAGTTTGATGAAATTGAAGAGCTTATTGAAGAAGCTTTGAGGGAAAATGGTGTTAAATCAAAGATTGAAAAAATAATGGTTTCACTGCAAAGCAGAGATGGTGAAAAAGGAGTGTTTTTGATTTGCACGGTGTTTTTGTCTGGTTTGGGAATGGCGAATGTTACGATTTCTGCGGATGATAAGAAAGTTGTTTCTTTCCAGAAGAAGTCTTTATTTAATATGATGCGCCGTGTGAAATAGGTCGGATAAAAAATAAGAGGATATATATGGTTTGAAATACCATACATAAAAACAAAAGGATTTCACAGATTTTTATCAGTTTTTAGAGATTTTTTCAAATTTTCAGGGAAAAGTATTTAAAGGAAAACGCAATGTGTTTTACACTTATAAAATTTAATGACTATTTTACAATAAATACAGAAGTTTTATAAACAAAATGGGAACTACTGAAACACAAGAATATCAAGGAAATGTCGGAATAATTTATGATGGAACGCGCCCCGAAAGTTGGGACATCCGATATTTTAGGGAATTGTTTGAAGAAAGAGGTATGGGTGTTGTATTGTTTGATGCTAACAAATTAAATGGAAATTATGGGGGGGTTGTCAATCCAGAAGAGGTTTCATTGCCTGAAGTGGAGAACCTGACAAAAGAAGGTTATATGGTTTGGATGAATCGTGTTTATCCGAGTGAAGCGGATGCTTCAACAATTAATAGGAGCTTAAATATGGTTTCTTGGCTAAGCCAAAAAGGAATAAAGACAATAAATCCTTTGCAGGCATGTAAGGCAGATTATGACAAGGCTTTTGCTTACAGATTAATGAATGCAAACGGGGTTCCTACACCGAGGACAATGGTTTTGACAAGAGAATCCGGTTTAGAATCTATTTTTGATGTTTTTTCTTTGCCTTTAGTTGTGAAGAGAAGAACGGGCGGAAAAGGGATAGATGTTATGAAAGTAGAAGAGAGAAAAACATTAAGGAATTTTTTGGAGGAAAAAGAAGAGAGTTTGGGAAGGTATCTTGTTCAGGATTTTGTTGAATCTAGTGGAGATCATGATATTAGAGTAGGTGTGATTGAAGGAAATCCTTTAATAAGTTATGGTAGAACATTGGTGCCCGTTAACGGGGAAAAACCATGGATGGCTAGTTGTAATCATGGCTCTCAGATAATTCCTTATCAGGCTTCGGAAGAAGAGTGTGATTTGGCCGTAAGGGCTTCTGAAGCAATAGGGGCAAACCTGAATGAAGTAGATATACAGATTACGGAGGAAGGTCCTATAGTGATAGAAAATAACCCAACTCCCGGTTATGATGCAGGGGAAGAACATTGGGTTAAATTAATTGTTGACCACATAGTTAGATCGGAAGTGGATTAAAATGTCAGTAAAAGTGGCTTTAATGGATAAGTTTGGTAAGAGTTTTACAGAAGGAGATAATTTTAAGCTGTATGCTTTAGGATTTCTTGAGGGAGGGTGTGAGGTTTTTCAGTTGGATCCTTATACTATTAATTTTGGAGAGTCAAAAGGGAAGGTTTTTATCTTGAAAAACGAAAAGGGTTTTTGCAGAGAAGGAAAAAGTTTTTTTATGAATTTAAACGATTTTGATGTAATAGTTGACTTGAGTGACATTGCGGATAAGGATTTTGCAGAAAGATTAAACAAAGTTGATGTGCTGCACGTTAATCCTCCTTTGGCTTCATATACTTCCGCAGATAAGAAAACATATATTAAGAATTATTTAGATTTCATTCCGGAAACAATAGTGAGTAGTAATATTGATGAATTAGAGGGCGCATTGGAGAGGTTTAAGGTTATGGTTATTAAAGACCCTTTTGGTTCTTGCGGGAAAGGGGTGGAAAAGATTGGGTTTGGCGATAAAAATGTTAGGGAAGTTTTAGAGGTGTTTACAGAAAAAGGTAAAAAAGAGATAGTGGCACAGAGATTTTTGCATTTTGCCCTGGAAGGAGGTAAGAGGGTTGCTGTTGTTGGAGATGTAAAAAATCCTGACTCCTATAGAATTATTCATTTTTACAGGAGAGTTCCTTCCCGAGGAAATTGGAAGGATAATTTATCGCAGGGAGCATCTGCAGTTGAGATTGAAGATTTAAGAGAAGATGAGAAGAAACTTTGTTTGGAGATTGTTAAAAAATCCGGATTGTATACTGTAGGCTTGGATATAATGGATGATTTAGACGAAGATGGCAGGAGAATTCCGAGACTTGTCGAGACAAATGCGGTTCTTGTTTGCAGTTCCAATGGAAAGAATCCTGAAAAAATAAAACCAATAACAAATTTTATTTTGGACGAGTTGATTTGAAGATGGATGTTAAAGTACTTGCTAGTCAAAGTTTTTTAGAAAGATTAAAAAAGACAGTGCTTGGAAGGGGAGATTTGGGAGTAAATCTTGGAAGATATGCTGATTTTAAGGATGTTTTTGGAGAGAATAATTACGGCTTTGTTTTAGCGGGTGACGTGCAAAGAGAAGTAAGAACGGGGAAAAAGGCTCCCGTATATTTATTTGGAGAAAACCTTTACCCTTTCCAATCAGGAGAAGGAATAGAGTGCAGTCTATTTCTTCCAAGTAATTTTGGCTTAGGAAGATTCCCTTCAAGATATGAAGTTGAAGAAATAATGTCTTATCTGGAAGTACAGAAAGGTCGGGGAAATATAGGGCATCTTGTTAATTCTTATAGGGGTACTGTATCTGAAGACAAACTATCCATATTGGAAATACAGGCACAAGGAATTCCGGTTCCCTCAACTTTTCATTTTGCCTCATTTTTTGAATTAAAAACCTTTTTAGAAGAAAACCTTGGAAATTATGTCATTAAACATCGTTTTGGGTTAGGAGGAAAACAATCTTTCAGAATTAATGAAGAAAATTATTCTTCTGTTGAGAATTTAAATATTGAGGATTATGTTGTTCAGGAAGAAGTAGGGGTTATTAATGAAAAGAGGTTAATCTTTTTTGATGGAAATCTCCTTGGTTCCAGGATTATTTTAGATAGGCACATGCCTTGGGAAGAGGAAGGTATGGCAGAGAGGGAACACGTTACAGGAGTTTATACTCCCTTAGAAGAAGAAATTAAAGATACCTTAAGGGTATTGAATAGTTTTGACGCGATTTTGGGGTGTGTTGATTGGATTGATGTTCGCGGAAGAGGAAGAAACTATATGGAGTATAACGGTGTTGGAACAGGCTGGGGGGTTCTTACAGGAGAGAGGCCGGATCCTTATGACTTAAATAGGATTGTTGCAGAGAAATTAAAAGAAAAATACTTAAAATGATCAAATCTTCTTTAGTGGCCCTTTCTTATTACTGCTCTAAAAATGAAATTAAGAAATCTGAACAAAATCTTAAGAAGTTAGGTTTTAAAGCACAAAATTTTATTTCGAGAGAGAAATTTTTGGATAAGTGGGCCGGAAGCCCTAAAAAAAGAACAGAGTTGTTCAAGAAGGCGTGGCAGTCAGATTCAAAAGTTATTTTTTCTTGTAAAGGAGGTTCAGGAATCTTCCATGTTTTACCTTCTATAAAGTGGAATCTTATTAGAAAGAAAAGAAAGCTTATGGTGGGATATAGTGATGTAACACCACTGCTTAATTTAATTTATGAAAAAGCTAATCTTATTACATTACATGGTCCTAATACAATAAAAGATTTGGATAAAAATAGTTTTGAAGCATTGAAAAATGCCTTGAAAATGGAGAATTATGGAATTCGGTTTTCTAATAAGCAGGTTTGGAGAGGGTCAAAATTGAAAGAAATTAAGGGCACCATCGTTGGAGGGAATCTTGAAAGATTGAAAGACTTGTTTGCTTTTTACCCTAAAACAGATTTTAAGAATAAAATTGTATTTTTTGAAGAAGTTGATCAATCAGAGCATCAGATTTTCCATCTTTTATGGTTCTTAAAACATTCTAAAAATTTTAAACCTAAAGCAATTTTGGTGGGGAATTTGAATCTAAAAAAGGATAAAGAGGTTTTTGGAATTTTAGATTCTTTATTTTCCGACGTTCCGATTATAACAAATCTTCCTTTTAGTCACAAGCTTCCTAATATAACTGTTCCAATAGGTGCGGATTGTAAAATTGATTTGGAAAGAAAAACGATAGACTTTCTTTTTTCCGAAAAAGATAGAGAATATTCTATTAAATTTTAGAACGCTCCCGCCGAGAAAATTCAGGAGTTTTTGAGCAATTCTTTCATTCTTGATGAGTTAAGGATTTTGCTCAGAGTTTTTGAGAAGTTTTTAGTTTCTTTTAATGGAATAGTAATAGTGTTCATGAACCCATTCCTTGCCAGCTTTTTTCTTTTTTGAATCAATAAATACATCCCAAATTCACTTTCCAGAACATCAAACCAGATTGTTTTGTTATTATAGTTTAATTTCTCAAAAGCAAAATAGAAATCTTTATATATACAATTTACTACATATGTATACAATGAAAGATACAGTCTCTGTAAGAATATCCGGGGAAGAATTAAAAGAAGTTGAAAATCTTTCTGATGAAGAGAAAAGGAAAAAGTCAGAAATACTTAGAGAGGTTTTGCGTAAAGGAATAATGCAAAAAAAATTAGAGATTGCATTTAGGAAATTCCAGGACAATGAGGCAACCGCCTGGAAAGCGGCAAGGATAGCAGACATTCCGCTAACTTCTTTTTTAGATGCTTTGGCAAAAAGAAATATAGAATTCCATTATAGTGTGGAAGATTTTAGGGAAGATGTTAAAGACTTGATTTAAAATGATAATCAATTCTTCTCCGTTAATAGTATTTGGTAAGCTTAATAAGCTGGATTTGTTAGGGAAAGTCTTGGGAAAAATAATTATTTCTGAAGCTGTTTATGTTGAGGTTGTTGAAAGAGGTAGTGAGAAAGGCGCTCCGGAAGCTTTATTGGTAAAAGATTACGTGGAAAAAGGAAAAATAAAAGTTAAAAAATTAAATAAAAGATGGAAAAAGGAAGCTGTTTTTTTGGAACAGATGCATAGATATTTGGATTATGGTGAGGCAGAAACAATTTGTCTGGCTCTTCAAGAAAAGGAAAACTCGGTTTTAATGGATGAAAAACATGCAAGAAAAGTTGCCTCTTTGTATTCCCTTAAACCTTTTGGGTCTTTAAGGGTTTTGCTTCTTGCCTGGAGAAGAAATATGATTGAAGAGAAAGAAATAGAAACGATTATTAGTGAAATGATACAGCAGGGTTTTCGTTTGGGTGCAGATGTTATTTCTGAGTTTTGGGTTGTTTTTAAAAAGTTAAAAAAGTAGTCTTGGAAGTTTTTGGGGGTGCAAAAACATGCACAACTACTATTTAAGTAAGGTTGTTTTAGAAAGTTAATGGAAGTTAAAAATATGAATCTTGGGGAAGCTTTGAGCCATTTGAAAAAAGAAAAAAGCAGGCTTGCCAGGATGATATCTTTGAGGAAAGATAATGTTTATGTGGAAGAGGGAAAGAAGCCAAAGTTTGAACCTGAAGTTCTTGGAGAAGAAATAGACAAGAAAATTGATTACATTAGGGAGTTGAAAATAAAGATACAAGAGACAAATTTAAATGTCAAGATCAAAAATGGAGATATATCTTTGGCTGAAGCCATAATTAAGGTTGGAGATATTAGAAGTAGGATATCTAATCTGAGCGGTCTTTTTGAAAGAGAGAAGGGATTTTGGTTAAGAGACAAGGAAGAAAAAGAAATGGTGGCTCAACTTGATGAATTGAAAATAGAAGATGAGATTGAAAAACTAGAAGTTGAAAAAGTCCAGCTTGATAATAAAATACAAATGACAAATTGGGAAACTAAGTTATTAGGTTAATTAATCAGGTTTAAGCGGGCTTTTTTGTTCATACTTATCTATTTTGGTAGATAAGATTGCCAGAAGCTTTGAACAGGTATGGGGCAGGGTTTATCTGTCCAAACACTTGGACACAGGTAAATTTTGTAAAACAAGGATGATTACCTTTTCCTTGGAAGGGATGTGATGTCTTAAAGATTAAGATTAAAGATCACGGTTTAAGGGTCAAGAATTAAAGCTCATATACCTATATTCTTTTTTTAGCTCCTGGCGATTAAAATTTTCAACAAAATATGGAAAAAACAAATAAGGTTATAGTAGAAGGAGAATTGTTTAAGTTAGTGGAGTTTACTGAAGATAAAGAAGATGTGGTCATAGTTCTTGAAGTGGCAGGAGTAAACATTTGGGATTGGTTTAAGGATAATGAAAAGCGAAAGGTTAGGATAATATTGGAGGGTATAGGATGATTTTTTGGAGTTTTAGGAGTATGTTAGAAGTACGCCCCCGCCGAGATTCGAACTCGGGTCACAAGGTTGAAAACCTTGCATTCTTGGCCTCTGAACTACGGGGGCGCAGGACAACTAAGTTTTCCTTAGCGTAACCTTTCCTTAGGTATTAAAGAAAGGATAAGAAAAAGTGTTTAAAATAGTTTTTAAAGATAACTCTTTGCCCTTATTTCTCGGCTTCTCTTATTATTTCCACTCCGGTCACAATTCCCCATATCCAGGCACCAATAATCATAGGTATTCCTATAAGGATTAATGCTAAAGGAAGTCCAAGCAATACAAGAACTAACTGCCAGATTCCTTCTTCTTTCTTGTAACCTATCAGGCTGCCTAAACCCGGAAGTATTAAGATGTTTAGCAATAAGCAAAGTATTGCAACATTCTCAGACACTTTCTTTTTGCTTTTTGCTTTCTTTTTAGTCATTTTGTTTTTGAAAATCTTTGTTGATGAGCCTGCACGGCGCTAAAAAACAAGTTTTTGGCGACTTCAATTCTGACGAACCGAAGTATTTGAAAATCCATGCTTTGAATGAGCCTGCACGGATTTGAACCGTGGACCCCTGCCTCACTTAGAGTTAACTCCAGCAAGATTTAATCCTGTAAAAGCGGATTACACTCGTATAAGAGCAGTGCTCTGACCAGACTGAGCTACAGGCTCATAGAGCTGTAGCGACCCAATCGGTTTTAACGATAGGGATTAGTGTAAGGGGATGTGCCCCTCACTGAGCTACAGGCTCATGAATCTTATAGAATTAAATATTTTATAAACTTTGTTAGTGAGAGAAGTCATTTAATTCTTAGACATTTCTAGAAACTTTTTATGTTTAAGATTAAGCAGTTATTTTTACATTCGCGGGCAAAGAAATCTTAATACTTTTTATCCATTCTTTTTCTTTTCTTTTGCTAAGATTGAATATTTTATATCCTGTTAATTTGTTTGCTTTTTTACTTCTTCCTTCAAACAAATCATCTTCAATTTCATCAAAATAAGCTGGCTCAGGGTCGCCTATAAAAATCTCCAATAAATCAGTTTCAGGATTATAGTTCAATTCAATTTTTTCATTTTTCATTTTTTAATGTGTCTAGTATAAAATGATGTTATAACGAACCCCTTTCCGTTTAAATATTTAACTGAAACCAGTAAATATGCTCTTTCGTTTTTGTCATATCTATAATATCTTTTAGACATTATATCGTATTTATGGGGTAAGATAATGCCTGGTTTTTCTAATGCCTCAATAATTTTTCTTTCTTTGCTGGACATATCAGGATGCTTTGTTGTAATGTGTTTCCATTGCTTTTTAGTCAACCTTATTTTTCTTCTTGTTTTATCTTTAATCTCAAATATATTTTCCATCATATAAGAGCAGTGCTCTGACCAGACTGAGCTACAGGCTCATAGAGCTGTAGCGAC
>CAZDCI010000001.1:59210-63088 GCA_964503975.1 Candidatus Woesearchaeota archaeon
CCAATCGGTTTTAACGATAGGGGTTAGTGTAAGGGGATGTGCCCCTCAATGAGCTACAGGCTCATACATTTCAAAGAATTCTCTTGTATTTAAAATTTGCTTTACTTAGAAAATTAATCTTTTGGGAACAGAGCTTTGAGCATTTTTCTTAGGTTATCATCCAAAAAACAGATGTCTTCTCTTGCTATTTTTTCTATAAAATGAGTTAAAGCACCTCTGCCTTTAAATCCTGTTTCATTAGCTTTCTTTAAAAGCTTTTTTTTGGTTTCAGAATCCAGATATATCTTGACAGGTTCCTTCATTTTTACCTCTTTTGTTGGAGATATATAGATTTTTAGTTTTATAAACTTTACTTACACGTAAGTAAAACTTTTTTTGCCGCCGGTAATTTTTTAGAAAAAGGTTACTTACACTCTAAAAATGTACGGTAAAAGGATTTTTTGTTTCGGTACTGTTTTATGGGGGTTTCAGTACGGTTTCATCACTGAAGTTTTATGATTAATCATTTACTAAATTTAGTATGTCTAATAGCGTATGGTATCTTTCTTTTAGAAACAAAAAGATAAGTTTGGAAAGATTTTCAGACTTAGATAATTTTGAGAAATCCAGGAAAAAATCTGGTAAAAAAAAGAAAAAAGATAAGAAGAAAAAGAATAAACTTAACGCGTTTTTCTTTGCGTTTTTTATTTTTGCATTTTTGTTTAGCATGAGTTTGGTTTCAGCAGCTGCAATAAATGATACCTTTCATATTAACTTACAAACAACAGATAGCGCAGGAGATATTGAAACCGGGACATTTAGTTTTTCTTTCAACATAACTGAAAATTCAAGCGCTACCTGTGGTGCTCCTGTTGTTTACAATCATTCCACAAGCCAGGCTACAGATGACAGAGGGATTGTTTCGTTGTATTTGCCTGCTACCGGTTCGGGAGGAGGAAGCTTATCTAATTTGAATTATGACAAGCAGTATTATTTGTGTTATTATAGGGATGGAACGCTGAAAGATGTTTCTCAGCTGGGGCGTGTGCCTTATTCTTTTAGAGCCACACAGGTTAACTTAAGCGAAGTTGATATTGATACAAACTTAAATCTTTCAGGGCCTACAAGCGATTTTAATATTACTGATGTAGATACAGGGTTTTTCAGTTTTCTTGGAAGTTTGGCAAATAGAATTACAAAGATTTTCACAAGTGATTTAGATGTTAGCAATAATGCAGATATTGGAGGAAATTTAACGGTAGATACTGACAGCCTTTTTGTAAACTCGGATTTAAACAGGGTTGGAATAGGCACTACAACCCCACAAAATTTGTTAAATGTAGTGGGTAATGCGAATGTTACCGGGACACTTTATGCCGGGACGATTGATGGAGAAGGGAATTTTAACGTAAACAGTTCGGAGTATTGGCTTACAAATGAAGGTGCTTTAGACAATGTTATAGATATTCTTGGCAGTGATATAACAAATGATTTGAACTGGATAAACGGGACATATGGAAATGCTACATATATTTTACAAGATGATGAATCTACTTTAAATGTCAACTCAAGCGACTTTTGGGACAATTTAGATACGCCGAGTGACATAAGCACAGGGGAGCTAACTGATGATAATACGTATTTGGAAGTCGCTGGAGATACCGGAACCGGGACTTTCATATTCCAGCAAAATTTCACGGTTGGAAGCGACGTGTTTTTTGTTGATTCTTCAGGAAATGTTATTGGAATAGGTACCACAACACCGCAAAATACTCTAAATGTAATTGGAGAGATAAATGCCACGACAAACATTTATGGCGCGATAATCTATCAAGATGGAAACCAGGTTTTAGATACCTCAACGGTTTTTTCAGGAGACGTTTCCGGAACGTATAACAACATCCAGATAAATCAAGGAGCCGTAGGAACGAGTGAGCTTGCGAATGGCTCGGTAACAAATCCTAAGATAGCGCCTAACGCAATAAACACAACCCAAATAATAGACGGCTCGGTAGATATAAGTGATGACACCAATCTGGCTGTGAGTTCTCCAATAACTCTCACAGGTGACACCGTCGGAATAGATATACTCAAGGATTTAGTTGCTGGAAGTGGTTTAACAGGAGGAGCAAACGATGTTTTGCCTGGCGCGGATAGCGATGTAACCTTTGCTTTGAATTACAACACAAACCTTTTAGGATGGACGAATCTAACAAACTACCCAGGTACGTGTCCTGCAGGACACGCTGTTCAGCAAATAGGAGATACCTTGACTTGTATAAATATATCTGCTCAGGATTCAACAACTCTTGACGGTTACGACAGTAGTTTTTTCATGCCTCTTAACACCAGCGTTCATGGAGATTTTGACTGGAACGATGGATGGCAAAACGGGGGATTTTCAATAGTAGGAGGAGATATTTATGCCCAGACAGGATACTTTTACAATATAACCTCTTTGAATGTAAGCAAACAAGATTTAACGATAAATGACGAGCTTTTGGTTTTCGGAAACACGGATTTAAGGCAAAACCTAACGGTTGACAGCGGAACGCTGTTTGTAAACAGCAACACAAACAGAGTAGGAATCGGCACGACGAGTCCTGATGAGGCTTTAGAGGTTGAAACTTCATCAGGAGATTCTGCAATACAAATAAGTCACGCAGCTTCAGGAAATGATGCAAAAATACTTTTTAAAGAAGCAGGAACAAGTAAGTGGGCATTAGGATATGATGACGGTCAAACAAATGGATTTTTTATAAATTCTGGAGAAGATACTCTTGGAGCAGATGGAAGCAATAATCGTTTTACAATTCTTAACGACGGAAACGTCGGCATCGGGACGACGAGTCCTGAATATATTACTCACATAAAATCAGGAGCATCGGCAGCGACAAATTGGGGAATGTTAATATCTAACGACTATGCTGCTGATGATACCAATACTGCAACGGGAATATTATTTAGAGTAAGGGCTGCCACCATTAACGAAAGACTCAAGGGCGGAATAGCATTTCAGCAAACAGCGAGTTATGGTAGAGGCAGCTTGCATTTCTTAACAGAGAATACAGCAGATAATAGTAATGTTGATTTAACTGATGCAAGGCTGACAATACAATCAGACGGCAACGTCGGCATCGGGACGACGAGTCCAAGTAGAATTCTTGATGTCGGTGTCGGTTCAGGTGGTTCTGCGATAGCACTTGATGGCGCGTCGGGAAACCATTTTACCTCTCTTATAAATGCAGAAGACCATCCGTTAATCTATATGGCTGATATTCTTGGGGATGGGAGAGGTGACCTTGTTCTACAGTCACGAACAAGTACAGCACGGGGCATTGTCCTTGCGACAAGTGGGGATGGTGCGACTACTAATGCGCGTATGGTAATAGACAGCGACGGAAACGTCGGCATCGGCACGACGAGTCCTACAACAGGCAAACTTGTTATCGCAGGAGATGCTAACACCTACACATTGCGCCTGGATGCTGATACAACAACGAGCCAGTCATTTGGTGCAAGGATAAGAGCAGGCACGGACTCGAATGATGCTGCGTTGAATGTGGAAGATACAAGTGCCTCTTCTTTACTTTATGTACAGGGAGACGGCAACGTCGGCATCGGCACGACGAGTCCGAGTCAGCAATTAGAAGTTTCAGATAGGGCATCATTTGGAAGTGGAGCATGGGATGGTATTTATGTTACTAATGGAACTATGATTGGCACGCTCAGAGCAGGAACAGATTATGTAGTTGTTGGGACAGATACTAATGATGATTTAGCTATAAGAACTAATGAGCTAGTTCGGATGTATATAACAAATGCAGGCAACGTCGGCATCGGGACGACGAGTCCTTTGAACGAGTTGGAAGTTGCTGGAACTATTAACGCAACAGCAA
>CAZDCI010000002.1:0-58932 GCA_964503975.1 Candidatus Woesearchaeota archaeon
AGTTATTTTTAAATTTCATAAAGAAAGCACTAAAGAATGGTTGCAAGAAACATGGAGTTTTTCTAAACTACTTTTGCCCTTATTGTTTATAGGGGTTTTCATTGCAGGATTTATAATGCCTTTACTTCCAGAAAAATTAATTTATAGTTTAGTTGGACAAAACACTCTTTTAGGAAATATTATCGCTTCTGTGTTTGGGGCATTTATGTACTTTTCAACCTTAACAGAAATCCCAATACTGCAGGCCTTGATTGCTAAAGGCATGGATTCCGGGCCTGCACTTGCCCTGCTTCTTGCAGGACCTTCTTTAAGCCTTCCAAATATGTTAGTCGTAAGAAAGGTTTTAGGTAATAGAAAGACCGCAGTATATATTTTATTGGTTATTATTTACTCAACTCTTGCCGGGTTGATCTTTGGAAAGTTTTTCTGAATTGTTTTTAAAATCTAAGAGTTGGTTAAGGATTGGTTAAAACTCTGAAACAACATGTCTATGACATGTTATTCTCAAATTTATTCTGAATATTTATTATATTCTTCTTTTTAAATATTTAATCTTTTGAAAGAATCACATACGATTATAATTATATTCGTAATTAAGAATACGATAGAACTGAATCCTTTATAATAAAAAAGAAAAAATAATAAAAAAAAGAAAAATTAAACAACTATTTGCAAAGATTAGGCAACTGTTGCTGTTGGCAATCCAAATCCAGAAGCAGGGTCATAATCTTCACTTGCATGCTGACCTTGTGTTATATCTTCTGATACGCTTTGTAAATGTGTTCTTGTTTCTGAAGCGTTACTTTGCCATAACTTAGCTGCTAATCCGCTTATATGTGGAGTAGCCATAGATGTGCCTGAAATAGTATTATAACAACCATCCTTCCATGTCGACAATACACTTACTCCTGGAGCTGCAACTTCCATGTATCTGTCATATTCAAAACTGAATGTTGTTGAATTAATTCCTCTTGAAGAAAAATCAGGAACTTTATCACTACTATCTGTAGCTGCAACTGAAACTACGTTAGCAAATCCCCCTGGATAATTTATAGTATCTAAGTCAGGGCCCGAGTTTCCTGCTGCCGCAATAACTAAAACTCCTGTTTCAACTGCTCTATCAATAGCGCTTTCTATCTGTGAGTCTGGAGAACTTCCTCCTAAACTCATAGAAATTATAGTTGCGTTATTATCTATTGCATAATCTATACCAGCAGCGATATCGTCTCCGTAGCACCATCCTCTTTTATCACACACTTTAACTGTGATTAAACTAGCGTTTGGAGCGACTCCATAAATTCCTAATTTATCATCTCCTGCGTCGGCAAGAATTGTACCAGAAACATGAGTACCATGTCCATGTCCATCTTCACAATCTTTTGTGTCAGGATTAAATCTCGTTACTTTTGTTTCACATAATACAATTCTATTCTTCAAATCCAAATGCTCTTGCATAACTCCTGTATCAAGTACTGCTACATTTATACCTGCACCACCTAATGTTGATTCAATCGTATTATCGTTGTAAATTCTTTCAATTCCCCATGGTGTTTGGTCTGATGGGTAACATTCTCTTGTAGGTTCTGGATCTGGCTCTTCTTCACCGTCATCTTCTATTAGAGCACACTCACCCATACCTCTGACAGCCTCACTTTTATCACAATACTCTCCTTCGCCACAATCTTTATCATTTCTACAAGGATCGCCTTCAGCTATAATAGTGAATATTCCAACTGGCTCTGTTTTTATTCCCATTATTTGAATGGCTTTTAACTGGCCTTTAGAAAGGTCTGCAGAAAAAACATTTCCAAAATCATGTTTTACATCAATTAATCCTTTTAACATCAAACTATCAGAATGTATGTAATAAGATTCTGGTGTAGTATCAACGTTTTGAGCACTTATAAAACCTGTTAAAACAATCATAGTAGATATAATAACAAAAGTCATTAATTTATATCTCATTATTTTTCATTACCTCCTTTCAACCTTATCTCTCTTAAAGAGTGTAAATATGCAATCCTTTTAGAGTTTTTATAAATTTTGATTTTGGGCAAAACTCTAACGTTTTATTAAGCCCGCATTTTTTTCTCTTTTCTTGAGATTATTAGTTTATTTTCCGAGGGTTTTTAAGCAAAAGTTTAAACCCTAGGGGGCGGTTAAGGATTGGTTAAAAGCCCTTGTTGTTTTTATTTTTTATTCTTCAAAAAAATATTGAGCAATTTTTCCTTCAGCAGAGAAATTTATGTGAACAGAATCAGGACCTGAGAAAATTTCATATCCATCAGTTAATTCCAACATTATTTCGCTTTTTGGATGAATAGGATATGCTTCGTCAACAGGTCGCCTTATTTCGTGATCAAGTAAAATATATCCATTTGTTTCAGTACCTATTTTTCTTCCATAAAAAGGGTCCTCTAAAGAGTTTATCTTTAAGGTAACTTTGCTCTCGCCAGGAATAACTCTTACAGATTCTACATTCCCTTTTAAGAAATAAGAACTATTATTCTCTCCACCACCACAAGCACCTAAAGCAACCAAACCACCAAGTGCTAATGCTTGTGCTCCGTGCTTAACTTTTTGTGTTAGTTTTTGTTTCATTTTATTTTTTCTCCAGGGGGTGGGTTAAGGGCTAGTTAATTGTTTACGGGCTTAATATCATTTCCCCACACGCCTCTAGTTGATCCAGAGGCATACGTGATAATTGCATCTAATTCTCCATCCCCTTCAAAGTCAACACCCAAGATATTGTGGGTTAAGGGAGAATATTTTGTGTTATCATTGATTTTTGTTTGGAATGTTTCAACAAATTCTTTTCTTTCTTCCCTTTCTTTTCTCAAGCTTTGCATGTAAGAAGTTTGTTCCACGGACATAAAACCTACAGCAAGAGTCGCGACGATTAAGGGGGATACTAGAACCTTTCCAAATAGCCCTAGATCTTGATCTTTTAAGCCTTGGTAAATTTCTTTGATTTTTTTGGTCATTTTCTTATTTTTCCTCCTTTCTTTCCCGAGGGTTTTTAAGCAAAAGTTCAAACCCTAGGAGAGAGTTCAGACCTAGCAATTAGTATGACCTGAAGCCTCTCCTGGGAAAAAAGAGGTGATATTATATCTAATTGTTTGTAGTATATAAATGTTTCGTTTGTGTTACTTCTGAAAAATGACAGTCAAGGATTAGTTTATAGTAGTACAACCCTACTCTAGAGTTCATACGGAATTAGGCACTACACTTATAGATGTTTTAGAGATAGTTAGGTACTACACTAGCTCATCATTCCGGTAAAACCTTCTAAATATGTTCCACATTCATTACAATAAACATCGTAGCCCTCTCTTCCTGCTAAAGGAATATTATCTCTTATTGAAACATCGTCAACCACCCTTGGTTGTCCCAAGATAAGATGTTCACAATGATGGCAAAGATAAGCAAACTTTATTCTCATTCCCTTACCCTCAGGTCTAAATCCATAAACAGTATAGTCTTCATTCTTTGATATAGCAATTAATTCTTCATCAGACCCTAGTACTTCAGACATAACGTCTTTTAAATCTTCAAGAGGAATTACTTTTCCTTCTAGTCCGGGATGTTCCTCATACAACGGATACCAGCCAGCTCCTTCCATATCCCCTGGCGTAAGTTCTGGAATTAGATTCATATAGGAAACACGTTTTTCTATATTAAAAGCATTATTGTGATACAAAATATTAAAAACAGTTTTAACATCTGTTTAATATGAAAAAAGAGGTTTTAAATCCGAAGAGAGATTTAACTCAAGAAGAAGTTGAAAATGAAATAAAGAGAGTCAATCAGGAGCAGATTCATGATATACTTTTCAATAGAGAGATAGGCTGGCAGGACATTATCTATGATTTAATCAACACCGAGCAGTTAGACCCGTGGGACGTGGATATAGTTATTCTTACTGAAAAATACCTCTTAAAAATTCAAGAGTTTGAAGATGCTGATTTTTTTGTCTCAAGCAAGGTTTTGCTTGCAGCAGCCTTGCTCCTTAGAATTAAGTCGGAAGTTCTTTTGAACGAGCACATCAAAAGTATAGACGATATTCTGTTTGGTAAAAAAGAGGAAAAAAGATACAAGATGGAGCGTATAGAGCTGGATGAAGAAATTCCAAAAATACTTCCCAAGACACCGATGCCGCGTTTCAAAAAAGTCACCTTGAAAGAGCTTATGGATTCTTTGAACAAGGCAATTAAGACAGAGAACAGGAGAATCAAAAAAGAGATAATAAAAAAGAACGCCTTGAGAGAAACTTCCATTGCCTTGCCTAAAAAAACTTTAGGAATCAAAGACAAGATAAAAGAGCTTTATGAGAAGCTTAAAACACACCTCAAAGAAAACGACGGGAAAAAACGCGTTTCGTTTAATGAGTTTGTCGGAGAGGATAAAGATGAAAAAATCATCTCATTTTCTCCTTTATTGCATTTAGACCATCAAAAAAAAGTCTGGCTTGAGCAGGAAACCCATTTGATTGATTTTCATATCTGGCTTAAACACGTTTATTTTAAACACAATCCAGACCCTTTTGCAGACCTTAAAACGGAGGTGGAAAAGCAAGTTGAAAAAAAGCTTGAAGAGCTTGACGATGATAAAAAACAGCGCTTAGAAAAGATCAACAAAGATTTTGAAAATCCTTTAGGAGAATTGTTTGGTTAGTCAGGCTAATCCAATAAGCCTGTTAAATCTTCTGAAAGCAGCATATTCATATCCTGCATCTCCCAACTCCTTCCTTGTCGCATCATTAGGCGCGTAAGCTTCATAAAATTCAGGGTCAACTTTGGCGTTTCTCCCGTTTCCGTCAAAATACTTCCTAACTTCTTCCGGAATAATATCTAAGTTCCTTGTTATTATTTCAAGTTCTCGCTGTCTCCTTTCTTCTGCACACTCCATAGTTTAACAATAAAAAATCTGAGTTTAAAAACTTTTAGGCGAAATCAGGCAACTTTTTTTATTTCGGCTTCCAAATCAGAAAGATATCTGTAAAAGCATAAATTAACCTCGCCGTTTTCATTGGGTTTATATCTTTCCCAAAATCTTTCGGTATATTTTGAAATTTCCCAGGAACCTAAATCAAAGATTACTAATCTTAAAAGCTCATTATTGAGATTGATGGAATGGAGCGCTATGTAAGACTCATTTAAAACGTCAAAAAGTTCTGATTCACCATTTCTCATTTTCAATGTAAGATGAAATCTTTTTTAAAAATTTATATAGTGCAAAAACAGAGTTTGTCCATGGAACCTCTTAAACTCGGTGTTTTGTATTCAGGAGGAAAAGATTCAAACATGGCGGCATGGCTTGCGAAAAAGCAAGGACACGAACCGGTTTGCCTGATAACTATTGAATCTGAAAACCCCGACAGTTATATGTTTCACACCCCTTCAATAAAAAGGACAGAAGCCCAGGCTAAAGCAATGGGTTTGCCTCTTTTAACCGATAAAACCAAAGGAATCAAAGAGCTTGAACTAGTGGATTTGGAAAGGGCAATTCGTAAGGCTAAAGAGAAATATAAGATTGAAGGGATAGTCACAGGAGCCTTGCACTCAGAGTATCAGGCTTCACGGATACAAAAGATATGTGACTCTTTAAATCTTAAATGTATAAATCCTTTGTGGCATAAAGACGAGATGGAGTATTTAAGGGAGATTATCAAAGAAGAATTTAAAGTTATAATTATTGGCGTAGCCTCTGAGGGCTTAAATGAGAGCTGGCTTGGGCGTGAAATAGATGAGTCTTTTATTGAAGATGTTAAAAAACTTCACGAGAAATACAAAATTCATGTTGCGGGAGAAGGAGGAGAGTTTGAAACATTTGTTTTAGATTGTCCACTATTCAAAAAGCCTTTGAAAGTCACAGACAAAAAGGTTTTTGGTAAGGGTAATGCATGGAAAATGGAGATTTCAGTGCAATAATTCTTATAAATGATAAATGAATTTGACTTTTATGGTTATAGAGCGTATCTCAGAAGAACAAGGGGAAGAGTTAACTATAAGGTTTCCTGAACCCCAAGATTACGACGGTCTTATGGGGATTTTTTCTTATATATCAAGTGACTTGCCCTGTGATGTTTTTTATCACGCGGACGAAAGAGGAAGATTTGAATCCGGCGAGGAAGTCCGCAGAAAAGCAAAGGTTGATGTAGTTCAAGTGAAATTTCCACAAGAAATTTACGCAGGAAGTTATATAGGTCATATTATAATGGGTGTAGGGGAGGATATCTCTCACCCTCCTTCAAGAGAACGGAGATACAGTCATTTAAGGATGCGTCCAGAGGAACTACCTCCGTTTTTCGGTTCAGTAAGAATACCAAAAATTTGGGTGCTTTTCGGAAGGGTAAGAAGTTCAATAGATGATTATTTTAGCCAGCAAGCTTCCGAATAAAAATAAACTAAAACCTTTCTTCCCAGCCACTCAAGTCTTCTTCACCCACAGAATCATAAAACTCATCGTCTAACATGTTTACCTGTTAGGTTTTAAGTTTTTAAAGATTTATATTAAGAATTAGTTAAGAGCCCCTTTGTGGAGACCTTCAATCAGGAGAACACCTAATCCTGATTTTCCTTCGTCGGTTTGGATTCTCGCTTCAAAATTTTCTCCAGAAAACATTCCAATTATTTGAGAACCTTTGTAATCAATACGCGCCTCATAATCATCTCCCGAGATGTCTCTCAAAGTGTCTTCATTATAGTACATATCCACAATATTCCAGATTACATCTTTTCCTATTTCCCTTGCAAGAGCAGGGTCGGGATTTGTAAAAACATATCTCCATGCCTGCCCTTTGTAAAGTACGCTGTTGTAAAATGTCATAAAAAACCCATTAATGTTTAGTTTTTAAGTTTTTGCGATTTTTAGTTTTTGTTTTGAGAATTCACCGTCTTTTTAGACCGATAGTGACAATCAAAATAATTAGTATAATAATCCCAATAAATAAAACAATGGGAATCCAGACAGGAAATTTGGAAGGTTTTTGAATTTCAGGATATTTTTTTTCATCAGGTTTAAATGGAATTGTTTTTTCTAACTTTTCAGTTTTTTCTGTTGATAAGACTATTGGCTCAAATATAATGGGAACGCTTTTAGTGACAAACACCGTCGCTGTTTTCTCATCTTTTTCTCCATCAAAAACAGCTTTTATGTTAAGAGTGTAGTTTCCTTCTTGAGTGCCGGAAGGAATTTCAAGAAAAAGTGTTTCTGAGTAAGTGTCATCATCACCAAATTCTTCAAGTTCAAAAACGTCACTCTTTGTGGAAACATCCAGTTTTTCTATCCCGGCAACTATGTAAACATCTTCATCATTTTTTCCAACGTTCCAAACTTCTGCAAAAATGCTAATATTTTTCCCGGTGGTAATTGTTTCAGGATTTATCGAAAAATCTTTTATCACCACACTGTGTTTTTCTCTTTCCAAGTCAATTTCTATTGCATCTTCAACACATTGAATTTTTTCATCACCGTCTTCATAAGCTTTTACAAAGACCAGATAACTACCATCCTCAAAATCATTTGGAACTTCCATAACAAACTCAAAAGTCTCATCTTCACCACCATCTATTTCTTTTTCATCTTCTAATTCTTCTATAACTTCATCTTCATCAATATTGTATAAAGCAACTTCCATTACAATATCTTTATCATCATCAGCAGTGTTTTCCACATCAACCTCTATTTCAATTTCTTCCCCTGGTTTGAATTCGTCTCCATTGTCCGGATCTTGTATCGTTAAATATAAATCCCCAATTGTCCCTTCTTTACAAGTATCTAAGTCATCAAACAAGGTTAGATTGTATCTCTCTCCGCTTTCTCCAACCCTGAAAGAACTAAAATGTTCAACTTCAAACACAACCACCCCGTTCGTAGTAGGATTAGGAGTGTAATTTAGTATATTACAAAAATCACATTCTTTGTTTATTGAGAAAGGATTTACAGTAAACTCATTATTGTAGAATATTTTTGGAATTGTGTTGTAATTTAGTCCCGTAAGTGTTATTCTTGCAGGTTTACTTAACTGAGGATAAAAAGAAGAATTTATTGCTACAACTCCTTTGTTGATTTTTACTTTTTCATTTAAATTGGTAACGCCTGTTAAATTTAAATTTTCTAAAAATTCTATTTTTCCTTTTCCTGTTTTTTCCAAAATAACATTTGGAATATCTCCAAGTTCATTTAGATCAAGAGAATCAAGGTCAGTTGTATTCCCATCAAAACCACTTGTCTCGGGTCTTTCTATGATTAATATCCACTCTTCTGAAACAGTGAGAAATCCATCGGTTGCAAATATTTCTATCCTGTGAGTACCGCTATCATTGTTAAGAACCATATATTCAAAAGAACTTGAATTTATATCAGAAAAGCTTTTTGCTTCTTTCCCATCCAAGAACCATGTATGATTTACAGAATCATTATATCCTGTGTATGTTGAAATGTTAAAATCTTGTACTCCCGTGTGGGAAACTCTTACCTCACTCTTAGAAGGGAAGACTTCAGTAACATTTAGAGCTTTCTCTGTCAAGGTAGAGAGATTAAAAAAAACATCTTGTGGATAAACATAATCTATTTCTTGTTCTGCTTTATAATCTCCTACAGTGATATTTATTGGTTGATTATAAAGTTCAGGATGTCCTTGGATAAACACCCCATATTCACTATTGCTGTCAACTGCAACATGCGCAAGTTCTGTTCCGTTCACTGAAAAGTTAACTAAAGTTCCTTCACTGGCAATTCTCCCGTCAATTTTTACATCACCTTTAAATAGAAGAAATTGAGGCACTTGGGGTATTGAGACAATCAAAGGTATACTTAATAACACACCTAATAAAACTATTGTGAGAATCTTTTTATCCATTTTCTAGGGGATTCAAATTTAATTAGTATCACCCCTATTGCAAGAACAACCACAATTATTATAGCAACAATACCCTCTCCAGACCCTAAAAATCCAATAACATTGCCTGTTATCCCAAATTTTGTTTCTTTGTCCTTTGTTTCAGTTTTGTCTTCTTCTTTTTCAGTGTCTGAGATAGTTGTTAAGTTTGTTGGATTTGTTTCATTTGTTTGCGTACTGGAAGGAATGAAACCTCCTCCAGAAGAGCCTCCTCCGCCACCACTAGGGTTACCACTAGAAGAGGGGCTAGTTCCTGAACTTGTTGAAGTGCTCACAGCCAAATCAAGATAAATAGTCTCTCCTCCCTGTCTTGTTGAGTTTCCCGCTAATTTGTCCAGTATTTTGAATTCAATTATAGAAGGGGAAGTTCCCGCGATTCCAGTTTTTACATATAAATCATATTTTCCTGCCTCTATAACATCATAGACAGATTCCAGCGTAGAGTCAACATAGACGCTTATTTGGGTTCCTACAGGGGCGTCTTGCCCGTCAATACTCGCGTTTCCTATGAAATGGTCTGGTATTGGTGGTACGGCAGAAACTAGACCAATTAAGAAGACACCAAACAAAATTAAGGTTATTTCTTTTTTCGCTTTAAGATTAATTTTCTTTTCCATATTAAGAGTCCTGCGACAACGAGTACCAAAGCCACTCCAAAGTAATAAATCAGGTATGATTTTTCAACTTTTAAAGTTAATTGTTTAAAATCACCACTTTTGTAGGATATGCTTTCATTAGTGTAAATTCCGTCGACATAAAAGCTAGCCTCTTGCCCTTCTTCAAGTTTTTGCAGGAGCATAGAGAACTTACCCTCTTCACTTACTTCAGAATCTGCAATTTTTTCACCGTTTAACATAGCAGTAATTTCTGTGCCAACTTCTGCAGGCCGGTCATTAATCGAAACATTTCCTGAAACGATCATTGGAAGCTGCGGCGGGGCTGCTGAAACAATTCCTAAAAAAATCATTAAGAAGAGAAACAAAAAAATAGGAAGGACTTTCATTTTACCTCCTATTTATCTACATAAACCCAATATCCTTCTCCAGGAATCATCGTACTATTTGCACTCATAGAGTTAAAACTATCAGTTGTTTCATTGTAGTTTATTACATAGAAAACAGGCAAATTCTCATTAGGAAATATGTCTGAGCTGAATGCAGAGCTTACATTCATCGCTTCAGTAGATGTTAATCCTATTAAATTCCAGCTATTCTCTAAAGCATCAATATTTATTTTTCCTGAAGGAAGGCACAAAGGTCCTGTACAATCTCCTGCATAATCTATACCAAACTGAGATTCAGGTGAACTATTAACCCAGTAACCTACACTTGGTTCTATCGTTGTTGGATTTTTCCATTTATTTTCTGGGTCTGTTTCGGTAGGATCATAATACCACATTTCATTTTCTGGAGCTGAATCATCAACCAACTCTTTCGGAACAGAAACCAAATTCCATGTTGAATCCAAATTCCAGATTAAGTCGTTTACTGTTATTGTGTAACTTCCAGATTCTGGATCTCTTTCCTCATTTCCTGCATTGTCTTCAGCAGTTATATAATAAGTTACTGTTCCTTTTGAAGTTGAGGCAGGAATTGTAAATTTATAGGAATCCCCGTCGATTATTGGACTGCTGTTTGTTTCTTCAGCAGCTTCATTTACAGAATAATGTAATGTTGCAGTTGAGCTATCAACACCACTTCCTTCATCAGTTATTGTTGCTGTTACACTTATTGAATCATCTATCGCAACACTGAAGTCACTCAATCCTGTTATTTGTGGAAGTTGTGTGTCGAGAGTTATGTCATCTGAAAATTGGGCTACATTTCCTGCATCATCTCTGATTTCAAGGCTAACGGTCTTACTCCCGTCTCCGGATATTAATGTCCATGTCTTTGTCGCCGTGCAAGATTCCCATGGACTCCATGTGCTTGCATCGTTGCTAAATCTACATTCTAAATTATCATCTAAGTTATCATCAGAATCCAACGTTAAAGTCACAGAATCAGATTCTGTATAAGCATCTCCACTGTTTACCGAAATGCTTCCTGTAGGGTCTGTAAAGTCAATTGAGAAGGTTCTTTCAACCATTCCAGAATCTCCATCATTTATTGAATTATCATTTCCAGAATTATCAATTGCCCATACTTCTATTTTACACGCATTTTCTCCTTCTGTCTCACAATAATTTGACGAATCAGAACCGACTAGTAGATTAAGTGGTTGTGAACAATCCCTATCTCCTTTGTTTTTTGTAACACTCCAATCATCTCCATTAAGACTTCTAACTCTCCATCTACATTTTTGCAATCCTGCTCCATCAGTATCTTCATCTGTTATACTTACTTCAAGACTTGGAGTTGAATGCCAAGAACCTTCCGCGGGAGAAATTACCGTTGATGTTGGAGAGTCATGGTCTAAATTTACATCTGCATCATAGGCCCATGGAGTATAATCAACATCCCCTTCAAACATTGAATCTGTTACAGAAGTTGTTCCCCACCAGTTGTCTGTTGCGTTTAATGTGCCTGTGCCTGTACCCATTGTTGTCCTGAATATTCCATATTCATTATTATTTTTGATTGTATTATAATTTATACTTGGATATTCATTCCATGAAACAAATCCATAAGCATTGTCATGAACATTATTATCTTGTATTGTTGTTAAACTGCCAGCTTCAATATCAATACCTACATCATTAGCATGAACCTCATTATATGATATGTCTAAATCAGCTGTAGTATCCATAATCAAAATTCCTGAACCAGTATCAGCGTTATCGTATCCTTTACCATCATAACCTTCCCAAGAGCAACCACTAATTTTATTATCACTGATAGTTCCTGTAATACCTATGGCAGGAGGATAACCACTACCAAGAAGATAACCAATTTGTATTCCGTTCGGTGCAATACTGTGATCTATTGTAGTAATAGTATTTCCTTCAATTTGAACAGAAGTGGCATAATAAACAACTATTCCACCCTTACCAAATTTATCAATTATGTTATCTAAAATCTCAATATCTCCACCATTATCTATCCAAATACCTGAACTCTTTTGTCCTCCAATATTGATGTTTTTAATTATATTATTTTGAATAATTCCATCACTATTAGAATAATAAATAGCTCTAAAATATGTTCCACTAATACTATTAGCGTCAATGGTTAACCCACCAATAGTTATAGCTGTCGAGTCTACAACATCAACAAAAACCTGGTAATCATTGGTATCTACAGTATGTATAACTGGATTTCCTGATATTATAGCACCTTCCTCTCCTACAATTTCTAAATTATCTTTTCCTTCAATTTTGAATCCATCATATCCTCCAGCAGCAACATTAATCGTTGCTCCTACAGAAGCATTATCAATAGCTGCCTGAACGCTCATACCATCTTCAACATAATAATTATTTGTAGAAACTTCTTCAATATATCTTCCTTCTCCTGTTAAGTGTCCGTATGAAACAATTTGACCTGCTGTTTTAGCATTATCTAATGTATCAAAAAACAATACTCTTTCTGTTGGATCATCGTCTTGTATTCCATGTAAGGCAAATTCAAGACCGCTATTTCTAAGATCAACATCTACAGAACTGCCATCATTTGAATAATTTATAGTACTCCCTCCATTTTCTATTTCTAGATAAATTCCAACCCCTCCTAGAGCCAATTCACCGAAACTATTTGTTCCAGAGAAAGTAATTCCTGTAGTGATTGGATCTGAATAATCACCATCAGTTGCTAAGGCAATTCCTCCCCAGAGGTTATTATTAGTTGTGATCTCTGAAAAAGCTATATTTTGTGTATTCTTAACAAAAAATCCTGCTCCCCCATTATCAATAACTTCTAAATTTGAAAGAGTTATGCCATTAGAATTAATTATATCAAACCCTTGTCCTTTTGAATATCCTTCTGTATTCACTATTCCTTCTATTTTTACATTAGAGACAGTTACTCCCGAAACTCCGCTTAGTTTAATTGCTCTTGTAATTGTAGTTTCTCCAGTTCCTCCTGAAACAGTAAATCCTTGCAATGTTACATCATCAGCCAAAACACAGATTCCACTTAAAGGGGAACATCCGGATGCTCCATCAACAGAACTTACATCAATTATTACATTATCTTTACTTTTCCCTATAATGGAAATATTTGTTTTTGAAGAATCAATTAATAAATCCTCTGTGTAAGTTCCTTCAGCAATACTAATTTCATCGTTTATATTTGCATAATCAATTGCATCCTGTATTGAATCAAAAATTGTAAATTCCACAGGTGTTGAGAATGCTTCATTTCCTGCATCATCCTTTGCATAACCACAAACCCATGAATGAGTATTTATTATTACAGAATCTTCTATATTGTAATCACTTGGGGTTTCAGAACAAGATGAGGGTTCTGTTGTGTGAATTTCATATCCTTTCTCACTACAACCACTTATATCGTCTGTACAACTTATTGTTGCACTTGTTCCTGTTTTATCGACAATTAAACCTGTGAGTGAACTTGTTACATCTACATTTGGAACTGTTGCATCTATCTTAATATTAGCAGTTTTATGAGCTTCTTCATTTCCCGCATTATCAACAGACCAATATTCTAAAATGTGTTCTCCATCAGTTGAAATTGTAATTGTGGCAGAGTATGTCTGTGTTGCCCCACCATTTATTTTATAATAAATTGTATTACATCCTGAACCACCTATATCAGAACAAGTTAATGTTACATCAACAGAACTTGTTTGCCATCCAGTTGGAGCATTGTCTGTTGTTTCTGGATCAATTGTATCAACAGTTGTAGAAGCTTCAGCATCTTCAGATTTAATTTCAACATTTCCTGCTAAATCAGTTGCGATTGTATAAAATTCATATTTCCCTTCGCTATCAGCAGCAAATTCAATAGGAGAATTTGTAAATGTTCCATAAGATGTCCAAGAAGAACCCTCATCTTTACTATAATATAATTCAACTGAATCAGGATTTGCATCTGTTATTGTAAAAGGAATATCAAATGTTGCAGTATTTTGATAATCATCTAAGGAATCAGCAAAGGAAGTTGGGAGGATATTATCAATAGTAAAAAAACCAGAAACAGCATCTGCGAAAGTATTTGGTTCATAAACATAGATCCTATATTCTTCTCCATTTTTTGCATCTGTATCCCAATTTTTTGAAGTCTCTCCTTCAGGAACCTGACCTAAAAAAGTCCAGCCAGTTCCATCATTAAATTCTATTCTTACAGGCCCATCAGGAGTTCCGACAAAAGACCATTCTATATTAATTGTTCCACTGTAGTAATTTCCTTCAACAGGATTAATCAGATTGATATCAGACGCAGCACTCACCATCCCAAAAACACCAACGAGAATTAGCACTGAAAACGCAAAGAGAATTAAACTTTTTTTCGAATCCATATGCAATCAAACAAGTAAGTGTTATTTAAATATTTTTGTCTTGCAAAATATTCCTTGTAAGGATTGTTTTCGAGTAGTTACTTTATGTGATTACTTTTGTTTGATGAAACTTTTGAAATTTCATTTCTTCTTTTTGTCTGAGTTATCTTCTCTGATAAAATAAAGTGTTCCTTTCACTGGGTTGGAGACCCACCAAACCAAAAAGATAGCTATAATAATTAACAGGATCTTTTCAACATATAAGGACAAGACAATTAATACGCTAATTCCAATTAGAATTCTTACAATTATTTCCATCACCAACCAAAAAATTTGGTGTTTTGCTTCTTTTCTCATCTTTCTCTCCGCAACTTCATCTCACCTTTCTTAGCCTCAACTTTTAATTTATCACCAGCCTTGAAACCTGATTTTTTGAGTTCTTTCTCGGGCAAGACTATTCTGTATTTATAGTATTGCTTATTTTTATATTTTCTTGACTTGACTTTCTCTATCTTCATAAAGCTATACATTACCACTAATTTATAAATATTTAGGGGACGAAAGGTTTATATAGTTTAGGGGGCTAAATACCATATGGCTTTTTGTTACCATGAGGAAGCGTTTGTATTGGGCGCATTTAGTATGTATATAATAGTCGTTGTATATGAGTTTTTTTGGGATGTGGTTGAAAAATGGATAAAAGAATGGAATTTATTTTCATAATATTTTTATAGAAGATAGATATTTTTATTGTTATGGTAAAAAACAAAAGAACAAAAAGAAATTTTGTGGATAGAGGAGAGCACGGATATAATATACTGAAGAGGGTTTGTTTTAGCCATTCAGATATATATTATATTTGAAGGAATTTCGATTATAAGAAATTATCTTGTTAACAGGAATTTTGATTCTTGGCAATTAGGTATCTGGCTTGTTATTCTTATCTTATGGTGGATTGGAGAAATGATGACAGACAAAATATATCTAAAAAAGCCCAAAAGAGAATAAAAATATAATTTTTTTCAGAAAACCATAAAAATATCAGATTTCTTTATCAATCATGACAAATTGTTCTTATTGTGGAGAACATATCAAAGATTTATCTTTTGGATGTAGATATTGTAATGGAAGATATTGTGATAAACATAGATTACCTGAAGACCATAATTGTCCCGGATTGAAAAAACATAAGGAAAAGAATAAAGATAAATGGGAAAAGGCAGTTAAAGGGAAAAGAAAGAAACACAAAACATACAGAAAAAAACATTCTAATCATAAAGATAAAAAACTTATTAAGAATAAAATATCTAGGTGGTTAAATAGAAGAGAGCATAGAAGATACAATTTTGATAGGAGATTAAACTACATTTTAGGAATGATCATACCTTTAGCAATTGCAATAGTTGCTTATGCTATTTTCTATTCAAATGCTGAAAGGCTTAACGAAATTAATTTCTGGATTTTTAAGCTAGGAGGAATCTTGATTCTTGTTTCTGTGTTTTTCATCATAAAATATGGAATAAGATTAATTAAAGAAGCAACCAATTTCTTAAAAAGGCAAAGGAATTGGTTGAAATACCTCATAATTATTTTAGTAATTTTACTTCTTTGGCAAGGATATGTTCATAAAAGCACAGCGTTAAATCCTGTTTTTGATTTTTATGAAGAAACTAACTTTAGTTTGTATTCTCCAATTAGTTTAGGAAATTTTAGTTTTGAAAGTAATTCTGAAGATTCTGATGACCAATCTAATCCAAGCATAAGCAACGATAATTCTTTTCTTTCAAGTGTTAGTAAATTTTTCAAATCTGAACCAGAACGCAAAGAAGAGTGCATGATTACTTTTGATGAATTAAATTTAGTAAGAAAAAAATATGATGGGCCACAAATAAATTGGGATGATAGGGCCTACAATCTTGCAATTTCAAGAGCTAAAGATATGTATGAAAGAAATTATTTTGATCATGTTACACCAGAAGGAAAATGCGCAGATGATTTTAAGAAAGATTATGGTTTTAGAAATTCTGAATTTCTAGCAGAGAATGTTGGAGGGATGAGTTATTATAGTAAGGGAGATGTGGCAGGCGATTGTGACGAGGCCTTAGAGGGATGGTTAAATAGTAGGGGACACAGGTATAATCTACTCTATACGACACATAAATCTGGTGCTATAGGTTGTTATTATGAAATTTGTGTTTTCTTTGGAGTTAATAATGATGGTTTTGGAGCAAAACCATGTACAACAGGCGAAGAGGGTCTGGCGTTTTGGGAGAACATACCAAAGCAACCAGGAGAAGTGTAAAAATAAACGCTTTATTTAAAAAGATAAAAAAACATATTAGAAAATGTTAAATAAAGATATGCAAAATATTTTGTCCATTTTGACAATTATTTTGGTAATCTATTTGTTATCTAGGATTCTTGTTTAGATAACAGAGGTGTATTTCCTACCTAAAAAGAAAAGGAAAATTAAGGGTTCCGGGGTAATACTCATTGAACAATCCAGGCCCTTCAACCTCAAAACCCAACCAACTTCTGCTTTCCGGTTTTCAACACAAAGAAAATCTTTAAGTATTTATTTTTGCTTGGAAATAAATGAAGGCTGAGCAAAAAGAAAAGAGATTAAGGGAATTTGCCGAATCTGTCTTGAAATATCCTGAAAGTAGAGAAGAGATAAGACAGGTTTTATCTGTGTTAAATCTCAGCGAGGAAGAGGTAATAGAGGCATACATTAATTACGATATGGATGTTTTTTCATACGAAAATGAGATTTATGAACCTTTGAAGATGAGGGCTGTATTGTATATGCATTATCTTTTGAAAGGAAGCTGGCACCAAGACAGGCAGAATTCCATTCTTAAGCTGGTGAAAAAAATAAGTCCTGACTCTATTGTTGATATGGGATTCGGGGCTCCTACAAAATATATTAAAAAATATATTTTCAAAAACAAAACTAAGCTTGTTCTTGTGGACTTATATGAATCTGCATTTAAATTTAGTGAATCTTTGTTTGAACTTTGGGAGCCTTCATGGAGAGAATTTATTTCTTTCAGGAAATTAAATATGAATACTCATGAATACCCTGGAGATTTTGAGTGTTATATCTTTCAGGATTCAATAGAACATGTTAAAGAAGCTGGAAGATACCTGACTAAGGTTGTTGATTTGTCTCCGAAAAATGCAAAGTTTATCCTTTCTTTGCCGATTGGACCTTTAGTTCCTGCCCATACAATTTCATGGAACACTAAAGAAGAAGCAGTAGAATGGTTGAATAAGTGCGGATTGAAAGTTTTAGAGTTAGATAAAGTGTACATAAATCCAAAAGTTGATTTGTTTGCAGAAAAATTAAACAGGGAGTTTTATAACCTAATTGTCCTTTGTTCAAAGTTATAATCCTCCTAAACCCCTACCCCAACCAACTTTTCCTCCCCGGAATCTGTCTAAAAAACCTCACACCAAGATTTTCAACAAGTCGGATTTTGCAATTAAGCCGACAGCTTTTCCTTTCTCTGAAACTAAGACAACAGGAAAATGTTTAAGAAGAGACGTTATGACCAATATGTTTGTATCTTTTGATATCAAAGGAGGACTTTTAGTCATTAAATCTTCAACTTTTAAACCCTCAACGCTTTCTAACTTTTTTCCCAGTATATCTGATTCCGTTACCAAACCAATTACTTTCTCTTTTTCTATAACAGGCAATTGAGAAATAGCGTATTTGTTCATTAAACTTACCACCTTTTTCATATTATCTTTTGGCTTAACAGAAATAATCTTTTTTATCATAATATCTTTAGCTTCTTTTTCTTTATGTTTAGTTAGGGAATTTATAGCATCTTCTATTTTCTTTACATACGAATAAGTTGGATCAAGTTTTCCGGATTCTATTTTTGCCACCATTGACTGACTTATTCCTATTTCTTTCGCAAGCTGATGTTGTGTCAAATCCAACTGTTTCCTAATCTTTCTCAGTTGTGCGACGTCAAAAATCATAATTTAATCAAAGATACGGGATTTATAAATATTCCTATAAGAATATTTTTGTCAGAAGATTATTTAAAGGGAAGCAGGGGTTTAAGAGAGATGACAGAAGACAAATTAGCCGAAAAGCAAGAAATCAGCTATTGTATACAGCAAACTAAACAATAAAATGGCAAAAGAAAGAATCCCAAGACGTGATTTTTTAGCGTCTGTTTTAAGTGTAGGATTAAGTGGAACTGTATTAAGACGCAGTGCTTTAGAAGGTAAAGCCCTTGAAGAAGCAGAGTCAAAAGAGACAGAGGCACCAACCCAAGAATATCAGTGGAGACCCCACCTTCATTCTTATCTTGAAGAGGAGCTTCGCAGATTGAAATTTCAGAGCAGAGAAGACCTTGGATTAGCAATAGATCTTCTTTGGAATGACAAAAGGCTAAGAGGGGTCCCATGGGACAGTCCCAATCATAAGGACATTGTCTTACCCAAAGAAGCAATTGAATATCTGGATGCAGAAGGGGTTAAATTTAGAGTATATAAAAAATTAGGGAGGAAATATTAAAACTAATAATAGAATGACAACAGAAGAAGTTTCTTTTGAAGAAATACTTGGTTTAGCAGAGAGAGTTGAAGGAATTAAACTTTACAAGGTATCTCAAGAAAGGAAAAGTATATTTAAAGGTGATAAAGAAATTAAGGCCGTTTTAGATGGTGGTGATTCCCTGTATCATTGGTTTGAAGATTTCTTTTATTATTTATATGAAGTTTCCAAGGAAGTTTTTTTTGACGGAGACAGGCATCCTTATTGGATAGCTTCTTTTGATGAGGAGTCTTTCAGACTGTATGATGGCTTGTTCTTAGGACGTTTTGGATGTGGCGGCTGGGGAAGATATTTATATGCTATGGGCAAGGCAAAGGAAAGTTTGTTTAATTCAGGAGAACATGATGATGTATTTATCCGGTATGAAGAATTTTATGAAAGATTCGAAAAGTGTTTGTCTCAAAGAGACAGGTTTGTTGCAGATAGAATCAGAGAACAGTTTGGAATTGAACCAAAAAATGGTTTGATTTTAGATGGCGAAGATTTAGTAAAATACTCTTCCTATGAAGAAGAGGGAGAAAACAAAGAGAATTTAATTTTTTGGCAGTGGTTCAGGGACCATTTTATTGACGAAGCAGAGTATGAGAAAAAAATGGAATTCATCACAAAAATTAATCACAGGGAAGCTTTTGATAGACACATTGAAGGTAAAATCAGAAGATTAGAGGATATTGGTTTTAGGAGGGCTTCAAATTAAATTGTTTTTTATTGATAAAAAATGGTAAAAAGTTTTGCTAAATTGATAGTAGAAATTAGAGAACAGTATGGGTATAGCCAAAGAGACCTAGCTGAGGAGATTGGTACCGCGCGCAGTACAGTCTCAGGATGGGAGATTGATGAAAAAAATCCATCACGTACGTATGTAAAAAAACTGGCACAACACTTTCCCGACTATGAAGAAAGATTGTATATGGCTGCTAGGCTGTTGCCCCTCAATCCTAAAGAAATTGATGATATAAAATTAGAATTCGGCAATCTGTTGCAAGAAATTCGGACACAACGTAACTATCGGCAATCCGATTTAGCAGAAAGAATCGGCGCCAACAAAGGGACTGTGTGTGAGTGGGAGACCGGCAAGCGACTTCCATTCCGAACCCGCATAGAGGATTTAGCTGCTGCCTTTCCAAAGCACAAAGAGAGAATTTATCACGCTGCTAGAATGCTCCCGCAAGGCGAGTAGATTCCCCATACACACCTTGTGACCTTTTTGGACGACGAAGAAGGCTATGAAGCGCTAGATGCTATGGGAGCTTACGGGCCAATTCGGTGCTTTGTTTATGATGATGAGGAAGTTTTTAAGATTTCACGTGAGCAGTATAGGGTGCTGAAGATGCTTGGCGTTTCCTGGCGTGAGATTGATATAGAAAGTAAAAATTGACCACTAAAAATTCTTTTATTTCAAGACCTTCGAGAATTTAAAACAGCCATGACCATCGAAAAACTCCGGAATGTGTTTTTCCTCTTTCCATCCTTTCTTAATGTAAAACTCCGTCGCGTTGTTAATATCTAAAGTGTAACACCAAATTGTTTTACAGCCCTTTCTCTTGGATAACTCTTCTGCGAAATGTAGTAATTTTGAGCCGTAACCCTTTCTTTTGGGATTAACTGCTATCGCAACCAGTTCACATTTATCATTAGTAAACTCAAGTTCTATGGCCCCTGTATTCTCTAGTATATAATATTCTTTTTTCCACGTCTGATGTTTTTCAGTATTTTGCCGGCTGACCATCTTAACTTGGACCTGTACAAAACACCGAATATTTTTTCCAAAAGCAAACAGTCCTGCTCGTTGGCTTTTCGGATTTCCATTGAGAAATAAAAATTAAGTGATTATAAAAAAGTTACTTCACATCACCCTTTCTCTTTATCATCAACCCCTCCTGCGAGAGGATTTGCATGACCTACTTTTTTCATAGCTTCAGGAGGCATTCTTTTTTCATACTCGTTTAAGGTTTCTTCCAGACCTTTTTCCGCATCTGTTTTTGTCTGGTTTGCTATCTTTAACAACAAGAACATTGTATCGCCTAAAAAATCCTGAACCTTATCCCTGTTTTCTTCAATAACTTTTTTCTGTTTTTCATCTCCAATCCACTTAACAAGACTCCAAAGCTCTCCGGTTTCTTCCGTTATGTTTAACATCAAATCTTTTAAATCCCAGCTATCATCCCATCCGCGAGCTTCGTCAAAATTCTTAATCAAATCCTGGGCGTCTTTTATATTCATAGAAAAAACATGTTTAAACAACTTATATTGTTTTCTGTTGTTCACTATAATCCCAACAATATTTAAATAATCTTTTAAAGTAAAAGTGTGATGGAAAGAATCCAGATATCAACACATTATGAGTATCTTATAGAAGTAGGATTTTCTGAGTATGAGGATTCGGATTTGCCTGTTGGAAAGCGTCCGAAATTTAAAATAAGACTTTCGGCAGAAAACCATAACGATGCGGTAGAGAAAGCTGAAAGTGCATATCCTAGCCCAAGGTACAGTGTTGTTAGTGTAAGGTCTGTGTCCGAAATTCCTGTCTTCACAACTTTGCTGACGCCAGAAGAAGTCAGTGAGGTAGCAAGGCTTTATCATCAGATCAAGAAAGCAGAGTTTGATTTGAAACGAGCAGATTATGAAGGACCTAACGGCATAGTTGCTCAAAAGCAAGCCGTGCGCAGGCTGGCCGATGAATTAATTCCAAGATATAAAGAAAAAATCCCAAAAGAAATTCAAGATAAGTTAGGTTTGGACATAGGAAAACTTGAAGAAAAATGTCGCTGAAGGAAGTATTTAAAATTCCTGCGAGATTTTTTTGAAATTAATAATTCAACCCCAAACCAACTTCTCCCCCTATTTTTCTCCCTCATACTCTGCACGTCTACATCCCAACATTTATAAATATTGTAGACGTACATATCTTATGGCGTATACTGAGGTAAAAGAGAGAAACGGCAGGAAGTATTATTACAGAGTAAGGTCTATCAGAAAAGGTAAAAAGGTTTCCAAAGAAAGAATATATCTTGGAAAAAATCTTTCAAAATCAGAGCTTGAGAAAAAGGAGAAAGAAGCAGATGCTTCTTTGAATAAAAACAAAAGAAGCAAGGAGTTTGAAAAGTTAAAGGAGAAAATCGTAAAAATTCTCAAAAGCTACGGCATTAAAAAAGCAGGAATTTTTGGAAGTTATGTGAGGGGAGAGCAGGGAAAAGACAGCGACATAGATATCCTGATTCAGCCAAAAAAAAACATGAGTTTATTAGATATATCAGAGTTGAAGATTGAGATAGAGGAAGCTATCGGGAAAAAAGCAGATCTTGTGGAATATTCTGTAATTAAACCATTGGTAAAAAATCGCATTTTAAATGAAGAGGTAAAAATAATATGAAAAGAGACGTTAGTTTATTTATAAACGATATTTTGGAAAACATAGAAGACATAGAATCCTTTTCTAAAGGACTTGATAAAAACAGGTTTAAATCAAATAAATTAGAGCAAAACGCCATTACGAGAAGCCTGGAAATCATAGGAGAAGCAACAAAAAATATTCCGCAGTCTCTTAAAAGCAAATATCCAAACGTTTCCTGGAAAGGAATAGCAGGATTTAGAGACATTCTAAGCCACGCTTATTTTGGGGTAAATGCTGACAGGATTTGGAAAGTAGTTAAAGAAGACCTGCCTGTTTTAAAAAAACAAATGCAAAAGATAAAGAAAGATTTAGAATCTAACTAACTTTTCCTTCCCGGTTTTCATATAATATCTAGAATAAATCTAATTTCTTTTAAGTGGTGACATAAGAGAAATGTTTATAAAAAGGATTTTTCTTAAATTTTCATGAAAGTGAGATTGGATTTGCCACATATATACGAATGTTTAGAAGAGCCAGGAACAGTTAGCCCTCAAAACCAATTTTATTTGGAGGCAATAGAACAAATAAAAGCAGGAGAAGAATGGAAAGATAAAAAAGAGATACCTGTTTCTCCCAAAGAGATTGCAAGGACAATTCATTTAGGGAAAGCAATTTTACCAACTCCTTTTGAAAGCGTGGACGGTCATTTTAAAAGAGATGAAGGGGCATACGCGGGAAAAGTCAGGATTAGCATTCCAACATATAATGTTGATCCGGTTAAAACTAATGAAACGTTAGAAATAGTGTATACAGGATTAAGAGATTTTTTTGGTAACGATTGGGTGCAAATGAACCCTACTTCAGGATATTTGATAGTAAGAGGCAAACCTAAAATAGCTGTTCAACCATCAAATCCATTTATATCTGTAAGTATTGGTGATTCTGGTATCCAGGAGGCCAAGTTTGGTGCTTACGAGACTTTTTCTAAAGATGGTATGCTTTTGGAAAGTGTTGTTGATATTTGTGTAAATTCCGGAATTGAAGGAGCTGTATTAAGAGGAGATATGGATTCAAATCCAAATTTAGAAATAAGTTTGAGGCCAGTAAAATCTCTCTAAATCTTCACCAACTTTTCCTTCCCTGTTTTCATATCCTTAACCTTAACCTTTCCTTGTTTTAAGAGGTTCACTTCTTTGTCGTCGATGAAAACCACTTTGATGTAACATTTACCCCTTACATTATAAAAAGTATTTGTAAAGGGTAAGCTTTATAAAGCACCTATTCCTAGATATTTTATGGTTTATATTTATAAGAAAACAATTGGAAAAAAACCCTATTATTATCTAAGGGCATCAGTTAGAAAAGGAGATAAAATAGTTGTAAAAGATCTGGCTTATCTTGGAAGCAATCTTAACGAGGTAAAAAAGAATATTGAAAATTCTAAAAAATATAAAAAAGAAATAAGGAAAACTTATCACACAATCAAATCTTTTCTTGATTCCAATTACTATCTGGAGAAAGTGGCTAAATTAAAGTTGAAAAAAGATAAATTTTTAGATAAAAAACTTCTGGAAGTAGAAGCCTGCAAAGAGCATTTCACAAAAAAATTTGGCAGGGAGCACGAGTTAACAAAAAAAGATTTATTCAAATATTTTTTAATTGGGTTTGCCTATAATACTACTTCTATTGAAGGAAATACAATTACTTTGAAAGAAGCTAAAAGTTTGCTTGAAGAAGGTTTAACTCCAAAAAACAGGACTTTAAGGGAAATTCATGATTTGAAAAATACAGAAAGTGTCTTCTATAAAATTTTAAGTTCAAAAAAAGAAATTGACAAAAATTTTATTATAGATATTCATAAAAAATTGATGAAAAATATTGATAATAGAATAGGTTTTAGAAACTCAGATGTAAGAGTTTTAAGGGTTAAGTTCAAGGCAAGTTCAGCAAAGTATGTTGTAACAGATATAAATCTTCTTTTAGAGTGGTATAGCAAAAATAAAAGTAAATTTCATCCTTTGGTTTTGGCAGCCCTGTTTCACCACAAGTTTGAAAAAATCCATCCTTTTTACGATGGAAATGGAAGGACTGGCAGAATGTTACTAAATTACATTCTTATAAAGAATAATTATCCTCCTTTAATAATCAGAAAAAAATTCAGAAAACAATATCTTGACGCTTTAGAAAAAGCAGATAATAGTCTTATTAGGGAAGCAAAAACAGAGAACTACTTTAGTTTAGTCCAGTATGTGGCTTCTGAGTTAATTAATAATTATTGGAATATTTTTTTGGTGTAAATTTCACAAAGCAATACTCTTATCCTTCCCTGAAGCCATATCTTTCACCTTAACCTTTCAGACCAGAAAAATTTATCTCAAATGGAAGGCTAAACTCTATTTCATCCAAATTTTTTGCCTTTTTCCTAAAGTTTAATATACCTATTCCAATAACCTCGTCAGTATCTTCATCTTTGAAAACCGTTATTCCCGGAGCAATTTCTTCCCCATAATTTGGTACACCTTTTCTTACAAATATCTCCAGGAAATCCCCTTCTTCATCATAGTATATTTTCATTTGCCCATTCATTTTATGTTCCTAGCATAGTGCACTGACATTACAAAACCATCTCCATTTAAATACTTAACGATGACTTTAAGGTATTTTGATTTTTGTTTTTTATGCTTGAAATATTTATAGAAATTATTAACATCTTCTCTTTCATCAAAGGTAATCTTATCTGATTTTTTAAGGGTTTCATGAATTTCATCAGGAGTTTCAACATTAGGATGATAGGCCTTAATATGTCTCCACTGCTTCTTTGTAAGCCTTATTTTCCTTTTGGTTTTATCTGTAACCTCAAAAATAATATCCTCCATTGACTAATCAAAAAAACACGCTATAAAAAATTATCTTAAATTTCAATATAGCAATCAAAGCCCAACCAACTTCTCCTTCCCTGAAGCCATATCTTTCATCTTAACCTTTCCCTGCTTCAAAAGGTTCACTTCTTTATCTCCAAGAAAGATGACTTTTTTGTAGCTATACGAGTTAGCATATTCAAGAGCCTTGCTTGGTTTTCCGTAATAAATACTTACAACTTCTCCGCGCTTTCTAAGTTTTTCAGCAAGTTTTATTGCCTTGCGGTCTTGCCCTATTGAAATTATTAGAGTTTTGTCTTTCTCAGCTTCCAATTGAGAAACTTCAGCCAAACGCTCCAATCCAAAACTTATTCCAGTACATTGCTTACCATTAAACTCGTAGCTCCCACCGGCAATAACTGTCTCTTTTATTCCGCGAGCTTTCACCTCAAAAACGCTTCCATTGTAATAACTTAGGCCGCGAGCAATTGTCGGGCTGAACTCAACCCTAAAACCGTATTGCTTGCAATAATCCATTAAACTGATTATTCTTTTATAGCTTGAAAATTGTTTGAAGAATTTTTCTCCTTTTTTTATATCATCTAAAAACTTTTCAGCATCATATTTTTTCAAAATTGATTTAAGTTTTTTCTCGCCAATTTTATCATACTTGTCAATTTCCCTAAGAACTTGGGCCCTCTTTTTTTTGTCAACTTTTTCAAACTCAAGAATCTCATCAAGCAATACTCTATTGTTAACCAAAATAACAGGCTTTATTCCCATTTCTTTAAACGCCTGATTCGTCAGTGCAAGAATCTCTGCCTCGTCTCTTGCAGGCGCGTCATCACTTATTCCAATAATGTCAGCATCTGCCTGGGTGAACTGCCTTAATCTGTTTTTAGATACGGGCTCATCTCTAAAAATCTGTCCTATTTGATAACGTTTCCATGGAAGCTTTTGATTTTTCATCAAACGTTTAAGCTGAAAGGTAAATTCATATCTCAAGGCTAGTTTGCGTTTACCCCTGTCTTTAAGCTTAAATATATCCGAGACAGCCTCATCATCTGCGTTGTCACCTTGGACAAACTTTTCCTGCTCAATCACAGGAGTTTGCACAGGCTCAAACCCGTAAGCTTCAAAAGTTTCTTTTAAAATTTGCCTAATTCTCTCTATCTTTTCTGCATCTTTTCCTATGAAGTCGCGAAAGCCTTTAACTGTTTTCATTTAAGTTTTTTCTCCAAAAGCACGCCCTTTTTACTCGGTAATAAACCTATTCTGTTATATAAATTCATTGCTCTACCATCTCTAGAAGCAATTCCTAAAACTTTTTTGAAACCCTTATTTTTGTAAATTTCAAATATTCTTTTCCAAACAAAAGTTCCTATCCCTTTATTTTGAAACTCTTTTTTTATCGCTATTTCTTCTGCAAAAGCAACATCGCCGGGACACATGAATAAAGGGTTAACGACAATAAATCCGACTATCTCATTTTTGTATTTGATGGTATATGTGTCAAAATTATCAAAGAAGAAATCCATTTTATCCTTCATTATTTTATCGGTCCAATTCTCATTGTAGGGAGGTTTAGAAAATTCTGTTTTGTATATCTCAGAAATGACAGGCAAATCTTCTTTAATTGATTGGGTCAATTTAACATTCATTTTTCAAAAAACTTCCTTTCAAAAGGGTGGAAGGGGAGAATCGAACTCCCGTTTTACGGACCACAACCGCACGTTCTGCCACTGAACTACAACCACCATTACAATTTAATTTAGGAGAAAAAGGTATAAAAAACTTACTTAAAGAATATTTAGAATTTGCAAGGCTACGGCTAGAAATGTTTCTAATGATGCCGACACTTACCTTGTTTAGTCATTATTTTTAGCGGAGATTTTTATTTATAAAACTATTGATTATTTTTTTCCAAAAGGCAAACATCTTATACTGTTATAAAAATTAGAATTATCAATAAAAATCATCACCTTCATTTTATAATCAATTAAAAAGATAGAGAGGGTTTACTATTCCCTACAGTTAAGCAGGGCAACCCTCTTAACTATCAACCATTATAATATAATTAAATGGATTTTGTTTATAAACTTTTCTACGCGCAGAAATTAACCCAAAAACCTCCAACTAAAAGTAAAAAGATCAAGAATTAGAATAAAAAATAAAAATTAAAATTCAAACGTTCCTGTTTGTGAACAGAGCTGGTCATTTCCAGAAGCGTCTGTGAAGTAAGCGGTATATTCAAGCTTGTTAGCGTTTGTGACGCCTGTCTCAACAGTTTGCGTTGTAGTATCAAGCGCATCCATCGAAACCCCAAATTCAAGAATACCACTATTTTCTGTGCTGTTAAACATATTCAGTTTGACACCACTTATTGTGTCGCCACCTGAACTTCTTCTTAAGGTGACAGTATAGTTCCCTGCTTCTCCTGAAACAGGATTAACACTAACCGCTTCTAAATCAACAGCAAGACACCTGGAAGTTATATCAATCTGTTCGGCTCCTGTATCAACCACATTCCTCACAACAACCCATATAATTCCCACGGCAACTAAAACCAGCAGTATTATAATAAGCGTCGTAACGACAGCCGACAAACCTTTATTGTTTTCCATCATCCTCCTTTTAATCATTTAATTATTACTTAAAACAGCCAAGTCTAATTTAAAAATGTTTTTATTCTTTAACAGACGTTATTTTTTGTTAAACGCGTCGAGAAGTTTGAAAAATTCTTTTTTTTCAATTACTTTATCATTTTCCGACAATCCAATTCTTTCGGCAAACTTCCAGAAAGCTTCAGACCGATAGCCTTGTTTTTTCAGAGAAACAAGGGTTGGAAGCTTTTCATCATCCCAGCCAGAATACTTATTTTCACCGATTCCTTTTTTAAATTCGGTTGTTGAAAGTTTCATGTCTTTAAACTTCACCCTGCCTAAGAAACCCACCCATGGAAACTTCTTTTTCAAATCTAAAGCAGAATAAATCATCTTTTGCCTTTCAGCATTATCCCTGTGATCTTTAGCACGAATGATGTGTGTCATTCTTTGTTCTATATCATCAACAGCTACAGCAAGATTCATCAAAGGCCAAACCCTGTATTTGTTTCCTTGCCTTGCATGCTTTACAGTATTAATTCTTGCCAATGGAAAATCACGCATCGCAGGATTTTTATGGGCCACTCCTGGTTTAGGGGTTTTAAATCTTAAAATGGCTTCCCCTGGTTTGAAATTATCTTTTGGATTTTTAGAAAGCATTTTTTTCCAGTCTGAAAGGTTTTCTTTTTGGCTTTTTTCCCTACACGGACAAGCTTTCTTTTTATCTATAAGTTCTTTGAATTTTTTTTGAGAGCAAGTACAGACATAAGCAGCTTTTTTCCTGATGAGCTTTTCAGCGTATTTGTAATAAGTCTTCATGTTATCTGATTGAATTACAACTCTGGCTTTTTTCTTAAAAAGCCAGTCGGAATCCTTTTTCAAAAGTTCATAAGCTTTAGGATAAATATTTTCAGGGTTTGTGTCTTCTATCCTAACATAAAACTTTCCCTTATATTCCTGAACAAAAAGAAATGAAATACTTGCCGTCAAGGCATGTCCTATATGCATGGGTCCCGAAGCACTAGGGGCAAAGCGCATTACAACTTTTCCCTGCTTTGCGTCAGGCAACTCAGGCAAACCCTCTCTTTCAGGCCTCTCGGAAACATATTTCTCAAATTTTTCAAACTCTTTTTCCTGTTCTTCTTTTGAAAGCTCATTTACCGAAGAAACAATTTCATTTATTTTCTTTGAGTATTTGGAAACTTCCGATTTTTTCAAACCTTCATTGAACAGCGCAGAAATAACCTTTCCTGGCTGAGCCTTTCCGTCGTAAGCAAGCGCGTTTTTCAACGCGTAGGCTTTAGCTATTTTTTCAAGGTTTTTCATTTTTCAACCTCTTTATCTTAGCATTTAATTTTTTCTTCAATTCAGGAAGACGTTTTTTCCAGTCTTTTTTGAACAATCCATAAAGATGTTCGTCGTGAATTTTTCCTGTGGACTTTCTTAAAATAGGTCTTTTAGTCTCTATTTCCATGACACAAAGAAACAAAAAGAATTTATAAATTTAGTTAGTTTTTTAACTGAATGAAAAAAGAGGTTTATTATAGATATCTTTATGGTAAAAAGAGTATCTTTAGTGCGATACCTATTTTATTTAATAAAGAAACAGATAAAAGGTTTGGAAAAAACTGGGCAAAGGAACACCGGCAGTGGACAGAGAGAATAAATAAAAAGATTTCATGGCTTCCTCATAAAGAGATGGAAAAAGGAGTTAAATTTTATTTTAAGGAAGCTGGAAAAGAAAAATATGAAAAAACTTTGTTTAAACTCCATAAAGAAATGTTAAATAAGAAAAAGACACCTTTTAAATTAAATAAAAAGCTCCTGAATTTGAAAAAATTTAAAAGAATTAAAAAAATATGCTTCAGGAAAACTAAAGGCAATAAAAGGGAGCTTTACAACGCAAAAACTAAAAGAAAAATGGGGAATATCGTTTATGAAGATAGATATCAAATCGGAATTGTTTAATTTTTGAGCACCCTCTTTCTGAATTCTCTAACAATGTTGTCTGCACCCTCTTCTTTGACTATATTCCATGCGCGCTTATATCGTGTATGTCTTTAAATTTATTAATATTTCTAATTAATCTTTCTTCCCTGAAAAGTTCAATGTAAATCTTTGAATGCATTGCATGTAAAGGAATGTGTATGATAGTATTCCAATTCTCGTCTTTGTATTTTTTCTTGAAAAAATTCCAAGATTTTTCTGCTTTTTTAAGGTTATCTCCTTGGATATAAATTTGGTGGATTAACTCATGCGTCAGGATGTCTATGGCAAAACTTAAATCATCATAAATAGGAAGAGTTAAGGGGTCTGAAAAGGGAACTGTTTTTTCAACAACGTAGCAAATAATTTTCTTTTCCTGCCACTTTAAACCACTAATTTTTCCAATTTCTTTAAGAACATTTTTCCCTTTTTTATTCCACTCTTTTTCCAGAGATTCCATGAAAGAATAAATCTTTTTTTCATTAGGATTGTCGTCTTCGTCAATCATTTCACTATAAACAAAAGAATATCTAAATTCTATATCCGGAATCATACGCAAAAAAAGAAAAACTCATTAATAAACTTAATTAACAGAAGCCTTCATTAATATATCTTTATTAAGAACTGCGCTGGCATTAAGAACCTCGATGCCTAAAAGCTTCCCGTCTTTATCAAAATCAAGAATTATATTTGAATCTAGTTCTATGGTTTTTACGGCTTCACCATCTTTTATTTCATTGACTAAATAAATATATCCTGCGTCAACATCTTTATCATACTCAATTTTCATGTTTATATCATTGTTACAATCTTTATATAATTTTCTTTCTTCACGTAAACTATTTTAGTTTCCCTGTTTTTTATTTCTCCAACCGCCTCTATTTTCCCATCAAAAGTCTTTTTTGTATATGAAGGATATTTTATGAGATGTTCAACTTCCCACTCTTCAATACCTCTTTGTTTGAGCCTCTTTTTTGCATGATGAGAATAAACCACATCCATTAAATATGTTAAGAAAAATTCATTAATAAACTTGGCGCTTTCAATACCTACCAACATCTAATTTCCTTTCAAGAACCTCAATCCTTTGCTGCAGGTGATAAAGCTGATTGCTTAGATTTTCCACTTTGCTTGTCATCTCCATAATTCTTTTGGCAAGTCGTTTTCTCTTTTCTCCCATTGAGTCTGAAAGATCAACAAATCCTTGTCCCGAATCTGTTCCTGCAGAATCCTGAGAAGTTTGAGATGTTTGTGCCTGAGGAGAATCAAACATTGCAAATCCTGCAGTGTTCTCTTTAGAGGGAGTTTGACTTTGTCCCTCAGCCTGATTTTGAGGTTGTGTTTGTTGAAACTCTTGTCCCTGTCGCTGCATCTCCTGCTGCTTCCTATATCTTTCACCTAAATCAACCACTTTCTTTTTCTTCTTAAACCAAGCCATAAACAAACAAAGAGAAGGATATTTTTAAATTTACGTGTGGTTTGGAATAATTTAATCAGTCCAATCCTTTTTGAAGTGTGTAAAGTTTATGATAAATTCCTTTTTTCTTCATGAGCTCTTTATGATTTCCAAGTTCGGCAATTTTTCCCTCATCCAAAACAACAATCTTATCTGCGTTTCTCACAGTGGAAAATCTGTGCGCGATGATGAAAGTCGTTTTATTTTTTATCAGTTTTTCAATGCCTTCTTGAACTTTTTTCTCAGATTCGGCGTCAAGTGCTGCGGTAGGCTCATCAAGAATGAGGATTTTAGGATTTTTGAGAAAAGCCATAGCTATTGCAATTCTCTGCCTTTGTCCCATTGAAAGTTTAATGCCTTCCTCTCCTACTTTTGTGTCATATCCTTTAGGAAGTTTGCTAATGAATTCATCCGCAGAAGCAGCCTTTGCAGCTTTCACTACTTCTTTCCTGGTCGCTTTTGGATTAGCGTATTTCAGATTTTTAAGAAGTGTATCATTAAACAAGTTAATATCCTGAGGAACTGTGGCAACCTTGTCTCTTAACCATTTCAGCTTAAATTTAGATATATCCACCCCATCTAGAAATATTTTTCCGTCATTTGGCTGATAGTATCCCATTACCAGTTCAGCTAAAGTAGTTTTTCCTACCCCACTTTTACCAACCAAAGCCACAGTCTCGCCAGGTTCAATTTTGAGATTTATATTTTTTAAGACTTTTTTATCTTTTATATATCCGAAATCAACATTTTCAAAAATAACTTCTCCTTTAACTTCCTTAAGAGTTTTATCTCCGTGTTCCATTTCTTCCGGAGAAATTTTCCTTAGTTTCAGGAATCTGTCTATGGCAACGTTTGCTCTTTTATATTTTCTATAAATGCTTCCAAAAAATCTCAGCGGCCCAAACGCCAAGTTAATATACCCAAAAAACATCACAAATTCTCCAGGAGTTATATCTCCCTTCCTCAAAAAGAAAATAGCGCTTCCCAAAACGGCGACAAAACTGATACTATAAATTATTCCCTGAACAACAGATAGCTTTCTTGATCTCTCTGCAGCTTTTTTTACCGCAGGCAAAGTTTTGCCAACCAAAGACCTAAAAAATCTCTTTTTTTCTTTTTCTTCCATTACAAAATTTTTAACTAAAAACACATTGTACAGTTTGTCATAAACTCTTCCATATTGCTTTTCAAACACCTTATGTTCCCTTCTTCTCGCTTTCAGTTCTGGTTTTACAAGTTTCAGAGTAATTAACGCATAAATAAAAAAGAAAAAGAGAAGGATTACCGCAAGTTGCCACTGGATTATGAGCATAGCAATAAGGGAAAATACCAGCATAAGCCACTGAGGAAGAATGTCTGAAACTGTGGAAACTATATCTTGTAATCTCCAGGAACCCCTCGAGATTTTATGTAATACTTCTCCCCTTTGTTCTTTTTTGTGGAATAAAATAGGTAAAGTAAGAAAATGAGAATATGCTTCCGCTTCCGATTCAAGAGACATTTTAGTTCCCAACACTTCACCCATATAACCTGTCATATTTGAAATATAAGTTGAAAAAAGACTTAAGACAAGCCATAAACCAATTAAAGATAAAAGAATATTTATGCTTGTGCCAGGAATAATAGACAAATCAAAAAGTTTACCATAAATGTAAGGAGTAGCGACTGTTAGAAGCGCTCCCACAGTGGCGACAAGTATTATTTTAGTTACTTGTTTTTGATTTCCTTTGAACATCTCAAGAACAAATTTTGTTGATTTTTTCATTCGCATTTGATGACTTAAAAAAGTCAAAATGCTTTATAAAGTTTTTATGGCTGAAAATTGCCTAAGAAAATTTTATATATTATGTTTTCTACCTTATAACATGGAAGAAGAGAGTAAAGAAGATCTTTTTGATGATTATGACGATGCCGAAACTGACAATGATTTCTTGAGCGAGTTCTTTGAAGATGGGTAACTAACTCATTCTTTGAAGATGGGTAACTAACTCAACTAACCATTAAAAACCTTTCAATTAGAAACATTTTTTAAACTCTTAAACTTCTTTCTATAATAAAGAGGAAACCATGTTTGTTAATTATGTAAAAGGAGGGAAGTTGACGGTCAAGAAACCGTAGGTGTCTTACCATGGTCGCGACAATTGCTCAGATTCTTGGAAAAGTAAATCCTAAAGCGTATGCCGAAAACGGAGAAGAGCTTTTGAAAAAATACAGTTCTGCTGAAAAGATACCTGCCGAAGAAATTAAAGAGAAACCCTTGAATGAGCATACCTTAACATACGATTCTGCTTCTGAAACTCTTGAACCGGTTTACTTTTTTATTTTAGATTTGATGAACGATTTTGACTTGGATGTTGAGAAACTCATAGATAACTTCTCTTCATCTCCCGGCTCGGGGCATTTCTCGGAGTTGGGGCAAAGAGCCACAGTTATGCAGCAGCAAGCTTCAAAAATAATGGGAGACATAAACACCGTCTTGCGCTCAGTGTTAAACATTATTTATGATTTGAAAGAATTCAGAATCCGTTTGCAGCATTATGATGATTTGAATGCCCCAGGTGAAGACAAAAAGCAGGCAGCAAGACTTTCTTTGAAACAAGTCTGGCTGGACAAGGTAGATATGAATAAAGGAAACTCAAGCATTAAAGCAATGGCTTTAGGACAGGCAGGTTTTCAGACTCTTCTTGACGCTTTTCTTGTTGTCAAAGACCCTAAAGATGTTGATAAAGTAGATTTAAATGACAGAGTTAAACGAATTTTGCGCCCGAGGATTCTTGAGTTTAATGACTGGCTTGAGCACTCGGAAAAAGAGCTAAGAAAAAGATATGAGCTTGAGAGAGATTATTTGCAAAGCCAAGTTAACAGCTTAAAACTTTATTCACGCTGGGCTAAACCTTACCTAATGGCTGCTCATCAGCTTGAAAACAAGCCTCAGGGAAGAGAGCCTGCAATGGTTAAAGCTTTCAATACGATACTTTTGGAACTTACCTTGCTTGGAAAACAAAAAGTAAAAGTAGAAGATGAAGTAAAAGAAGGAAACTTTCCTAAAGAAGTTAAAAAACTAAATCAAAGAGATTATTACAGCTGTGTTCTTGTAGATTTTAGATTCAGGGGAATTCCTCAGCGTGTCAGTCAGCAGTCACATTACGCTTTCGGGGGCCGCGCTGAAATAACTTTCAAAGCTTATGCACTTAATGAAGAGGAAATTGAAAAACTGAATGAGGAGCTTGACGCGAGTGATTTGGGAGATGTTTTACGTTTAATTGAAGGAGCAACCTCAGACAGCTTGAAACACATGCAGGAAGAGATTGAATTTTTCCTTAATGAAAAAGAACGTGAAAGACCTCACCCACACAAAGAAGAAAGTGATGACTCAAACCCCTTCAAGGCTTTGCTCGGAGGATATGGAAAAAAATCTTCTGAATATAAAGAATCAAAAGGCGGGAAATTAGAGGGAAATAAAGGTCCTGTAACAATTAAAAAAGAAAATTACGCGGAAAAAGAATACATCCGTCCTTTGGCAGGTGATGATGCAGAAGAGTTAGCATTCAAGTTCTTTGACATATACAAAAAGGCACACGACATGCCCAGTTACACTTAATTGTTTTACAAATTAAGACTTTTAAGAAAACCTAGGAAAACCCTGAACAGCAAGATTGTAATTGTCAAAACCTCTTATTCCGGTAATTTCTTCACCAAACCATTCGGAAGGAACGAAAATCTCCATTTCTATCTCGTTATCAAATTCAATTTCCAGTGTTTTATGCCCCATAACTCCCTCGTGAGCACCCCCGCTAAAAATATCCAGCTCAGCAGTGTACCTCCATACCGGAATTTCAAATCTTGTTTTCTCTACCCATCCGATTATTTCAGGCCACAGGGTTTCAAAGTATTCGTGGGGAATTTCTGTTTCGGCCTCAAGCCGTCCAGGAGGCTGGCCTATTTTTGAAGTATAAACATACAGTTCCCCCTCTTTTTTTAATTTCTTTTTGATTCTAAGCTCCAAAACTTCAGGGACAGGAGAAGGCAGATATCCTTGAATAATTTCAGAAGAAGGATACTCGTTTAGGTTATCAGGAAGATTTCTAACCAAAAACCTTCTTTCAAGCTCTTCCGCCATAAACCCTTTAAGTTAATTAGATTTATATATTTCCCTGTTCTTAAGTATATATGACAAAAAAAGAAAATTCAGACGCTGAAGGTTACGAAAATAACGAAGAAAGTGAGGAAGAGTCTGAACTGGAAGAGGCTCTTGAAGATGAAAAAAGCGAAGACGCAAATGAAGACGCCGAACCTGAAACCGAATTAAATATTGAAGAAATTGATGACATTAAAAATCTTGATTTTTCCCGGTTTACTCAAAGAATGCAAACTTTAGATATGAAAGCCCCTGTTTTGGAAGAAATCACAGAAGAACAGGAAGGTCCGAGATTTATCAGGACTGGTGGAACCACACCTGTTGGAAGTCAGTCTGGAGAAGATTCGGATGAATTTACTTATATTCCCTCAAATACGCAGAATGAAGAAAACGAAACAAGATATGTTCCTTCAGAACAAATCTCGGCATCTCCTCAAAGAATTAACCCTATGAAAGAAAGAATAAATGTCACCGGATTTAACGCTCCAAGTCCAGAAACGTTTTTTACTCAGTCGAGGGAAGCTTCTTTTGGAGGTGGATGGACTGCAGAAAAAATAAGGACGCAACCAGAAAGAGTAGACCCTAGAAAAGCGGGAAGAGAAGACCCATTTCAGCAGGAAGAACGTAAGTATGAAAAATACGAACCTGACCGTCCGAGCGCGAGACCATAAGTAAATTATATAAACAAAATTTTCCTGATTTAAATATGGCAAAAAAAGGTGATTATACTATCAGCGATATTTATCAGGGTGGGTATTCAAGTTTAAAGCCAAATTACACGGGCCCAAGTTACGGGGGAAAACATGTTTCTGCAGGAAGTTTAGCTCTCTCCACCGATCCAAGAACTGCAAACATACTGAAAGAAACCTCAGATAAGCTTTCCACAGGAGTTAAACAAATAGATATCACTGCAGTTTCTCCGGAAGTTTTTGATTCTATGCCAAAACAACATCTAAAAGAGGTGGACAGACTTTCAAAGCTGACAGGAGTAGACATTTCTATGCACGGCCCTGTAATGGACGTTGCAGGATTTACGAAGCAAGGAAGATTTGAAGATATGGAAAGGGAAAATGCAGAAAGAAAAGTTATGGATGCCTTACTCAGAGCCAAAGAACTCAAACCTGATGGAAACATTCCAGTTAATTTCCACACTTCAGAAGGAATTCCCGGAAGCCAATTTTTGCCTCCTGAAGAAAGAGAGAAGCTGAAAAAAGAAGGAAAAGACACAAAATACAAAAAGCTTTTGGTAGTCAACCGTGACTCAGGGCAAATTGCTCCTTTGAAGAAAGAAGAGAGATATTATCCCGGAACAGATTTAAAAAAAGCAGAGATAAGAGCTCCTGAAGAAGAAAGAAGCGTGTTGAATGAAAGTGAATGGCATAACAAAATAGATCAAATTGTTTTTAATAAAGAAAGGGCGGATGAGATTATCAAAAAAAGTGAACCTTTGCTCAGACGTTTTTACGAAGACGAAGACTTGAAGAAAAAAGTGGAATCAGGGGACTATAAGTATCTTTCACCACCCCAAAAAGAAGCCTTCAGAAGACTTCAGGTTATTAATAGCTATCTTCAAGATATTCATAAACAGGCAAATAATTTCTTTAGTGCAGCGTATAAGTATGGAACGTCTGAACAAAGAAATCAACTTGAAAAAGTCAACCAGGAATTTAAATCTAAAATAGAGAAAGATAAAACCCCATGGGCTCTGGCAGAAGCAATGGCTGATCTCGTTCAGGATTTAAAGAAAAAAAGCATGACTCCAGAAATGTGGGTTCCTTTAGAAGAATACACAAAAGGAAGAACAGCTGAAACTTTCGGAAATGCCGCTTTCCAAACATATAAAAAACTTAAAGGAAAAAACGTTCCTATTTTGAATATTGAAAATCCTCCTGCAACTCATGCTTTAAGCACAGGAGAAGATGTCAGAAATATTGTTGAGGAGTCGAGGAAAAAATTCGTTGATAATGCTATAAAAGAAGGAATGTCCAAAAGCAAAGCAAAAAAAGAGGCTGAAAAACTTATTGGCGCAACATGGGATGTAGGACACATAAATATGCTCAGGAAGTATGGTTACAAAGAAGAAGACATTGTTAAAGAATCAGAGAAAGTTAAAGATGTTTTGAAGATGGTTCATCTTTCAGATAATTTTGGATTTGAACATACTGAGTTGCCTATGGGAATGGGAAACGTTCCTATGAAGGAAATAATGGAAAATCTCGGGAAAAAAGGATTTGAAGCTAAAAAAATAATTGAGGCAGGGCATTGGTGGCAACACTTTCAATCACCACCTTTCCAGCAAGTTCTTGAAGCTTCAGGTTCTCCTATTTACGGAATGAAAATGGCTCCTTACTGGAATCAAACAAATCAATTACAAGAAGGTTATTTTGGCGGCTACGGACAAATGCTTCCTCAGACAAACTATGAAACTTTTGGCGCAGGATTTTCACAGTTGCCTCAAGAGCTTGGAGGCCAACGCCCGGGAGCTCAAGGCTCGAGAATGTCAGGAAGACAGATGGAGTGATTTCAAGGGATTAGAAATTTAAACAAATAAAAAGAATTAAAAACTATATACTCTAAAATATATAATAAGATACAAAAGAGGTTAAATGGAGAGACAAAGTTTTTGGGGAAGATATAAAGAAAGGAGACTCTGGATAATAGGGATATTAATAATATTGGCTTTAGCTTTAAGAGGTTTTGGAGTAATCTAATATAGGTTCGTTAAGAATCCTATCATATCTCCTTAGCTTCGGAGTCATAGCCTTTATAGGGCTTAAGGCCTTAAATACTGCATGTTTTAATGCGGGGGACATAAGCTTATCCCTCCTTGCATTAATTTTTTCAGTATCAGTAGAAATAACTTCAATAAAAGAATAAGATGGCAAAGAAAAAATCTAAGAAAAAAAGCAAAGGTTTAGAAATTTTAAAATGGATTACATTAGGATTAGGAATTATAGCAATAATACTTTTGATCATTGCAATATTAAATAATACAGGGTTAATATGATAAATGGTGAGAGATTTGGTTATAGATTGGATAATAAACCTAGTGAATTTGTTAATATACATCATGATTTTTATGAAAGCTTTGGGTACTCCTTTTTTCAACACTTTCGATTTATCGGCGGCTTTGGTTGGAATAAGTGCTGGTGTTTTATGGCTTTTCGTAAAAGTGATTAAATAATAAAAATGGCAAAGAAAAAATCTAAGAAAAAGAAAAGTAAGGGTTCTTCAAAGAAATCCAAAGACAAAAAATCCAAATCTAAAAAGAACAAAAAATCTAAGAAGATTAAATCAAAAAAATCTAAGAAAAACGTGAAAGATTACCCTACACTTAAGTTCAAAAAAGAGAAAGACATAGCAATGGATTTTGCGACTAAAGCATACCAAAGGTTTGACAAGATGCTTAAATCTGTGGTTCTTTTCGGCTCTACGGCAAAAAATACCGATGTTTCTGGTTCTGACATAGATATTGTTTTGATTATTGACGATGTGACAGTTAAGTGGAATCAAGAGTTAATAGCCTGGTATAGGACAGAGCTTGAAAAACTGATTAAATCAAATCCGTATCAAAAAAGCCTTCACATAAACACCGTCAAGTTGAGTACATGGTGGGAAGATTTGATGAGGGGAGACCCTGTAGTGATTAATATTTTGAGATACGGCGAGGCGATGATTGACCTTGCAGGATTTTTTGAGCCGTTGAAAATGCTTCTCATTGAAGGAAAAATAAAAGCCACACCCGAAGCTATTTACTCTGCACTTCAGAGAGCTCCTCAGCACATAGTGCGAAGCAAGGTGGCTGAACTAAGTTCAATAGAGGGTGTTTACTGGAGTATGGTTGATTCTGCACACGCTGCTTTAATTGCTGCAAACGTTCCTCCCGCATCTCCTGAACACATTCCGATAGACTTGAAACAAACCTTTGTTGACAATAAAATGCTCAAAATGAAATACGTTGTCTGGTATAGAGATGTTTTAATGCTCCACAAAAAAATATCACATGGAGAAATCAAAGATATAAAAGGCGTGGAGATAGACGAATGGCAGGACCGCGCTGAAGAATTCTTAAGTGTTATGGCTCAATTAGTTAAGGATATGGTGGAATAGTTTTGAAAATTATCTTATGTCAATTCCCATTCTTTCCAAATCACACGCATTAAAGGCTTTTCTTAGCTGAAATATATTTAACCTTTCAGGATGGAAAGCGAAATTGCTTTGCCCTTTACCCACAATTACATAGGTATCCACTCCCGCATTTTCATAAAGTCTAGCTAACTCTCCAAGTTCTAAACCATCTCCGTCAGAATCATAACATTCAACAACATCTTCCTGAAGTCTTTTGTAAATTCTTTCTCCCCTTTCTATTTGTTCGGTTCTTTCTCTCCAAACATCGTCCCACTGTGTGATGTTTTTTGTGCCTAAACTGAAGCTTCCTGCACAGTAAACCAATCCAACACCTAAGGGCAGGATGTAAGTCAAAGGCTCTTTTAACAGCTTTTTCAACTTGCTTGGTTTATGCTCTTTAAGTCTCATTTTAGAAACCGAAAAAAATTACTCTTCTTTGGGTTTTAAGATTTGTTCAAGTCCACCACTAATAGCAGATGCTTGTCTATCATAAGCTTTTGAAAGACCCTTGCTATCGGAGTGTTTCATGTAAGCACCTATTAATTTTTGAATTTGTTTCTTTTCTTCTTCAGATCCTGATCTTAGAACTTCGTATACATATTCATCATTAATTTCCCCTAAATCAACCCCACTACCAATTAATCGGACAATATCTCCGACCTTAACATATGTAAGAGAGTTCTGTATTACTCTTGAAGATGCTTTAAGGACGTCTCTTCCTGTTATGGATTCACTATATCTTCCTTCGCTTTTTGCGACAGCATCTGCAAAAGCCATGCCAAGAACATTTCTTTCATTTCCATCAGGACTATAAAAGTTAACATCTCCTGAAGTTACTGAAGGAAGGTATAGATTTTGATGAGAAACACCTTTGCTGCTTGGACCATATTGATCTTCAGATTCAACTCGGTCGGCAACTGCTAAATATCTCAAATCTTCAAATCCAGAATCTTCTAAATTCATTAAAGCATATTCTCTATGTCTTTCTCTTTCTTCAGGTGTTGGTTGTTCTTTGTTTGTCATTTTAACTTACAAAACACACGCATAAGGGGTTTATAAATCTTTCTATTAATAGTAATTTGTAAGTAGTAACAATATAAGAGCGCTTGGAGTTTGTCAGATTGGTTTATTTTTCCCCTGGACGTTTATGGACTGTTTTGTATTTTCCCGGAAGCTTGGATTTTATCTGTTTCAGGATTTTTCTTGCGTAAGTAACCGCCTTTTCATTTGCCAAAGCAATCATGAATATCTTATTTCCTTTATTCACAATAGCTGCTTTTCCCGAAGATTTTCCGTATGAAAGCTGCATCCCTGACTGCATCCTGTCAGCTCCTGCACCCGTAAGCATTTTATTTTCTCTCTGAACATGATGAGGGAAAGTTATGACTTTAAAAAAGTATTGTCCTGATAAAGGTTTGTCAAGTTTTTTGTTAACAAATTGTCTGCAAGCTTCCAAAGCATTATGACGTATCTGGACTTTTTCCTGAGCAACAAGAATAAGGTGGTGGGGTAGTTTGCCTTTTTTGTAAAGCTCTTTGTCTCCCATTGTAAATTTCACAATCTTTTGTTGCGGAATTGTCTTTATGTAAGACTTCCCTTTTTTCTTGCTTACACGTGTGTAAGGAACCACGCGCTTTTTTGAATAAGATGATGCTTTTCTTAATGCCATTTTGATGTTTTAGTATTATTTAATTTCCTTATGTCTGTTTTTTGAATTATTGTATTTAATGCCATCTTATTTATTGGGTTGGTTTTTCATTGGTACTTGCAACATATACAAACCTGCCTTTTGTTTCCAAAGATTTTAGCTTCTTTCTTAATTCGCTTAAGACCAATCTCTTATATACTGTGGGTGGTTTTCCCTCAATATCATCTACCCTCACATTATAGGTTCCTTCTTCTAGTTGAGAAACAGGAACCACTTCTCCATCTTCATTGCCTTCTTTAGTTATTTTATCTATTAAAATTACTTTTCTTTCAAGTACCATTTTATTTTTCTTTCACCTCAACTTTATCTGTAATTGCCTGTCCGGGCAAACCTTTTTCGAAAATCGCGCGGACAACTCCTTTATTTCCATGAACGCCTGAAATTTTCCCTTTTATCACTTTCGACCTCTTCCCGGGACTTTCCCATTCAACGCTCTTTCCTACAAACTTTTCAGCATCTTTCCTGTTCTTCACTCCTGGAACTTCAATTAAATAATGCTTCTCTTTAACAGTATGTCTTCCGCGACGGAAGTTAAGTATTTTCGCTTCCATAATAATTATCAAGAAATTTGATTTATAAAACTTCTCCTCTTGAAAACAGTCTTCATTTTCCAGCCCAATGAACAACTTTTTTTTCAGTAATCTGAACTCCTTGGTTAATGACATACCCAATTACTCCTGTTAAAATAATAGCGGCATACATTTCAGGAATTTCGTATAAGAGTTGAGAATCTATTATGATTTTTCCCAGGCCTGTTTTTGTTCCAATAAGCATTTCGGTTACAATTATCAAAACTAAAGACAAAGATATAGCCACCCTCAAACCTGTGAATATCCATGGTAATGTATCAGGAAGAATTATTTTTCTGAAAAGAGTAAGCCTATCTGCTTTGAAAACTTTTGCCGTTTTTATCCTTAGACTTTTTATATTTCTTGCCCCATACATAGTATTGATAACAATTATAAGTGATGCGGCAAAAACAACCACTGCGACCTTAGATTTATTTCCTATACCAAAAAACAATAAAAATAGAGGAAGTAAGGCTGTTGCAGGAACACTTCTAAAGAAATCAATTATAAATTCCGCATAATTATATATTTTTTCATAATATCCAACAATCAAACCCAAAGGAATTCCTATAACTATAGCCATCAAGTAGCCAGTAAATGTTCTACCAAGAGTTGCAAAAACATGCGGAAAAATGCTTCCGTTAAGGATAAACTCTATTATTCTAGAAAAAACAATGCTTGGAGAAGGGAGCAGTAAAGGGTTTACAATGCTGAAAAAACTTATAAAATACCAAACTAAAATAAGAATTAAAGGAACGAGAAACAAAGAATATAATCTTTTCATTTTAAACCTTCATCAAAATACTTTAAGACGTCATTTCTTAAACTAAAGAAATTTTTTCCTTTTAACATATCTAGATTTCTTGGTCTTGGAAGATTTATTTTTACTTCTCCGATTATTTTGCATGGTCTTTTTGATAAAATAACCACTCTATCGGCTAGAAAAACAGCCTCGTCAACCGAATGAGAAACAAACAAAGTAGTTTTTTTAGTAGCGTTCCAAACCTTCAAAAACTCAAGCCATATTTTTCTTGTGGTTTGATAATCTAATGAGGAAAAAGGCTCGTCAAGAATGAAAAAATCGGGATCATATGCAATAGCTCTAGCAATAGCTGTTAATTGATTAAGTCCCCCAGAAAGCTGGTAAGGATAATGATTTTTATATTCTTTAAGGTGAAGTTTTTTTAAAACATCATTTACAATCTTCTCTTTTTTCTTAGCCTGAACCTTTTCAACTTCTAATCCAAAGCCAACATTTTTTGACACTGTTCTCCAGGGAAGAAGAGATTCCGAATAATTCTGAAAGACAAATCCCATCTTTCTTCTTTCTGGTTTGATCCTTATCTTACCCTTATCGGGCTTGTAGATATTTGTTATGAGATATAGAAGAGTTGTCTTGCCACAACCATTTGGTCCAAAAAAAGCTACAAACTCGTCCTCTTTTATATCAAGATTCAAGTTATCAATAACTCTGATAGTTTCGCCTTTTTTATGAAAATTCTTTACAAGATTCTTTATATTTATTTGAGACATGGGAATTTACTCCTGGATTTTATATATCATATCCCCCACATCAACTTCCGTCTTGATTAAGCCTAATTGAAATACCAAATCAGCAAAAGCCTGAACTTCCCCTTTAGCATTTGTTTCACTGTTTTTCCAATAATTATAAAGTTTACTTTTCATAGCGATTTCTTCAGATAATGAAGTATATTGTATCAGAATTTTTCTTGCTTCATCAGGGTTTTCCTTAATAAAATCTACCGCATTATCCATTGCCAGAACATATCTTTTAGACACCCCGGGATTTTCTACTATGAATTTAGAAGATAAAGTGCTAGCAGAAGCAGGGTAAGGATTTAAAACATATTTTGGCCTTGGGCCTTTGACTAAAATTTTCCCTGTATTTTTTTCAAGAATAATTGTCGCGTAGGGTTCCCAGATGAAAACAGCGTCGGAACTTCCCTCTATAAATGTAGAAGGAACCAAAGAATATTTCACCTGGATAAGGTTTACATCATCTAAAGTCAGCCCTATTCTGCCTAAAAAAGTTTCTGTAATGGCTCTTCCTGCTAATCCAGGCCCTGTAACAAGTGTTTTTCCTTTTAAATTTTTAGGTTCTGATATCTCAGACAGGTTTTTAACTATAACAAAACTCGCAAAATTTTCTGTTGTTTCACCATTAGAATCAATTACTTCCATCTGATTCGGAAATTTTTCTTCTATAGCAAAAAGTGTGTTAAATGCGACACTTCCGGACCCTTCAAGTTCTCCCTTTATAATGGAATCCATGATTAAGTTGCTGGATTCAAACTTAACCAGCTCTACTTCTATATCTTGGGAATCAAAATAGCCTTTTTCTTTGGCTACAAAAAGGGGTAAGGATGCTGTTATGGGAAGATATCCTATGTGCACCTCATTGACTCTATTTTCTCGCACGGCTTCTCCAGTTCCTCCGGAATCTAAAATAAAAGGAACTGTTACAAGTGCGACTAAAAAAATAAATGTTATTGACAAAGCATATTTTTTCTTTTTATCCATGAAAATTTTTTGAAATCGAAGTTTTTATAAATATGTAGTCATACTATATGACAACATAAAACACAATGGAAAATGAGTTATTAAAATTTGGATTGACCAAAACAGAAGTAAGCGTTTATTTAGCTCTTTTAAAGACGGGCTCAACATCTTCAGGTTTAATCATTAAAAAAACAGAGTTGCATAGAGCTACTGTTTATGACGCACTGAAAAGGCTTATGGAAAAAGGACTTGTGAATTATATTATTAAAGGTAAAACAAAATACTTTGAAGCGGTGGACCCTTCTTATTTTCAAGACTTAATAGAGCGCAAACAGTCAGAATTAGATAAGCTCAAGGCAAAAACCAAAGATGTCATTAAAGAAATGAATGAAATAAAAAAAGTTGCAGGAAAAAAGCAAGAAGCTCACATTTATTATGGTGTTGGTGGAGCAAAAACTGTTTTAGAAGACGTATTAAAACACAAATCTTATGACACTTTTAGCTCTAGAGGCGGAAGGCTCGGCGAGGTTATGGGTTCTTTTTATAAGTTTTTCCAAAAAAGAAAAAAGCAATTAAAGATAAAGCACAGAATGATAGTGAATAAGTCTTTGAAGGGCACAGAATACATTAATAGTGTTTATGCTGAAAAAAAGTTTCTTCCAGAAAAAACAATTTCTCCTTATACAACAACCTTTATCTATGGAGAAAAGTTAGCCATATTTATATGGCTAGAGCAGCCAATTATATTTGTAATAGAAAGTAAAGAATTGGCAGAAAGTTATAAGCTTTATTTTGAATTTCTTTGGGAAATCGCGGAAAGATAATTTACAAAATTATTTCAAAATCTCCGAGTTCTTTTTCAATCAACTCAAAGACGCGAGGGTTTACTTGCACCTCTCCTGTTTTTCCTGAAGTTTTTTGAGCTTCAACATGTTTTGAAACCTCGTTCATATCCGAGTCTTCAACCTTGTTTGTGATTTTTTTCACTTTATTCTCTGCAAACAAAAAGCTTGCATCATTGGTATGCAAAACTTCAGCAATTTCAGATTTCCCTTTATCTTTGTGTTTTATTCTCATTCGCGATTTTTCAAGCTTCATTAACTCGGCTCTTTGTGAATACTCCATAAGCTCGCTAATTAAAATACTGGCATTTTTACGTACCTTATCAACTTCATGACTTTTAAGTTTTTCTTGCTTGAAATCTTTCTCGGCTTTAACAACATCTTTAAGAATTCTTGAGTGATGCTGAGTGAATTTGCCTTCTTTTACAAGATTCTCAAACTCTTTAACAAGAGTGCTTTGAGTCTTTTTTCTTATAATGGCTTCAAGGAGTTTGAAAATATCTTCGTAAAGCTGCTCAATAGTTTTTTCGTGAGCTTTTTTCTCTATCTCTTCCCTGAGTTTTTCAAGACGTTTAAGATAAGCATCAGAATCTTTTGTAAGTTTGTCTATTTCAGAGCCTTTGACAGTAATTTTAGGATTGTGCTCATAATCTCTAAACATTTTAACAAGTTTTTTTAAAACCATAACTTCGGACTTTTTCAGCATTTTTTCTTTATCAACGAATATCTTTTCCATAAGTTTAGGAGTTTCTTTGTGTGTTGGTGGTGGGGAGCCATAAAGCATAATTAAAGCCTGAGATGGATTTAAAACCTTGTAATAAAGATCAACCATTGCATCCAATAAACGACGTTCAACCATTTTCCCGGTTTTTTCTGCGGTACGCATGAACATATCTATAGCTTCAGGAGAAGGCTTCAAACGTCCCATTTTAAGCAAAGCTTTCCACGGCAAAAACGTACCTTTATCGTGCAAAGGCACACCGTCTCTTATAAAAGTAAACATCACAGGGTGTGCATCTTTTACAGATTCCCAAAAATCAGTCAAAAGGTAAATCTGAACATTAAGTATGTTTTTCTTTATCCCTGCAAGAGCTGAAGCTTCCGAGATATACTGATAAATCATACCCCTCAGCCTTTCTTTCAATTCCAGGCGCGGCATCCTTTTAACATCAGTATCATTAATAATAACAAAAGAATCTACATCTGAAGTTTTTGTAACGTTTCCTCTCACAAGACTCCCTCCAACAACATAAGAAACAACATACTTGTCAAACTTTTGCAGCACGAGATTTTTGTGAATCTCTGCAACTCTTAACGCAGAAAGAATTCCGGTATCATGTAAAGGATAAGACAAACCAATAAAATTCACGAGGTCAAACTTGCTGTCCATGCACGCTTCCCAAATGTCTACAGGAGTTTTGAGATAAATCCAGACATCCTGGTCCGACTTATCTGCAATTTCAACCATCTCTTTCTTTACCTTAGGAATCTCCTTGAATTTTTCTTCAGGGATAATCAGATAAAGATGGACTTTTTTCTGGAGTTTCTCCAGCTCTTCTTCAGGAACATTTTCTCCTATTTCATCTTCAACAAAACTTTTTATTGCTTGCTGGGGCAAGATACCTATTGCCTTAACAAAACCATATTTTTTGACTATCTCTCCTTTAAGCTTGTCCAGTTCTTTGCGTGTCTCATCAAGCTTCTTTTGCATTTCGGAAGTATCTGGCATGACTGCTTTTTTGGGAGAGTAATTATTGTCAAGATTCATTCCGGGAATTTCTCCGGAATCTTTTTGACTGGTTTTCTTTCTTGCATTATGTTTAGCCATAAAAAGAATTAAGATTAAAGGCTTATAAAACTTTTGAAAGAAAAACTTAAAAGCAGTAGGATCCTGGATCTCTTATGAGTAAAAAATACCCTGGACTATTAAAGAAAGGTGATACTATTGCCTTAATTGCTCCTTCTGCTGGATTATCTGCAATTTTTCCACACAGATTGGAAAATGCAATAGAGTTCTTAAAGTCCCAAGGATATAAAATAAAAGAATTTCCTTGTTCTAGAACAATAAACGGATGGGAGTCCGCTCCTGCGGAAGACAGAGCAAAAGATATCATGAGTGCTTTTCTGGATAAAGAGGTTAAAGCAATAATCTCTCAAATAGGGGGAAACACAATAAACAAAACCTTAAAATACCTCAATTTTGAAAAAATTAATGAAAATCCAAAAATATTCTGTGGATATTCTGACATTAGTGTATTGCATTATGCAATAAATAGAAAATGTGATTTTTCAACATTTTACGGTCCTTGTGCTTTAACCCAATTAGGAGAATTCCCAAAACCGCTCGATTACACGATTAAATATTTTAATAAGGCTTTAGTGGACGGAAAAATAGGGGAAGTTGAAGCTTCCAAAGAGTGGACTGACGAGATTCTTGATTGGGGTCAAAAGAAGGATCTTGAGAGAGCTAGAAAAATGAAAGAAAACACAGGATTTGAATGGTTAAGAGAAGGACAATCAAAAGGAGAGATAATAGGAGGATGTTTACATTCCATAACCCATTTGATAGGAACTGAATACTGGCCAAATCACGAGGGTAAAATATTATTCCTTGAAACTCCAGAAGGAGAAGATTTCTCGAGAGGAGAATCCTTAGCAAAGATTGATGCCCAACTAGCCGACCTAGAGATCGCAGGCATATTCAAAAAGATAAAAGGTCTGATCGTTGGCAGGCCCTTTAGATGTTCTGAAGAAGAAATAAACAAATTCAAAGAGATAGTCATAAAAAACACAAAAGAATACGATTTCCCTATTCTTTATGGGGCGGACATAGGTCATACAGACCCTCAAATAACAGTCCCCCTTGATTCAGTCGCAGAAATAGATAGTAAAAAAAATCAATTCTTAATCCATTGATTCTCTAACCTTTAATTTTGAAAGAAAAACTTAAAAGCTCTTCTTCTCTTATTTCTTTAATCGCGGTCCCATAGTCCAACGGCTTAAGACGTCTCGTTTACACCGAGCAGACCCAGGTTCGACTCCTGGTGGGACCATATTCTAAAAATGAAACTTAAAATAAACTGGAAGATACTAATAGTTTCTTTAGTCGTAGTTTATCTTGTCGCTTTTGCAGGAAGTCTTTTTACTTCTCCTGTAACAGCTTCTGAATGGTATGAATCAATCAAACCAGAAATCACGCCACCAAATTATGTTTTCCCTGTTGTTTGGAATATCTTATTTTTCCTGATTGCTATTTCACTTTACCTTTCATGGACAAATTCCAAGAAAAAAATAGAAAGAAAAGAAATTGGGAGTGTTTTCGGAATAAACCTCTTCCTTAACGTTTTATGGAGCGTCCTCTTTTTTGGTTTGCAACAGCCTGTAATCGCATTTTTTGAACTCTTGCTGTTATGGCTCTCAATAATTGCAATGATTTACGCAACACACAAAATAAACAAAACATCGTCGTGGCTTCTTGTGCCTTACTTTTTATGGGTTAGTTTTGCCGGTGTGTTAAACTATTTGGTTGCGTTTAGTTAAATTTAAAAATGACTTCCTCTAAAAAAATGAATGGAAACTATTAGGACGTTAAAGGGGGATATTGATATTACGGGAAGTTACTTGGAATTAGATGAAAAAAATTAAAAAAGTATTCTGAAAGATTAAGAACCCGAAGGGGACGTTTAACGAACAAATTATTCAGAAATGAAATAATTGAAAACACTTTACAAAGCAGTTTTGAAATTGCCTATCGAGTGATTAATCTGCTAGGATTTCCCCACCCGATTAATTTAAGAATTTTGGCTGCACACGGAGATTCTTCTAAAGAATATGGTAAAGATATTTACATTTATGAAGAAAGCTCTGAAATCGGAGAAAGTGTGCAGGAATGGATTGATAATTACGATGGAGATTACGACGGGCTATTTATTTTTTCATGTAATCCTGCAGGAGTTGAAGTAAATTCTTCAAAATCTTTTGTTATTTATCCTTCAACAATCCACCAGGTACTTTTATCTATGAATTGTATTTTAGAAGAAGATATGGGGGGATTAGAGAGTCTCTTTAAAGCCAGCGATCCGCAAAACCTTCAGTCAATGTAAAACTATAAAAAACACGGTTTTTTAATTCCTATATGCGTGTGTAGTTTAGTGGTAGAATATCTCGTTGCCAATATGGGGCACCAAGGTTCCCCTTATAGTAACCCCCCCTTTGGAGAAGTTGAGGAACTGACAATCAAGGTTCTTTTACTAACTCCTTTTCAGGAGAAATGGTAAAAAGGGTGAAAAGTAAAAACGAGGTGGCCCGGGTTCGAGTCCCGGCACGCGCATCCACTTTCTACTTACAAGATTTTGATATTTAGTCTGTGTGGGCACGAATTTATATATTTAGAATTTTGTGCCCACATGAATTTTAAACAACAATACTTATTCTCCTAAAATTTCAGGAATAAATTTCCCTTTAGACATTATTGTTTTTCCATCAACATAAACATCACAATCTCTCATAACCATATCACAATGAACATCGCTTTTCCATTCAGCTCCCGTGTCTTCTCCCAAAGGATCTCCGACTGCTATATGCACGCCGGGGAATTTTTCATCATGCAACATATTTCCAAGTAAACCTGTCAAACCAATATTAGTTCCTATTGCAGCCTCTCCAAACCGATTTGCGTTTTTATCCGTATGGATATATTTCCAAAATTCATCCATAAGTTCTCTATTACTAGATTGAGCAGATACAATTCTTCCGTTTTCTGCTTTTATTATTAAAGGCGTTTCCTCAAGCAAGCCATACTCCATAACTCGTGAACTAAAACAACTTTTTTAAAGATTATTAGGGTTTAAGGATTAATCCCGGATAGCACAATGATACTACACTTGGTTCGAGCTCAAGGTCCTTTCGGACGTCCAAGTTCGATTTCTGGTCTAGGCGTTCTTCCGAAGTATGAATATGTATTCAAAACAAAAGATTTATAAAGTATTATGCATATGTATTCATAACTAAACAACGTAAAACAACAGAAATTTAAAATGCCTAACAGAGACGGAATAGGTCCTGACGGAGAGGGTCCAAGAACAGGAAGACAAATGGGAAACTGTGAAGATGCAAAACCTAATGAAGATGCATCCGACAGACCTCTAAGAAGAAGAGGCTTCGGCAGAAGACCAAGAAGATTCCGAAACAGAAAATAAACAAAATGCCCCGCCCAAGAAAAAGAAGAAGAGTAAGAGGCCGGCCTAACTCTTCTTATTTCAAACCTGCAGGAATAAGAATACATGAGCTAGATGAAATTGCCCTTTCTTTGGAAGAGTTTGAAGCAATAAGATTGATTGATTTAAACAAAGTTTCGCAAGAAGAAGCGGGGGAAAAGATGAGAGTTTCTCAGTCAACACTTTCAAGGATTCTAAATTCAGCACGTCAGAAACTAGCTGACGCCGTTGTTAAAGGAAAAGCTATAAGAATAAATAAAGAATAAAAATATAAAACATAATTCTTTCTTTTTTCCAAGCCCGGATGGCAGAGCGGTCTAATGCAACGGTCTCGAATGAGGGACACCTCTAGGTTTCCCTTACACTAACCCTTCCTTTAGGGGAAGAGAACACCGTGCCCTTCGGGGCTCTCTGGTTCGAATCCAGATCCGGGCGTTTTATCAGAGTAGTTTCCGGGCGTTCCACAAATTTTAATAATGAAAATATGTTGAAACAAGTATGAAAAAGGGGCAAAAAAAGAACCATTTAAAAAACCACAAAAGATTTCATGAAAACCCGAAAAACGTAAAACTCCTTGGAGGTTCAAGTTTTTTCAATGACATTGGAAGCGATATGATTTCTCCTATTTTACCTTTTTATATTGTTGCTCTTGGCGGAGGGGGAATTGCGATAGGGCTCATTTCTGGATTGCGTGAAGGCCTTTCAAGCATTTTAAAAATTCTTGGAGGGTGGGTTTCCGACCGAACTGGAAAAAGAAAAAAATTTGTTTTTATGGGTTATCTCATCTCGGTGATATTCAGATTTATGATTCTTATTGCGGCGACATGGCAACAAGTTGTGGCTTTTGTTTCGATAGAAAGGTTTGGCAAGGCACGTGATGCCCCAAGAGATGCAATAATCTCAGATTCTACGAAAAAAAGAGGACATGGTTTCGGCTTACAGCAAATGATGGACACTTCCGGAGCAGTTTTAGGAACCCTCATTGTGCTGTTTTTGTTTTGGAAATTCCAACCTGATTTCAAAAGCATAATCCTCTTAGCATCATTGATTGGAACGCTTTCGCTCGTCCCAGTTTTGTTTGTTAAAGAACCAAAATTCAAAAAATCTAAAAAGAATTTGCTTAAAGGCGTGGGTTCATTGGATAAAAATTTAAAATATTTTATTTTTGTCGCATCTGTCTTCACGATTGCAAACTTCGGTTTGTATATGTTTTTGCTTCTAAGAGCAGAAGAGCTCTCAGGAAACTTTATTGTGCCTTTGGCAATGTATGCCTTGTTTAGTTTGTTTTATGCAGGTTTCTCTATTCCCTTTGGAAACCTTTCTGACAAGATTGGCAGAAAAAAAGTTTTATTCTCTGGATTTTTGCTTTTCTTTTTCATGACCTTAGGATTCATTTACGTGACTAACTTATTTGTTTTTGGTGGACTTTTTGCTCTTTACGGTATGGTGTATGCAATAACCAAGCCGAACATGGTTGCATTTGTTTCTGACTTAGCAAGCGAAATGAAAGGAACGGCTTTTGGTTTTTACTACTTCTTGACAGGATTGATAACAATTCCTGCCGGAGTAATTGCAGGAGTTATATGGAACATCAGTTACAGCGCAATGTTTGTTTACTTAGCAACAATCTCGCTCATTGCTATTATTCTTTTGACTTTTGTGAAAGAGTGATTTTTAAAAACCGAGAACCAAAACCCTTATAAACTAATAATTCCATAATAAATATGTCTAACTTCGGTTGGACACTGTCTCGCTTTATGTGAGACGCTTTGAAGAAAGCGAACCTCGGTTTGTTTTCTTCTCCTATTTATAATAAATTAAAATGACACACGTATTGCCTGAGCTTCCGTATGATTTTGATTCTTTAGAACCTTACATAGATGCTAAAACAATGGAAATTCATCATGACAGGCATCATGCAGGTTATGTTAAAAAGTTAAACGCTGCTTTGGAAGATACAGGCTTGGAGGACAAGCCTGTTGAAGAGCTTTTAAACGATTTAAGCGCTTTGCCTGAAGACAAAAAACAAGCAATTATTAATAACGGCGGAGGACACCTAAACCATAGTTTTTTCTGGCCTTTGCTAAAAAAAGAAATTTCACCTCAAGGAGAAGTTGTTGAAGCGATTAAAGAAAAATTCAACTCACTAGATGAATTTAAAGAAGCTTTTGCCGAAGCAGCAACGGGACAATTTGGCTCAGGATGGGCGTGGCTTGTCGTTAATGAAAATGGTGAGCTTGAAATCATTTCCACTACAAACCAAGACTCTCCTATTAGTGAAGGTAAAAAACCCGTCTTAGGTTTGGATGTTTGGGAACACGCATACTATGTTAAGTATTTCTGGAACAGACCTAAGTATATAGATGCCTTCTTTAATATAATCAATTGGGAGCAAGTTGAAAAAAATTATCAAGAAGCTAAGGCAGAATAATCATTTTCCATTATTAAGCCAATTTTCTACATAAGAAACTTTTTCTGGCTTTAATTTTATAGTATGAAACTTATCAAAAAATCTTTGGATATATTCTTTCCTATAAATTCTAAGATGGTAGGAGGTTTTATTTCCATTCCAATGGAGTTTAGGTTTCTGAATTGAATACCTCGCTTCAATGTTAAAATGTCTCTTGAATAATTTTCTAATTACCTCTAAAATAGAGTAGTCTGTGTTACATATATCTAAACATATTTTTGGAGTTTTTCTTACTTTTTCTTTTATTATTTTAACACATCCTTCAGCATCAAAATATCCTTCAATAAATTGTAGGGCTTTCTCATGATTTTTCGTTTTAAATAAATTCTTCAGAGATTCTAAATCTTTTCTGGTATTTCTTAATAAAAGATACAATTCAATATTCCATGTTCTAAGATGCCATACGTTTTTACTTTTTTCAGGATATCCCTTAATCCTTCTTTTCATACATACTAAAAGTTTATCTGAATATTTATCAATAAATTCTTTTTCTCCACTTACAATTACCATGTATTTATTCTGTTTTTTCCAATGGTAGGCACAACCATCTCCTAACAAAGCACCCAAAACATAAAACAATTCCTTATTATATTCTAATTTTCTTTTTCCAAAAGGAGAATTACCGTACTTATACCATCCATACATAGTATGATAGGGTAAACCAAACTTATCTTGAACTCTCTTTAATAATTCTGTTTGAGGCACATTATTTCTCTTCAATTTTAACATAAAATTATATGCATTCACCCTTGTTTCTACAGCAGAAATCATCTTACAATAATTTACACAAACTTCTATAAATACATTTATAACGACGATATAATGGCAAACATAAAATCATATACAGGCTTTCTGGAACATTGTCAACTGGGAAAAGGTCAACGAGAATTATTTGAAAGGTAAAAGCGAGTGATTACTTTTTGGCAATTTTCCATAACGTATTAAAATATCCTCTGTAAGAATTTGCAACTTCTTTGTTTTCTATTAAAATAACATAATAAGGATCTGTCCAGATAAAATTTGCAATTTTATTTTTGTAAACCACTGTTGTTGTTTTTGTAAGGTATTCGTTTGGCAGAAATTTAAATTCAGAATTTTTTGACTTTACAGTTTTGCCCTTTAATTTTTCATTAACCAAAACCTTTTCATGTATTTTGTTTCTAACCATTTCATTAAGGAATTTTTCTATATCTATAGGTAAAACATCCTGAAATCTCCCTTCTTCCCCAAATGCAACGAAATCTTCTTTAGTATTTATGATATCCTTAAGAATTGTTTTAATTCCCTCCCTGCCTTTGTAAACGTCAACCTTGGTATCTTGCTTTACTCTTTTTTGTCTTGCTTTAAGTTTCGGAAGAATTTCCCTCAAATTTTTTTCTTTTTCGCGAACATTTTTTAACAAAATATCTGGAGGTGCGGGAGAAAAATATTTTACATTGTTTTTCAATACATGTGAGGCCAGCCCCTTTCCTATCAAATTGTCAAGGATTTGGTATGTATGAACTCTTCCAATACCTGTTCTTTTAGAAATAAGAGTAGCTGTGGCTTCACTTAACTCAAGCAATGCCAAATAAGTTTTCGCTTCGTGCTCTTCAAAATTCAACTCCTTTAAGATATCCAGCTCATCAATCATAAAAATAAATAATTTTAAGGGTATTTAAATCTTCCTAATGTTGTAATTATATTACAACAAATTTTTAAATACTTCAGCATACCATTTTTTAGTGAGTAAAAATGGAAAATGAATTAATGGAACTTTTATCCATGCTTTTTGGATTAGCTGCAATCGGAACTTTAGGTGCGCCTTTTATAGTACAATCATACGCTTATGATGACGATAAAAAGATGTATTCTGAATTGAGTTCTTCTACAAAAGCTTCACTAGTGGAACCTAAGTTACATGACTATTTAAAAAGAGGGGTTAGATTTTTTACGCTCCTTGGAAAAAAAGATGAACGTGTTATCGACAGTGTTAACAATTATCGACAATCTAGAAAATATTTGGAAGCTTATGCCAAAGATGTGGGGGTTAAAATAGACGAAACAAAAGAGGGACATTATGTTGTAAAACCTGTATACTGTGACCCAAATGATACGCAAAGGCAAGTTTATATTAAAGGAGGTAGGAGTGGGTTTAATGTAATTGAAAGAAAAGAATTTGGAGTAAGGGTATATGGAGTATTCAGAAGTTTTTCTGTCGATACGTATAATAAACGTATAATAAATACCGCTAAGACTAAAGATGAAGCTAAAGAAAAGAGTAAAGAAGCGGCAATCGGTGTCGGAAAAGATGTGGCATACAAACAGGACTTGAAAAAAATGACTTTCAAAGATTTGGAAAAAAGAGTAACTGAAATTTATCTATAAAATGCCAAAGAATTTAGAACAAATAGCAAAATTTGAAGCTAAAGAGGTCGTTGAAGGGCTCGCTGAGGAAGGATATTCAAGAGGAGAAATTATGGACATTTGCAGGTCTAATGTTGAAACATTATCACTTAATCTAGATTATGTTAGCGATGCTATTTCAAGTTGGTATGAAAACAAAAAGAAAAATCTTATAAAAAAATCCAAATTTTTTTTAAAGATGGCATATCTGTCCTCCTTTACATATGTTGCTTTTGGTTTTTTAGCGAGTCACTCTATTGAACATTTAAGGAGAACGCCTTATCGAGAGTTAATTAACGAACATACAGAAGAAATATTAGAATATGAAAACTTACGGGAAACACTTTCAGGACAAAAATCTTGGTTTCAAGAATATAGGGTTTCTTTAAATGAATTTCCTTCTTCCGAAATCATTCCTTACCACCCCCAAAAAGAATTGCAAAATATGAGGGATGGATTGAGGGAAAATGCAGCAGTTTTACAATCAAAAACCAAAGAAATTGAAGAATCTCCCATAATTGAAGAATATAATCACTATAAAGAAAAATACAAGGAACGTTCGTTATGGGGTTTTTTTCTCCTCCCTCTTTCATGGGTAGCTGGGGTTTTTTTTGGATTCGTCCCTTTCCTATTCAATTCCAAAAAATATGAACATGAAGCAGAAAAATTAGAAAAAATGTTTGCTGAATCTACCGACTAATTTCCTAACCATACATATAGATTCCTGTAATCATCAGCACATGTATGATAATCCAGAGAAAATTTGCCAAAACTATTGGTTTGTTTTTAATGAAGACCCCGTAAGCAAGCCAGAAGGTAGCAAGGAAAAGAAACGCAACCCATGTTATCGGGGACAAACTCGAGGCGCTTTTTTCTGCATAAATCTTGAAAACCTGTGGGATTGTTAAAGCGGGACCCGCAATACTAAATAAAATCACTGTATCTCGTATAAAATTAGAAATTTTCTTTTGGGCGGGTTTTGAAAGACTTTCTTCAAACATTCCAAGTTTTTCAATTATGAATTCTGAAATTCCAAAATCACCTCCAAATAAACTCATAATAAACTATAAAACAGCAAGGCTTAAAAAACTAACGAACGCTGTTAAATCATGAAAACCAATGTTTGCTGAATCTACCGACTAATTTCCTAACCATACATATAGATTCCTGTAATCATCAGCACATGTATGATAATCCAGAGAAAATTTGCCAAAACTATTGGTTTGTTTTTAATGAAGACCCCGTAAGCAAGCCAGAAGGTAGCAAGGAAAAGAAACGCAACCCATGTTATCGGGGACAAACTCGAGGCGCTTTTTTCTGCATAAATCTTGAAAACCTGTGGGATTGTTAAAGCGGGACCCGCAATACTAAATAAAATCACTGTATCTCGTATAAAATTAGAAATTTTCTTTTGGGCGGGTTTTGAAAGACTTTCTTCAAACATTCCAAGTTTTTCAATTATGAATTCTGAAATTCCAAAATCACCTCCAAATAAACTCATAATAAACTATAAAACAGCAAGGCTTAAAAAACTAACGAACGCTGTTAAATCATGAAAACCAAAATAACCAAAGACATGAACATCAACGAGCTTATAGATAAATATCCGGATGTAATTCCTGTCTTGATGGCTTACGGATTGCGTTGCGTGGGATGTAATTTTGCACAGCACGACACTCTTGCTACAGGAGCCAAACTGCATGGAATTAAAGAAGAAGAGCTGAAACTAATGATTAAGGATGTCAATAAAGTTCTGGATAAGAAAGAAAAAATTAAATAATTTTAATCAAGGTTTTCCTATTCCAGAAGCTGCTGCACTATTGCCTGCTGATGAAGAACCTGCACTGCTTCCGCCACGGGAACTTTGTGAGTTTTCTTTCTGAACTTCTGACCTTACTCTGTCTTGTACTTCTTTTATCTTGGTTTTTGCAGGATCTTCAAGTCCATTTAATACTTTGTCAATATCTTCTTCAGGTTTTTCGGTTTCGGTTTCAATTTCTTCTTCAACTCCTTCATCTCCCCCGTCAGTTTCTGTTTCTTCTTGTTCAGATTCCTGTATTTCTCTCAAAGCATTAACAGCTTCTTCCCTGCCTCTCGCACTATTTTCAATCGCCTGTTCAATTGAAGGTCTTGCCTGCTCAGGAACCTTGTTATAAATCTCTCCCAAAACTTTCAAATGTATTGAAGTGGCCTCTGCAACAAGCTCATCAACTGTTGTTGTGTTTTCTCCTAAGCCTCTTGCAATTTCAGATATTCTTCTCGAATTATTTAAACTCTCTCCATACTCTCCAATAGATTTTCTTGCCTTTTCAGTTTCTCCCTCTTCAAGCAATAGGTGTGCCTCAGCAAGCCTTTCTTCACTGTGTTTTACATGAAGTTTTGCTTTTTCCAAAGGATCAAACGTTAAAGCCAAACCAATTCTCTCAAAAAGCCTGTCCAGTCCATAGAAAACATTTCCGGGTTTTATTCCTGCGCCAAAACCCGGGGACTCTTCTATTTCTTCGTCTTCAGGTGTTTCTTCAGTTTCATTGCTTGGTTCTGTTTCATTTTCTGCTGGCTCTTCTGTCACATTAACAAGAGAAAGATAAGATTCATAAGCATCAACTCTTCCGGCTCCCTGGGTATTTTCGTCCAAACCCAGGTCAAATGCATTTGATTTTAATATCTCTTTTATATCCGCCGGTTTTAGTGAGGATTCTAGTTCCAAAAGCAAGGCAACAACCCCTGAAACATGGGGTGATGAGACGCTGGTTCCTGAAAAAACCCTGAAAGAATTATCTTTCCACGTGGAAGTTATTGAAACACCCGGAGCTACCAAGTCTGGTTTTGTTCTTCCGTCGCTTGTGGGTCCTCTGCTGCTAAAACTCGGAATAGTGTCGTCATCGTCAACTGCTCCAACAGCTATACCTTCTTTTGAACATGCGGGAGTTGTGATTGTCTCTGAATCAGGACCTGAATTTCCAGCAGCAATTGCTACAACAACGCCGCTTTTTACGGCTTCGTCAACTGCCCGTGAAACGGAATCTGTTCCGTCACAATTATCAATCTCTGCTCCAAAGCTGATGCTGATAATCTCTGCTCCATTATCAACTGCCCATTCAATTCCTTCAATAACATCGGAACCGAAACCACTTCCGTCCTGATTTAAAACCTTGACATTAAACAAATTAGAGTCGTAGGCAACACCCTTATAATTTGAATCGGTGGAAGCGATTATTCCTGCAACATGAGTCCCATGTCCATGCAAATCATCAGTGCCTTCCCCGGTGTAATCTATCTCTCTTGCAACAAACAAAGCAGGATGTTCATCATGAATTCCTGTATCAAGAACAGCGATATCAATATTTTTTCCCGTTAGACCTGTCTCCCAAACTTCATCTGCTCGAATTTGTGGAATACTTTTATCAAGAACCAATTTTACTTCGTAATCTGGCTCAACTAATTCAACAAAGGCCCTGTTTGCAATTTTCTCTGCAGCCTGAGCAGGGAGTTTTGCAGCAACCGCATCAATTATTTTGTATTGATACTTTATACTTGCCCCATCCGACTTAATAATGCTTATATCTGCAGGAGTAGGGGTATCCACAAACAAAATTATTACGGAAACATTTTCAGTTGCAGGTGTTTCAGAAAGAATCTCAGATAAATCCGGTTTAAGTTCGCCTGCGGGAATCATTGGAACTAAAAATATCAAAACAAGCATTACCAAAATATATGTTCCTGTCCTTTTTACCATGTTTATACATAATAAACTGAATTTATAAATATTTTTAATCTTATCGGGGAAAAGGCTTTGCGCATAAATTACTCACAGCCTATTAAAATAACGAAGACGTCTATTATT
>CAZDCI010000003.1:0-49913 GCA_964503975.1 Candidatus Woesearchaeota archaeon
TACATTGTTTTCAAGAGATATTTAAAACAGATTGAATATCAATTTTATCCTAAAAAGGTGAAGGAGATATTGGCTCCACCATAGTTGTTTATAAGTGTCGGAGATACTATAACAACCAACAAGCTTTAAAAACCTAATTTTCAACTAATTAGTATGGCACTTAAAATAAACATCCCGGATAAATCAGGAAAAACATTCAAAGTAGAACTTGAAACCGAGTTTTTCAACGGGAAAAACTTAGGAAACAAAATATCCGGAAAAGAAATTCTCCCCGACTTGTCTGATTATGAATTTGAAATATCGGGAGCAAGCGACAAATCTGGTTTTACCGCAATGGAAGGCGTTCCAGGAATAGGATTGAAAAAAGCTCTTCTTAGTTATGGGAAAGGAATGCACAAACGTCAAAAGTTTGAAGGGAAAAAAAAGCGTTCAACTCAAAGGCCAAAAGGGTTAAGGTTAAAGAAAACAGTTAGGGGAGAAACCCTCTCTGAAGCTATAACTCAGATAAACCTCAGAGTTGTCAAAGAAGGTAAAAAACCTTTGACAGAAATCTTTGAATCTCAGGCAAAACAAAAGGAAGCTAAACCCGAAGAAAAAGAATCTGGAAAGGAAGAAGAAAAGTCAAGAGAAGAAGTTAAAGAAAAAACAAAAGCTGAAGAAAAGAAGGAAGAAGTTAAAAAAGCAGAATCAAAAGAAACCAAAGAAGAAAAATCAGAAACTGAAAAAACCGAGAAAAAGAAAAAAGAGTAAATCCAAACTAGCTCCCTAATTTATCCACAAGCCTTTCAATAAACTCTTTTTGCGCGGGATTTATTTTTTCCTTCGCTTTGCTAACGGGAAAAAACCCCGCCTTGTCTATCTCAGGTATCTTAATTTTCTTTCCCGAATCGTAAGGAAACTCAATCTCAACCATATTTTGCTTCAAAAGCATTCCGGACCAATCTCCTTTAAACGCCCAGCAATAAACAATCTTCCCTGCTTTTTGCTTAATCTCTCCAAGAAAGATAAATTCTCCTTCGGGCGTAATCCCTATTTCCTCTTCAAACTCACGTTTGGCACAATCCAGCAAGTCTTCTCCTTCCTCAACTTCTCCTTTGGGGATGCTCCACGCACCAATATCCTTTCCCTTCCAAAACGGACCGCCAGGATGAACAATAAAAACTTTTAGTTTTTTATCATCACCTTTTTTATACATTAACAATCCTGAACTCACTTTTGGCATAGCATAATGAAAAGACAATACTTAAAAACTGTTTCTATTATTTTATTCTATGGCTAAATCTGATAAAAACGAAAAAAGCAAAATACCTGAAATAAATATAGGAGTTGTGGGCCACATAGACCATGGAAAGACAACCTTGCTCAGTCGTTTGACCGGAAAGTTCACAGACACACACTCGGAAGAACTCAGACGTGGAATTACAATCAAGTTGGGTTACGCAGACATGACCATATACAAAGAAGGGGAAAATTACACCGCAAAACCCAAAGAAAAATCAAAAGCCAGACCTCTAAGGTATGTAAGTTTCATAGACGCTCCCGGACACGAGATGCTTATGGCAACCATGCTCTCAGGAGCCGCAACAATTGACGCTGCAATACTTGTTATCGCCGCAAATGAAGGAATCAAGCCTCAAACCCGGGAACATTTTATGGCTTTGCAGGCAAAAAACACAAAAAACATAATAGTCATTCAAAACAAAATAGATCTTATTGATAAAAAACAAGCTTTGAAAAACTATAAAGAGATAAAAGATTTCTTAAAAGGCACAATAGCTGAAAACGCTCCAATCATTCCCGCATCAGCACAGCAAGGAGTTAACACAAATAAAATTTTGAAAGAAATAACAAAAATAAAACTTCCTGAAAAAAACACAAAAGACTCTCCTATCTTTTTAGTTGCGAGAAGTTTTGATGTTAATCGTCCGGGAACTTCAATCAAAAATCTTAAAGGCGGAGTTTTGGGAGGAATTCTGAAACAAGGAAAACTTAAAGTTGGGGATGAGATTGAAATCAAACCCGGAATCATGGTTGAAAGGGCGCACAAAAAAGAATACCAAACCGTATATGCAAAGATACTCTCCTTACATAAAGGAGATAAAAACGTAAAAGAGGTTAAGCCAGGAGCAAGCATTTCTATTGAAACCTCTTTAGATCCAAGTTTAGCAAAAACAGATTCATTGAGCGGCTCACTTGTGTCTTTGAAAGGAAACCTTCCTGAAATAACTTACAAAATAAAACTGAAAGCAAAACTTTTCAAAGAAATTTTTGGAACAGGAAAAAATCAGAAAGTAGAGCCTTTAAAAACAAAAGAGATGATGATGGTAAACATAAACACAACAATAAGCGTCGGAACTGTGGAAAAAATAGACGGGGATGAAATTGAGCTCGCTTTAAACATTCCTGTAGTGGCTCTTAAAGGGGAGAATGTGGGAATTGCAAGAAACATTGAAAAACACTGGCGCCTCATCGGATGGGGAGAAATAATAGAATAGCGCGCGAGCAAGGTTTAAAAAGTAAAAACAATATATATCTTAAAGAAAAATGAAAAAAGAAACGTTTGCTTTGCTTACAATACTTTTAATGTTTGTGATTGTATTCAGTACTCCTTTGGTTCTTGCTAACGGAGACGACAACTCGGGAAGCAACGATTCGGACAAAGAAGATGGCGCGAGAGAAGGGATAATTAATGCAATTGTTTCTGGCGATGAAAATGATGATGAAGCAAATGATGACGATGATGAAAAAGAAGATGAAATTGAAATAGAGATAGAAACCAAAGACGGCAGGCAAAAGATAAAAGTTAAATCTAAAGGAGTTAATGCCTCACAAATCAGAGAGGCTTTACAAGAAAGAAATCGTTTAAGAGTTTATGCAAATGGAACCGAATTGCCCGAAAACTGCACTCAGACAGGCTCGGCAATAAAATGTCAGGTGCAGGAAAAATTAAGAACAAGAGCTGAAATAAGAAATGAAGGCGTTGAAATTTCTAACGAGTTGAGAAACAAAGTAAATCAGTTAAAAGAAAGTTTTGAAAATCTTACAATAGAATTTGAAGTGGAAATAAAAGCGGAAGTGGAGGATGGAGAGGTTGAATTGGAATCAGAAACGGAAGGCACTTTAACAAGCGAGCAACAAACTCTTGTTGAAGAGATTGAAGCTGAAATTTTATCGTTACTTTCTGGCATCAGTGAAGAGGCTGAAATTGAAGTTAAAGTCAGACATCAGTATGAAAGAGAAAGAGTAATGACAATAATGGCAGGACAATCTGGAAACACTATAATACAGTCAAAAGGAATAAATGCTTCCACTCAAGTCCAACTCTACCACCACAACGGAGAGGTTTACGGGCTTTTAAGTGGAAACGAAACTCGTCTTATTGAGTTTCTTCCTGACGAAGTTCGTGAGAGGGTGAGGGAAAGAATTCACGCTAAGATTGAAGGAAACGAAACGATGGAATTAGGTGAAGAAGGAGAATATGAGATCAGGGTAAGAAAAGAAGCTCGCTTTTTAGGATTATTTAAAGTGAGAGAAAAACTTGAATTGCATGTTGATTCTGAAACCGGAGAAATTCTAAAAGAAAGAGCTCCTTGGTGGGGTTTCTTGGCTAATGATGTTGAAGCCGAATCTGTGAATGAAACTGAATAGAACTCTGAAACTCACCACTCCTGATAAAAACTTATAAACTTGTTTTATTTTCGTGTTAAATGGATATTAAGGAAGAGTTGGCTAAAATAAAATTCTTTGATATTAAGCCAAATCTTGAAAATCTTAAAGATAATGAAAAGCAGGCGCTAACGCTCTGTATTGAAGCTTCAAAAATTCTTGACAGGCTTTTTTTGAAACAAGTTTGTGGGGATAAGTTAGATCATTACTTAAAGACAATAAATAATTCTTCTGATAAAGAATTTATTAAAAAATTCTTTAAGATTAACGGAGGTCCTTGGAGTAGATTTCATGACGACAAGCCCTTTATTAAAGGTGTTGGGACAAAACCAAAAGGAGTTTCATTTTATCCAGAAGATCTGACTCTCGAAAAGTTTGACCAGTGGCTAAAAGAACACCCAGAAGACAAAAAAGCTTTTGAAAGCACTACCACCGTCATAAGAAGAAATAAAGAAGGTAATGGTTTAATTGCAATTCCTTATAGTGAGCTTTTTAAAGAAGATTTGAAAAAAGTCAGCAAACTTATTTCACAGGCTTCAGATCTGTTAAAGAAAGGACCCTTGCACACCTATCTAAAATCCTTATCAAAATCACTTTTAACAAACACCTATAAAGATACAGATATTGCTTGGGTAAAAACAGATGGTTCTCCTTTTGAAATGGTCTTAGGGCCGATAGAAGCTTACGAAGACAAGTTTAAGGGATTTAAAGCTACGTTCGAATCATTTATAGGAATTCCGAATAAGGAAACAACCGAATATCTTGAAACTTTTAAAGAGCATGTTCACGAGCTTGAAGAAGAGCTTGCCAACCAGATTGGATATGAACCTAAAAAAACAGAAATTCCAATGACTGTGTTTCAAGATGTTTTCCGTTCAGGTGAAGCTGCGGTTGGAAGACAATTTGTTGCAGCTAATTTGCCAAACGACAGACAAATTCATGAGAAATATGGTTCAAAAAAAGTTTTTTCAGAAACAATGATGAAAGCTAAATCAGATTATCTGGGCAGTAAGGTTGCAGAAAAGCTTTTGCCAGAAGAAGATTCAAAACTTGTTGATTTCAATGCAAGGCTCTTGTTTGTCCTTGCTCATGAAATATCCCATGGTATAGGTCCGGGAATTGTTGAAAAACAAGGAGAAAAAATTGTAATAGAAAAGCTGTTGGGAAATTACCATTCTTCTCTTGAAGAATGTAAAGCAGATTGCCTTGGGATGATTTTTATTAATTTCCTTATCAAAAAAGAAATCCTTTCCGAGGATATAATGAAACCAATAATCTTGAGTGAAATAATGGCGCATTTTTCAGGGTGGCGCAGCGATTTTACAGGGGCCCACAATCTTGCTGGCTTATTGGAATATGACTACCTAAAAAAGAATAATGCTGTTGTTTGTGATATGGTTAATGGAAAAATATCAATCGATATAGAAAAAGCTTATCTTGCTTTTGAAATGCTTGCATATGATATAATGAAAATACAAAGACAAGGTAATTATGAGGAAGCAAAAAAGTTCATTGAAAATCACAACAAGCCGCATGAAGAAATAAAAATCTTGCTTAAAAAATTAAAGGATATCCCTCTGGAAGTTTATCCTGTTTTTGAATGATTTAATACATGAAAAATCCAAGACATTACCAATCTCTATTAACTTATTCTTTAGAAGAACTCCGGATAAACCACTCTCCTAATAAATTATATAAACGAAGGCTTTCTTGAAATTTTATGAAATTTTACTCTCACTCTAAGCTTTCTACTTTTGAGAAATGCAAACTTAAATACAAATTCAGATACATAGACAAAATCATTCCTGATGTTGAAAAAAGCATTGAAGCTCACTTAGGAAGCAGCGTTCATAGTGCTCTGGAATGGCTTTATAAACAAGTTACAAACAAAGAACCTGGTGGCTCAAATAAGGTTCCTGAACTTGACGAGCTAATATCTTATTACTCTGAAAAATGGAAAGAAACATTTTCTCCTGAAATGATTATTGTAAAACCGGGATTGAAACATGGAGATTACTTCAATAAAGGAATCCATTTCTTGATAGATTATTATCTTGAAAACCGGCCTTTCAATGACAACACTATAGATATTGAAAAAAAGATACTTATTGATTTAGATGAAAACACAAAACTAATAGGTTTCATTGACCGTCTTGTTCATGATATTGAAAACGATTCTCTTGAAATACATGACTATAAGACAGGCGAAAGCCAGCCCCTTCATGATCACGGAGAAAAAGACAGGCAACTGGCATTATATTCAATAGCAATAAAAGAAAACTTTGGTGAAGAAAAAGATGTTAAACTAGTATGGCATTTTCTCGCGCACAAAAAAAAACTCGTATCTAAAAGAACAAACGGGCAGCTTGAAAACTTAAAACGCGAAACTCTTGAGTTGATTCGCGAAGTTGAAAACACTAAAGCATTCCCTCCGACAAAATCACGACTTTGTGATTGGTGTGAATACAAAAGCATTTGCCCCGCGTGGGGAAATTCACCTAAGGGTGCTGAAAGAAAAAATTAAGGCAAAAAATAAGGAGAATTTTTTTCTTTTTCTTTAACTAACCTTTCTATATTTACTCTCAAATTCCTGTACGCTAAAGCACGAGTGTTTTCACCTGGCCCAACATTATCAGCAGCTTCATGAGGAAATATATATCTTCCATCGGACTGTCCATCCATACATATGTCAAAGAAAAAATATTTTGGCTCCTCCATACCCACTTCTCTCCCTTCAAATATAATTATATCTCCCCTGTCAATATCGCCATTAGCCCCTCTTATTTTTCCTTCAAAATTCACGCTCCCATCAATATAATTAATAATAAACGCCTCGCTTCCGTCGAACAAAACAGTTTCATATACATTTGCAAGAGAGTTAGGATCTTGAGAAAAAATATCCGTAGTTGACGTACGGGTTGAATTTTCCTTGGTATACTTTGCTATATTTGTCAGAATCCGGTTTGGTTCGTCGCCTCCGTTAAACATTCTCTCATACTCATTCAACGCCCGATCGGGAGCAATTGTCTGGGCTTCAACACTTGAAGCTGCCAAAGGAGAGAACAACAATCCTCCTGCTAAAGCGCCCGCTCTCAAAACCTTACTTAATGTTGAAACTTTCTTTCCGCGTGCCATAAAAAAGCTATTTGGAGGTGTTTTATAAAACTTATGGATTAAGAGATTCAATTTACTCCCAGAAAATCCAACAAAGCCCTTACAATCCCCAGATACTCTCTGTCTCTGAATCTTTTGTCTGAAGAGCAATTCCCAAAGTCCACTTTTCCGTCTAAATCTTTATCTATCATCATACAGCTTTCAGGAGTGAAAGGATTTATTGAAATTTTGAACTCATCTCCTCTTCCTACGATACCATCGCTATTTGCATCATAACCGTCTACATCAAAGCCTCTATCTGTAAAAGTGAGAAGGTATTGTTCTCTTTCTGTTGGAACCAGCTTCCGGTAAACCATAGATGTCCCATATGTTTCCGAATCAAATTCAAATAAATCATCTGCAAACTTCATCACATATCCGGCAAGATCTCTTACATCATTATTAACTTTAAAATAAAGATTTTGTCCTGATAGGCTTCCAGAAAAAACAAACCCTATTGCAAGAGCAGATAAACCTGATAACGCCAGACCCTTAAGTTTCTTCATTTTAAAATAAACCTAAAAAGTATTTTATAAACTTTATGAAGCCGCGAAATCAAACCTTACAAATCATGCAGATAAATACAAATCATACAGATGAAGTTAATCCTAAAATTAAACGAAGAATCTCTTCATATTCTCTCTGATCTTCCGCAGGATTGTTAGAATAATTCACATTTCCATCTAAACCTATATCTCTTAAAGTTTTTTCAATGCCCTCAGGTCCATAAACGTCTATAACCAAATTGTCTTCAGGGCTAATTCCGTTGGGTTCTGCCATATAAATTCCGCTCGATAAACCCATATCACGATAATTCAGGCCATATCTTTTCTCTCCTTTTTCAAAAACCATCGTGTAAGTGATTGAATGTCCTGAATTTGGGTTTACGGAATGTGTCGGATCTCCTTGAACAAGAAGTATTTCAGCAACACGTCTTACATCCGCATCAACTTCCTGTCCGTACAACACACCAGGAGATAACAAACCCAAAACGAGCGCGCCAGAACTAACCAAATTTCTTAATTTATTGCCCATAAAAAACGTACTAAAAAAGATTTTATAAATATTTATATAATAACATTCATCCGTTGCCGTTCTCAGCTTCAGGAACCTTAACCAAATCAGTAACTTTATCCCCGGGCTGAAGCTTTACTATTTTTACGCCACGAGTTGCACGGCCCATCACACGAATGTTTTTCAGGGTGGTGCGAATAACCATACCTTTTGAGGTTGTTATGATTATACTATCATCATCGCTTACAGAGCCCGTAGTCACTAAATTTCCTGTTTTGTTAGAAACTTTAAGGTTTATTACTCCCTTGCCTCCGCGTGAAATTTTTCTGTAATTCTTTACAAAGGTTCTTTTCCCGTAACCTTTCTCAGTTATTGACAATATGGCTTTTTCTTTCAAAACATCCAAACTGACGACTTCATCATCTTTTCCCAGCTTAATTCCAATAACCCCGTAAGACGAACGTCCCATATCTCTGACTTCATTTGATGAAAATCTTATTGCTTGTCCTTTTTTTGTTGCAAGGAAAACTTCATCTCCATTATCCAAAACCTGCACATCTATGAGCTTGTCCATTTCCTTCCCGGCACTCACAGGTAACTTGATGGCTTTAATTCCTCCTTTACGGGGACGTGAAAACTTGCTTAAAGAAATGCGCTTGACCTGTCCTTTTTTTGTAACCATAAATAAAAATCCTTCAAACTTACCTACCGAAATGACACTCGTTATCTTTTCATTTTTTAAATTCAAGACATTAACTATTGCTTTTCCTTTGCTGTATCTTTTAACCTCGGGAATGTCATACGCTTTTAACCATAAAACCCTGCCACGTGAAGTAAAAAACATAAGGTAATCATGAGTTGAACACGTGATTAGTTGTTTGACAAAATCTCCTGTTGCAAGGTTGCTTCCTATGACTCCTTTTCCTCCCCTTCGCTGTTCTTTGTATGTATTCAAATCTATACGTTTGCAATATCCTTTTTCGGTGATGGTAATAACTACATCTTTTTTCTGAACCATATCTTTCTCAGAAATATTTTTTATCTTATCCAGCACTTCAGTTTTTCTTTCATCCCCATATTTTTTCCTGAGTTCTTTAACTTCTTTGACAATTATTTTCAAAACTTCTTTCACACTGCCAAGAATCTTTTCATACTCTGAAATGGAAGATTTAAGTTCTTTTTCTTCTTTTTTCAGTTTATTTTGCTCAAGAGAAGTAAGCTGCTGTAAACGGGTTTCCAGAACAGCTTTTGCCTGCCTTTTAGAAAGCTTGAACTTTTTAATAAGACCCCCCTCTGCTTCTGAAGTACTTTTAGATTTTTTAATGTAATCTATTACCTTGTCTATGTTTTTCAAGGCTATCAAAAGCCCTTCGACAATTTCAAGTCTGTCCTTAGATTTTTTAAGCTCGTACTCAGTCCGTTTAGTGATTATCTTTTTACGATACTTTACATATTCTGAGACTATGTCTTTCAAATTGAGAACCTTTGGCTCTCCTCCGACCAAAGCAAGCATCTTAACGTTAAAATAATCCTGCAAACGCGTATACTTGTAAAGTGAATTTATTACAAACTTAGGATTGGTTCCTTTTTTCAATTCAAGAACTATTCTTATCTTTCCCTTTGAGCTTTCGTCTCTCAGATCTGTAATGTTTTTTATCTTCTTATTCTGAACAATTTTAGCTATCTGCTCTATCAAAGTTGTTTTGTTTAGCATATAAGGAATTTCAGTAATTACAACCGCATCTTTTTTCTTAACTTTCTCTGCCTTTGCCTTACCCCTCATTGTTAATCTCCCTCTGCCAGTTTCGTAAAGCCGTCGCATATCTCCAGTCACGTAACCTCCTGTAGGAAAATCCGGACCCTTGACAATCTTGTTCAGTTGCTTCACTGTTACGTCCTGATTGTCTATGTAAGCCATAATTGCATCGCACACCTCGTTCAGATTATGGGGAGGAATATTTGTGCTCATTCCTACCGCAATTCCTGTAGCTCCGTTAAGTATCAAGGCCGGAAGCTTTCCTGGCAACAGGTCAGGTTCTTTGAGAGAGTTGTCAAAATTAGAAGAGAAAGGGACTGTTTCCTTATCAATGTCTTCCATTATCTCCGAAGATATCGGCATCAGCCTCGCTTCTGTATATCTCATAGCAGCCTGAGGATCTCCGTCGATTGAATTGTGGACAAAAATACCTGATGCCAAAGCAAAATTGTGTGTTTTATCAATAGTAAGATCATAAACATCTTCAGACTCATCTAAAAACTCTTTTTTTATAACCTTATGGTTAGAGTTAATTTCTAACAAGACCAAGTTTTTGTCGCCCTTGAAATATTTTTCGACTCCTAAATCCCATGAAGTAAAACTTTTTATTCTAAAAACATCTCTCCTGATCTTTTCATAATTTTCTTTATTTAAATCAAATTTATTATCTATTAAATACCTACATATTCTAATAAATTTCTTTCTTCCTGTTAAATTAGTTCTTCTTCTTTTATTAGATGCAACTATTTTTTTATTGAAAAGTTTCTTATAATGCGGATCCTTCCACATCCTTCTCATGGTAATTGAAGCTCTAACCCTTCTTTTTTCAATTACACCAGGGTTATTTTTAAGGTATTCTTTATTTACTTCACTTAAGAATTTTTTCATTTTCTTTCTGTATGAAGATTTCTTCCAATTTTTCAGATTCCTTTCACACATCCTTTTAGAATAATTTTTCTTGTTTTGGGGATTGGCCCAAAATTTTTTTCTTCCCTCATCAAGTTTTCTTCTATATTCCTTATCTGTTTTATGTCTTTTAGAAGCAAATTCATTATGTGTTCTCCAATGTTCCTTCCACTTCATCCTTTGGATATTATCTGGATTATTATTAAGTTTATTAAAATCTATATGATGTCTTATTCTTCCCGCCCGTTTTGGGTAAACATCCTTCCCTAAATTCCATTCATCTGATAAGACGTGCACAAAATCCCATGAATTTGTTTTTGGTTGAAAAACCATATTATATCCAACTAACTTAGGATTTGAGTTATCTTTTTCAGTAGAAATTTTTGAATAAAGAGGCATTAACGAATCTCCAGAAACAAGATCTCTGGCTTTTTTATATTTACCATTTTTTAACATAAATTTATGGTTTAAAGTGCACTTTATTTCTTCACCATTATCCAAAACCACTTTCATAATCTTTGCTTTTTTTCTAGTCAAGCGGGGGTTCTTGATTTCTGCTATCTTTATTTTTTTATCATCAACAGTGAATGTAAAATTCTTTTTTCCTTTTTTGTGTTCTTTAACTAATTCACCAAAACTCAAATTTCTTCCATCTGCCAATGCAACTTTTGTATCTTTAGTAAAGCAACCAAAATTTCCTTGTCCAAAAACAAAAGGATATCTTAAAGAAAAGTCCTGAGCCATCCTAACTAAAGCATCATAAACAGCGGTATCCCCGTGGGGATGGAACTTACCTAAAACCTCTCCGACAATTCTCGCGGATTTTTTCGTCTGACTTCCTGGTTTCAAACCAATTTGGTGCATTGCATATAAAATACGTCTCTGAACAGGCTTTAAACCATCTTCAACAGTGGGAATAGCTCTTGAAACTATAACCGACATCGCGTAATCAAGATATGCTTTTTTCATCTCTCCTGATATCTCCGTGTTGATTATGCTTTTATCTTCTTCAGGTACTTCAAGTACTTCAGGTTCTTTGGTTTTTTTCTTTGGTGTCATCTTAAGCTACCTCCTCTTCTTTTTCATCAAGATATTTCATAAATTTATCTTCATCAAGCTTTTCCACTTTAGGTTCTTCTCCGGTCCATCCACATTTCTTACACTCCCACTGCTTTCCTGTATTGCTCTCTTCTTCAGAATCAAGATTGCTTAAAACTATCTTAACTCCGTCGCTATTGCATTTCGGACACCGACGAACCTTGAACGTCTTTCCTTTTTTCTTTGCTCCGCTGCTTTCGCGCCCTTTTGCTTTTTCCCAGTCCGCCTTGGAATCAAAACCTTCTTTTATCCAGTCTGGTGTTGTAAGTTTTCCCATTCTCAAAGTTCAGATTTTATTTTTTGTTTAATATCATTCAATAAATCTTCTTTGATTTTAAAATCTCTTGGATAAAAAGAGTGATTTTTGCCCCAGAGTTCGTCTTTAAACATTTTCCCTTGAAATTCTACTTCATGATTATATCTAGGAATAAAATGAACATGTAAGTGTCTTGTAATATTTCCTGCACTGTAATAATTAATTAAATTTACATCAAAAGCATTTTTAACACTCTCCCTCAATTTGGCCAATAATTCAAATAATTCTTTTCTTTCTTCTCTATTTGTTTCTGTTATATCTTCAATATGTCTCTTCAAAGCAATACTGCACCTTCCAATATAATACTGGTTTGGATGTATATATACCTTCCAGTATTCAAAACTTTTAATTAAATTTTTTTCAAATGAACTATCACAAATTTTACATTTCATTTTTAAACGTCAAGTGTTGCCTCCTGTGAATTTTCCTGAATAAACTCTTTACGGGCCTGAACATCACTTCCCATAAGCATCGTGAAAGTCCTGTCGGCTTCAACCGCATCTTCAATGAATATTTTTTTTATTTTACGTGTTTTTGGATTCATAGTTGTTTTCCAAAGTTGCTCAGAAGACATCTCTCCTAAACCTTTAAACCTAGTAACCTTAACTTTGTTAAATTTTTTCCGTATTTTTTCAAGCTCTTTGTCCGAGTAAACATACCTGTCTTTTTTCTTTCTCACCCTATATAAAGGAGGACGCGCAACATATACATGTCCTGTTTCTATAAGCTCAGGCATGAACCTGTAAAAAAATGTCAAAAGCAAAGTCTTGATGTGTTCACCGTCAACATCAGCATCAGTCATAATTACAATTTTATTATATCTTAGTTTATCTAAGTTAAATGTCTCTCCCACTCCCGTGCCTACAGCAGTTATTATATTTGCTATCTCATCATTAGATAAAGCTTTCACAGGACTTGATTTTTCCACATTAAGGATTTTACCCTTAATCGGCAAGATTGCTTGTGTTTCTTTATTCCGCGCCATCTTGCTCGAACCGCCCGCGCTTTCTCCTTCCACGATATAAAGCTCAGTCTTCTCGGATTTTTTGCTTGAGCAATCAGCAAGTTTTCCCGGCAAACCACCAAGAGCAAAAGCGTTTTTTCTCCTAACCAAGTCTTTTGCTTTTTTAGCAGCCAAGCGAGCTTTCGCAGAATCAATTGTCTTTGAACTGACTCTTCTTGCAACCGACGGGTTCTCTTCAAAATATTCTCCTAAAGACTGTGTAACAATAGAATCAACAAACCCCTTCATTTCACTATTTCCAAGCTTTGTTTTCGTTTGTCCTTCAAACTGGGGATCTTTCATCTTTATGTTTATAACTGCAGTAAGTCCTTCTCTAACATCATTCCCGTGCAAAGAGCCTTTTTTAAGCAAGTTTTTCTTTTTAACATAGTCATTAACAACCCTCGTTAGGGCTGACTTGAAACCTGAGACATGGGTTCCTCCTTCAACCGTGTTAATTGTATTTACAAAACCGAAAATGTTTGTCTTATAACTTTTTGAATATTGGATTGCAACTTCAATAATCGTTTCCCCCTGAACTTTTTTGAAATAAATAGGTTTTCCATGAAGCGTGTCTTTAGATTTGTTGAGCCACTTTACAAATTCTATCAAACCCCCTGACGCAAAAAATTCTTTCTTCTTCTTTTTATCTTCATCAACCAAAAGAATCTTCAGCCCTGCATTCAAAAAAACTATTTCCCTAAAACGCGTCTGAAGAACACGGGAATCAAATTTCAAGGTAGAAAAAACTTCTTCATCAGGCCAAAACGTTATCTTTGTCCCCGTTTCTTTTGTTTTTCCTACGGTTTTCAAAGCAGTCTTTTTTTTACCTTTAGAATACTCTTGCTTGTAAACTTTCCCATCACGTTTAACTTCAACTATGAATTTTTTTGAAAGAGCGTTAACAACACTGATTCCGACTCCGTGTAAACCTCCTGAAATAGCGTAAGATTTTTTATCGAATTTTCCTCCCGCATGGAGTTTAGTTAAAGCGACTTCAATCGCAGGCAAATTTGAGGACGGATGCTTATCTACTGGTATTCCTCTCCCATCATCTTCCACTGTAACCGAACCGTCTTTGTTAATTCTTACGAGGATTTTTTTACAATACCCTGCAAGAGCTTCATCCACAGCGTTATCAACTACCTCATAAATCATATGGTGCAATCCGTCTTTTCCTGTTCCACCTACATACATAGCCGGACGCTTCCGGACACCTTCCAAACCTTCAAGAACTTGGATATCTTTTCCTGTATATTGTGATTTTTTCGCCATTTTTTACTTAAAATTCTCCTTATTAACTTCCAAAGAATTTTCTTAATTTACCTTCAAAAAAAGGGCTCTGAGTTTATAAACCTTTCTCCCTAAAAATGCGTTTTACCGACGAGAAAATGAAATTTTGATTAAATTCTCAGACAAAAAGAAAACTTAATAAATAAATTTAAAAGTGCGTGAAATTAGGTTAAAATATGGGTAAAATACTGTTCATTTTAGGAATATTGGTTTTGCTTTTAGTGGGAGCTTTACTCTTAATAGATGCTCAAACAAATACTGATGATTTTGGAGAAAAAATGAGCCTTCCATACACCCATTCAAGCACAAAAGCAGTCTGCGATGACAAAAATCTTTGTATGGATTATGAAATTTATTGCAAAAACGAAAATCCTGTGAGGATTCGTTTTACTGGAGCTGCAGTTCAGTTTCCTTCTTCATGGAAAGATTCAAGAAGTGAAAAAGAGAAAGAGTTGTGTTGAAAATCAACCAAGCCTTCCAACAAGAAGTGAGTATTCAAAACTCCCTGAATTCTCACCGTTTGAACTATATCTTGACCTAACTCTGACCTCGTAAGGACCTAAGTCTTCAATAAGTCTCCTCACCTCTTTTCTGTGTCTGCTAAGACCTGTAGGAAAAGGGATGTCTGTACTGGAAGAATTTTTCAGGCCTTCTTCAATCTTAGGCAAAAAATACTCAACTGTTTTTCTCTCCAAACCTTCATCAAAAACACTGGAATAAGAATTCTTAACTCTTCCTTCATCAGTACCCGCCGAAGCTTCCATGCATAAAGAAAAAAGTTTTCTTTTATAAAAATTGCGGCAATAAAAAATACGTTTTACTCAGATTTTTTCTTTTTTGAAATCCAGCGCACTTTTCTGCGCTTCATCTTCATGTTCTTCCTGCATTTTGAAGAACACAAATGCTTAACGTTTCCATCGTTTTGAACTATAGTTAAACCTTTAGGGAAGTCATACTCGTCTCCGCAATAACTGCATTTAGGCATTTCAAGACCCTCCTTTGTTATATCTTATACGATAATTGTTATGACCAATACTCTCCATCAAACACACGTGGCATCCAGAATCAATAACAGTCTGTCTTATCTGTCCAAGAACCTCATCAGGTTCTCCATATTTAATCTGAAAAACAATCTCTTTGTCATCAAGACTCTCAATCTCATCCTTATCAAGTATCTTTAAAAGTTTCTCTCTCATTTCAAGTATACGCTCCTTTTGTTACTTTGCTCCTGATTCTTCGCGCCTCAATTTCAGTTTCGCGCAACATAAGATAATCTCCTTCACGAACGGGACCTTTAACATTTCTCCTCATAACCCTGTCTTTGTCTCTTCCCTCAGTAATAAGACACTTAACCTGGGTAATTTCTCCTCTGAACCCGGTTCTTCCGACTATTTCCTGGACAAGTGCAGCAGCACCTTCTCCGATGATTTTATCACTGCCTTTACTTCCTTGCTGTTGTTTTTGTTTTTTCTTTTGTTGTTTAGCCATTTTTAATTATGATTTTAAAGAATTAATATCTTTTTCAGCATCTCCTGTTTCAATAACTGCAACACTTGAAGCTGCCACAGGAATTCCTACTGCAATACCAAGCTTTTGTTTGTTGTCTACCTCTTTGCAAAGAATCTTCTTCTCTTTGCAAAGCAAAGGCAAGTGCTGAACTATCTCTTTAGGCTCAACGTCGCCAGCATAAACAACAAGCTTAGCTGTGCCGCGCTCTATAGCTTTTGTAACTTCGTTTGTGCCTTTTTCTACTTTCCCTGTTTTGCGTGCTTTTTCAACAAGTGTGTATACGTCTGTCATCTTATCTTATCTTGTACTATCTGTTTATTAAACCCCTTAGAACAAACAAATCACAACATTCACCGTGCCTCGCGACGCGTATGCGTAATCGCCGTTCATCGGATATTTTATTGAGAAAAATTCGGTTTATAAAGATTTCTGTAAAGAGAAATCTTTCTGCTCACTTCCACACAACATCCACGTCATCAGTCCTTTGACGGGGTTTGATGTCAAACTTTTCTAACTCGTCGTGAGAAATTTTTATTCCTTCCTTTAACATAATTTCTCCAAGAAAAGCTATCATTCCTGCGTTATCAACTAATAAAGAACTATCAGGACAGAAAAACTTCGCGCCCCTTTCCCTGCACATAATCTTACACATTTCCTGTAAGCGTTTATTACACGCAACGCCCCCTCCTAAAAGCAACTCGGTTTTTCCTGTATGTGCCAAAGCACGTTCCGAAACTTCAACGAGCATCGCAAATACGGTTTCCTGAAGAGAGTAAGATAAATCTTCAAGAGCATACTTCTCAGATTTCAGTTTTTGCTTCAGGTTTGTCTGGATTCCGCTCAAAGCGATATCCATTCCTTTAACGCTGTAAGGCAACCCAATATATTTTTTGCCCTTCAGAGCCAGCTTCTCTATTTTAGGACCGCCAGGAAAACCCAACCCAGCATCGCGTGCAAAAGTATCTATGAAGTTCCCAATTCCCACATCAAGGGTTTCTCCAAACACACGATACTTTCCTGAAGCGTAAGCAATTACCTGTGTGTTCGCCCCGGAAGCATAAAGCATCACAGGATTTTTCGCGCCTGTCACTCTTCCAATTTCAAGATGTGCTATGCAATGATTTACCGGAACTATCGGAACTTTAAGTTTTTTGGAAAGGGTCTTTGAGAATTTCATCCCTTCAATCAAACACGGCGCAAGTCCCGGACCCTGAGAAACTGCAACAGCATCTATCTCAGATTCAAGAACCCCTGATTTTTCTAAAGCTTCATCATAAACTTTTTGGCTTACTTCACGATGATGTTTTGCCGCTTCCATAGGTATAATGCCGCCTTTTTCCGTCGTATACACATCTCTAACATTTGAAATGACTTTCCCGTTTGACACAACTGCAACCGAAAAAGTGTGCGCGGTTGATTCAATTCCTAATATGTTTGCCATAAAAAACCTAATCCAAAGAGATTTTTAAAATTACTCAAATGGGTAAAGTATATATTTTACCTAATCTAATGTTAGACATGCCTAAAAAAGAAGATAGTCTTTCAGATTGCATGGTTAGATTTGTTTTTAGAAAACCCAAACAAAGAGATAGTTTAACCGCAAGATTAAAGATAATCAAATCTAAAAAGAGGAGGATAAAGAGAAATTTTGATGAACTTCCTGAGAGGGTAAATATAGAGAATATGGCCCCTTACAAAAGCTTCCAGGGTTACTATGTGGTGACTGTTGATAGAAGATTAAAAGACGTATACTACAACAGATTCAGTAGGGAAGACATTCCTAAAGAAATAAGCATAATTTTAGAAACCCTTCTTCAAGAAACATATGCTGAATTTACAGAAAAAATTGAAAAATAAAATTACAAAATTAAAAAATAAAAACTAAGGAGATTTATCTCCTTTTCTTTTTGCGCGTTGTCTTTTTCTTGGCTTTCTTTTTCTTCTTTCCGCCCCGAGCCATTTTAGCCTCGCAGACATTACCTTTACCGTCTACATAATAAAGGTACCCTGGCTTCCTTTTAACAACTTTTTTAGCAATAACTTTTCCCATATTATACCTCCTTTTAAACTAATACTAAAAACAGGCTTAATTAATATATAAACCTTTCTAATCACCGACGAGAAGTTTAATTATTTTCTTGTTATACTTATTTGCAGGAATTTCTACAAGTTTTGAAAAAGATTTTTTTGGGGAAACTGCCAAGGTAAAAGATCTGATTTTCCTTACTTCTATAATTTTATTATTTTTATCAAGCCAGACAGCAACGAAAGGAAAGAAAACAAAAAGTGAAGTAATGCTTAGCTCTGTAGGTTTTTCAAACTCAAACAAAAGAGACTTTGTATTCTTTGTTTTAAACATTAAACCCATTCCATAAATTTTTGCTTTTTTTACATCTAAAGAAAAAGTTTTATCTTTATGTTTAAACTTTATCTTCATTTTTTACCTCTTTTAAAAAATCCAGATTAAATTTTGATTTTCTTTTCAAACCCTTTAAGTTCAATAAATCCTGTTTTTCTGCTTCTCTTTTTTTCTTTTTATAATTCACAAAATTTTTATTGACGTTTTTATCACAAACATGGTCGTGATGCCTGAAACCTCCTCCAAAACTCTTGGGAATGTGCATCAACTCGTGAATTATTGTCTTAATTTGCTCTTCCCGACTAAGCTTGTCAAACCTTTCAGAGATAAACTCTAAACCGTAATATGTTTTTACACCGATAGTTTCCTGCATCAGCTTCCCTATTGTATGGCATCTTGCGATGGTTCCTCTTGCTTTAGAGCCATAGCTCCTAAAGCATTTTACACGGTTCATCTTTACATGGGGAAACAGCATCGCAGATATTTCCTCGGCAATTTCCTGTATTTCTTCAGCATATTCATATCTCATTTTAAAATGGGGGCGCCCACGCCGGGAATCGAACCCGAAAGTCTGCTAGGACCTCGCTCTTAAGGCGAGCGCATTACCATTAATGCTACTGGGGCAAACCTCCATGAACTATTACAGCAAAAATATTTATATACTTAATGTCCCTCTTAAAAGTAATACTGCTAGGGCGTTGCCATTAATGCTATATCATTTTTCCAAAACACTTAAAGTAAAAAGAATGTCTTCAGTCACTTTTTCTATAGGCTGCTCCCCATTTATTTTATGTGCAGGATACTCTCTTAAGATAGGCTCCGTCTTTTCATGATACCATTTAAGCCTTTGTTTGATGGCTTTCTCATAATCATCCTTTCTTTGAAAAAGCTCAACACCACACTCATCACAAGTGTCTTTTTTCTCAGGCCTTGGACTTTTTTTAATATTATAGATTTTTCCGCATATAGGACAATTTCTCCTTCCGCTTAACCTCTCTAAAGCTTCTTTATCTGAAATATAAATCTCCAAAATCAAATCTATGTCTGTTAAATCATATAAAGTTTTTGCCTGTTTTAAATTTCTTGGATATCCGTCAAGGATGAAACCCTTCTTAGCATCACCTTTAGAAAGTCTTTGTTTTAATATTTCCAGAATCATTTCATCCGGAACCAGGTTTCCTTTATTTATGTAAGAATCTATTTCCTCTTTCAGTTTTCCTTTTGCATTTCTGACCAAGTCTCCTGTTGAAATATGCGGAATTCCCAGCCTTTTAGATACAATTTTTGCCTGCGTTCCTTTACCGCTTCCCTGAGGACCTATAAAAATTATTCTCATTTTTTGTAAACCTTATTATGATGCTGAAAGTCATCAAATTTTATTTCGTTTTTGTTCTTATCAAATTGGAAAACCAGAACAAAACTTCCTACATGGGCTCGTTTTGAATCTTTCATGTTATATCTTAAATTTTTATAATGCTCAACATTTGTGGAATTTATAATCTCCTCAATCTTTTTCAGCACACGTTCATACAGCTGGTTGTTTTTCTTTGAGATTTTTTTTAACTTTCTTTTCAATTCTTCAGAATAAGAATAAATGTAAGTCATTCAATTAACCTTATGCTTTCTCTTAAATCGTCAACAGAATTAAATTTAGTGTATTTACCTTTTCTTATTTTTTCTAGTTTGCTCAAATACTCTGGCCTTAATTCTGGCTCTAAAAAACTTTCCTCATAAATCTTGGCAAGTAGTTCTACAGCTTCAGACTTGTTGCTTAGTCCAAATTTGGCTTTCACTATGTTCAAAATCCTGTCTGCATTTTCCCCAAGATTGATTATATTCTGAACCATTTTATTATTTTTTATTATATTGTATAATAAATCATTATATTTAAACTTTTCTACTTATCTCCACAATTTTTTTCTTCCCTGTTAAGCCCGACGTGATTTCTACGCGCTTTCCAAAATACTCTTCCAAAACTTTCAAAAGTTCAATGTTCGCCTTATTATCTATCGGTTTAGATTTAAGATAAACAATATATTCGCTATCTTTTTTCTCCACCTTTTGTTTCCCTGAATTTGGTTTTACTTTTACATGAATTTTCATTTTATCTCGTGACTATTTCCAAAGCGTCTCTGTGTTTTAGCTCGTAACTTTTTCCGAGAGCCCTCTTTGAACGCGCGTCTATTGCTTTTATGAAATTGTCTCCGAAATCCGTGTGGAGAAAATAAGCTAAGTCCAAAGCTGTTGAGCCTTTTGGCAAAAGGAAACAATCAGGCAAAACCCTTCCTTCACCATCGGTAAGCTTGCTCGCGCTGTCTACCGGAAAAACAGTTATGTAATTTAAAAGCTTAAAGACGGCGGTGTTTAAAACTTCCTGGACTCCTGTACCGTATTCAAACTTTGATAAGTTTTTCTTTATTGAACCCAAAGCTTCTTTTTGTTCTTCGCTAAGCTCTTTGTCTTTTTTTATTTCAAAAGTTTTTTCTCCCGGAATGTAATCTATTAAATCCTTTTTTGAAGCTTCTCTCAGTGCCAGTTCAAAATCCGCGATGCACGGAATCACGAGAAAGCCTTCTTTTCCAAAACGCTCTTTTATTCTTCTATAATTTTCTTCACTGTCTTTTAAATCAATCTTATTTGCCGCAATTATTGTTGGCTTTGAAACTTTTCTAAGTTTTGAAGCAAATTCAAAAACCTGGCTTTCATTCCATCTGCTCGAAGACTCCTTGTCTTTAAATTCCAAATCTCTCAAAACTTCCTTAACATACTCTTCCTTAACTTTCAGTCCGGAGAACTGATTAGCAACAGCTTTAGCAAAATTTCTTTTATCGGAATCCTTGCTTTCCGTCTCTGCTTGCTTTGAAAAGGTTTTCCAGACTTTCATCATAATATTAAAATACCATTTGTTCAGCTCCTCTTCAAGAAATTCTATGTCTTTTTCAACATTATAACTTTCAGCAGGTTTTCCTTCAGAATCCGTCCTTCCTGAAGCATCAACTATATGAATAAAAACATCTGCCTGTCGCAAATCATCTAAAAACTGGTTTCCCAGACCTTTTCCTTCGCTTGCACCAGGAACCAAACCAGCAACATCTATCAACTCAACAGGAACAAACCTCTCTCCATTGAGACAAAATCCATGAGCCGGCTGACATTTAACATCAAACTCCGATTCAATACATTCTACTTTAACATAACCCACTCCACGGTTTGCTTTTATTGTGGTGAAAGGATAAGAAGCTATTTCAGTTTCTGCCAAAGTCGCGGCTTTGAAAAACGTGCTTTTTCCTGCTGAAGGTTTGCCTAAACCAAGCCGACTAACATTATCGCTCACCTCCTGCAGCATACAAGATGTTATTTCTGCCAATTAATCCTTTTCTAAAGATTTTATTCTCTTTTTCAAGTTTGTGGATATGGTTTCTAACTCCCTGTCTAGTCATATTTATTCTCCTTACAACCTGATTCACAGTTAAATTTTCAGATTCAATCATTTTCATAATAACCTCTCTATTCCCTTTCTTTTTATAAATGCTTCTTTCATAAATCTTTAGACTATTATCAATCTTTTCTTCAACTTTATGCATCTTAACTACCGGATATTTTTTCAAGAGATATTTGTAATCAGAAAATAAATCTTTCATCCCTTCCCTTAAAATATAAAGAGTCCCATATTCTCCCTTAGAGGAAAAGCTAAACTTATATCTAAGAATTTTGCAAACTTTGCAGAGATCTTTAGTCAATTTCCGGTTCTTTAACTTAATTACAATCATTGTAGAATCTATATTTCCTTCATCAACAACAAAAGCTAAGAGGACAGATAATAAATAATCTTTATCTTTGTTAAATATTTCTTCAGGTAATCTCGCTGTCTTTGAAAGAAAACTCCTTTTATTTAAATCATAGTGTTTAAAAAATAACTGTGATAAAACTGCAGGACAATAAGGTCTTGTTGATTCATTAAAATAATCACCTTTAAATTTAATTTTACCGAAAACAGATTCTAACTTTTTGACATAGCCCAAACGAAGTTTTTTATCAAATTGTCTATATCCAAAATAAGCTTGTCTTTTTCGTTTAGGATCAATCACTGTCCCGTCTGCAATATTATGGGCCAAAACCATATCAAAAATCGGATTTATTTTGATCGGTAAAATAGGCTGTTCAATTATATTTTGTCCCTTAGAGGTTTTATATGCAAGTATATTTCTCTGTAATTCAGAGTAATTTATCCCTAATTTTTTACAAACTTTTAAAAAAACATTTAAATCAGAGAAAAAACCATTTCCATAATAAGAATATTTGAACAAGTTTCTAAAAGTCGCGAAAGGTGTAGACGCCATCTCCAATAAATTATAAAATTTTTCTTTGCTCTTGAATTCTTTTCGTATCTTCAAATTAATTTTTCTTAAAAAAGATTCCTTTAATTTTATGTGAACTTTTCTTAATTCCCAAATGTTCACTTCTTTCATAAAAAAAAGGAATTATAACTATTTATTAAACTTTTCTAATTGACTTTCCCACCAATCCTATTAATATACATTGGAAAAGTGTTAAGACTTATTTAAATTTTCTTGATTTATATAAAAGATATTACCCCAAACTTCATCTTTCTTATTGTCCCGCAATTCTTGCATTTTTTCTTTTTGAATTTCTTTAAGAAATTCATCACTATTAGTTTTATTATCTGTAATCTTATCTAAATTAAAAACCTTTTTAGAAGTAGCTTCCTGTTTGTTGTTTTCTTTCATCAAGTTTACGTTTTATGTAAATTATAATTATGATTATCAAGATTATTAAAATCAATATAATCAAGAATAGAACCAAACGTCCAAATATGCTTGTTGGTATTCTTTCCACAACCTCAAAATACGCGCTTGAAGGTGCAACCCCGTTAGGATAGATAAGCTCAAGTCCAATTATGTAATCTCCTAAAGGAAGCTTTCCTGTGCTAAAATCACGCCTTAAATTTATCTGTTCCGTGACTAAAAGAGTTTCTGACTTAGTTAAGTAATTATTATTCGCATAATCTTTTATTACAAAATTAAGAGTTACGTCCAGCCTCGGATCTTCCCCGAAAGGAATCAGTGTTACAAGAGTTTCCAAATCCCCTCCCTGTTCTACCTGATAGTTTGGATTTAAAACTACAATGTTAGAGTCAAACAACAGCAATTCTGTCTGAACATTTAAAGATACAAGAACCTCATATCCTCCCACAAGTATTTTCCCTGTAAAAATTCCTGTTTCATTTGTGGCTACAAAAATCACATTAAAAGTTTCTGTTTCCTCCGGTTCAATAGTCAGGTTTGTTTCTCCAAGAATTACTCTGTTGTCTAAATTTGTTTGGCTTATGAAAATTGTTTGCGTTGTCGTTTCTAAATTTGTAACACTTATTGTTCTCTCGGTGTTTGTGTTCACTGCAAGATTTATGTTAAACTCTGTAGGCTCAACCTTTAGGTTTGCAGAAGGGGTTACTGCTCCGCCACCCCCATCACTCGGTTCCGTCGGTTCTTCGGCCTCTTCAATTTGACAGGTAGAACTACATCCGTCTCCATCTACAGTATTCCCGTCATCACACTGCTCACCTAAACCAGTATCTACAACTCCGTCCCCACAAATACCTCCAAAGAAAAATCCTTCAACATACCTGTCCGGATTGAGAATGATGTTTCCTGTTCCTCCTGAGTTTATTGAGATTACATCTGCTGAAATAAAAGATGAAAAAAGGATTGTTAATACAACAAAAAATGCTAAAAGGATGTTCAACTTAAACAAACTGCAACAAGTAATCTTCTTTACTTTCATCAAACAATAAAAGAAAATTCGTTAATAAATTTAATTATGATGAAACATTTTACCTTAAAGATTGGTAAAGAGTAAAGAATGAAAAATAGTAAGATTTTAAAAGAAGAAAAGCCTTTTGAGAATAAGAAAAAAGAGATTGAGATGGTTAAAAGGAAAAATGGGGGGTTAAAACTCCTTAAAATCGGCGGAGGTGTTTTATTGGTTTTAGGAGGTATTTCTGGTTTTTCTTCTTATTTAATACAATCAAATTTTTTGGGAGTTTTGATTTCTGCTATTGCATTTTTCTTCGGTTTATGGTTAATTGGACAGACTATTGAATAAAATGAAAGATATAATAAAGAAGAATAAACTGGATTTAACTTATAATAAATATTCTCAGTTTTTTAATACAACAATAATAATTTTCTCTACTATTACAATAGGAATTTTAATTGCCCTTTTAACTGAACAGATTAAAATAGGTAAAAATATACCTTTTATTTTTATTGCCCTTCTTTTTATAACCATTCTTATTTTCTCCATCTATTCTCTAATAAAATTTCATAACGAAATGGAGAGAATAATAAAAAAAATAGATAAGTTAAAGGTCTAAAGTTATTTATTACTCATCTTAATCAAATCCGGCCACTTATTTCCATTTAATCTAATATTTGTTGTTAATTCGGATGGTGCTCTCTCTGATTTCTTACGTAATCTCTCATATCATCGATTTGCACAAATCCTACTGAAGTCCAGAATTTTCCTCGACTCCAAAGATGTCCTTTCGGATATCTCAGTCTTGCTTTTGGATGATATCTGAAAAACAAGTATGCAAATCTTCCTTTTAGAAGTTGCATTGCCTTGCTTGGACTCATTGTTCCTGGCAATCCAGCGACAACATGTACATGGTCAGGCATCACTTCAATCTCCAAAATTTTTATTTTATGTTCTGTTGCAGATTTTCTTATACAAGCTTCTGCAAGATTCTTGTACTTAAACTTGGCAAACATTTTGTAGCGATATTTTGGACACCATTCAAAATGCCAAATCGAAATTTGTTTTTCCATTTTTTCTCCGAAAGATTTAATTAGTTTAGAAAGCTCCGACTATTATTGGAGTTTTCAAGGAGCCTAGTATCTAGGCTCTTATAATCAAGATTTGTAGAAATAAAAATGTGCGGGCTCTCGCTACACATTAAAATGTGTAGATTTCCCACCCGAAGATTAAAAAATAAAAAGCAATCCTTTAACGCCATTTACAGTTAATAAATTTAATTATGTTAAAGATGAATGAAAGTTACAGCCTCCTTAATTCCTTTATAAGTTCTTCTTTTTTAAGTTTAAATTCTCGCAGGGTCAATTTTAAAGAGTTATAATCTTTAAAGTTTCTTACAATAACAATTAAATCTTTAATGTAGTTGCTCAAAGAATTATCTTTTAGAATAGAAGAATATTTATTAAGATTAATATCTGAAAAAAACAAAATAGAAAGTATGTCAATCAGATCTTTTTCACCTTTTACGGAATTTTTTCTGTCCTTATAGGCTCCTTGTTTAAGAATCAATAAAGATTCAGGAGACGCTACTTTAAAACCTTCAACTTTTTCTGAATAATTTTTCAATTTTTCCGGAGAAATTGTAAGCTCGGAAAAGTGTTCAACATAAATATCTATGTCTATCTCTCCTTCTTTAACTTCGTATTTTTTCAGCCTATTGTTTTTAGACATGTTTTCCGATTTCAACTTTTGCAATTCTTTTATACTTACAACAATATCCACATCTTTAGATTTTTGTTGTTTTGTCCAAAGCCAGATTGCCCACCCGCCTATAAGTATAAAATCGTATTTCTTTCTAAACTCTTGGAGAATTTTCCAACTTTTTTCAGTCAAATATGAATTCCAAAATTCCTTATTTTTCATTTTGATTTTTTCATTTTTCTTTTTGTGCGAGTTTACTTTTCAACGAATCTAAAAAATCTTTAGCGTACCATTCCTTAACATTCCACAAATCAACAAATATTTGAGATAAGGGGGTTTCCTTGTAAAGATCAAGTGAAGAATCCTTTTTCAAAACAAAAAAATTAGGATTTTCTGAATTTTCTTTAAAACCAAAATCAGAAATTCTTTTTTTTATTTCTTCAAGTTCTTTTTCGTCTGCATAAACATAAACCTCAGAATAATCTGCAGGAACATCGTTAAATTTAAACTTGTACGCTGTGTAAACAGTGTAATAAACCTTTGGTAAGACTCTTTCTATTTCTCTCACACTGGCTTTAACTCTTGCTTTAAAAAAAATATCTTCTTCCAAATTCCTAACCGAAGCCCACAAATAAAGAATTTTATCAGTATCTAAAACCTGGAAGCTTCTTTGTTTTATTTTAACTGCGCCCATTGAATCCAATTTTTTCAATACTGAATTTACTATACTTAAAGAAATTTTTAACCTTTTAGAGAGCTCCGACTGTGTTAAGGCTCTTTCATTCTTTTCAATTACTCTAAAAAGAATTTCTCTGTAAACTTCTTCCTGCCTTTTCATTTTATCTTTCTAAGTAAAGGATAAGTTATTTATAAATCTTTCTTTATTTAGTGAAAGATATATAAATAAAAAAATAAAATAAAGAAACTCGCTAAAATCAAAAAGGAATAAAATTCGTTAATAAATTTAATTGCCTAAGGCTTCAAATCTTACCATACAGCGTCTTAACTCTTTTTCTAAACTCTAAAGGATATTTCTTAAGATATTTCTCAAGTTTTTTGACTTCAATCCTATTTTTAAAATTTTTCAAAGCCTCTTCACTTAAATTCTCATTAAAATAAACCATATCAATAAATGTTTTTTCAACACTAGAGTAGGGAAGAGCGACTCCTTCCTGAAGATGTTCTTCGTACCCAAAAAGATATTTTTTCTTAATTCTTCTTATCAGAATATTTTTTCCCATAACTTTTCTAATTCCTTGCCTTACTTTCCTTGACGTCAGTATTACCGGAATTGTTTCCTGCTCCCATAAATCATAAAAACTCATCGCATCCTGTAAACCTAAGTATGCGGGTTTGAACGCAAAAACAGACAATGAAATATTGTCTCTTGAGGTATAATATCCTTTAGTTAGTCTTTTTATTTTTCCTTTGGACAGCAAGTAACCCAGTATTTGTTTTGCGTATTCGCTTGATTTCTTTTTGTTTTTGACAATTCTTTCAACCGAACCGTATTCGACCACGGGGCTTTTTTCAAACAATTTTTTAACCTTTTCCATATGTTTTTCTTTTCCCATTATAATATCCTTTTTATGTAATTTAGCATATCTTCAACTCCCGGAACAATCCCTTCTGTAACTAAAACTTTAAGTTCTTCCCTGTCCACAGGCTTCTTAAAATTTTTAATGAGTTCATTTAACTCCTTTTTTACATCCCTGACATTTTTAACACATCTCATCAAAAAGAAAACATCATATAAATCCCTGATTTTCCTTCTTTTAAGATAAGCTTCCACTTTTTCTTTAACCAGCTCTTCAGGAGTTAAAGTATAAACTGTCAAATAATTTCCTTCAGCTTTCTCATACTCTTTCAAAATTTTTTTCTTGGCGACATTTTTAAACAATGCTTCAAACCCGACTATTTCTCTTTCAAACTTAAGAGTAGAATAAAGGCTGTTTTTTCCTATTTTCTTTTTTTCAACAGAAAATCCTTTTTTTGAAGCCTCTTCAAAAAATTTATTTATTTTTTCTGTGTTTTTTTCTATATAAAAATCCAAATCCTCCGAGAATCTTTTTCCATCGTAGCATCGCCATATGGCCGTTCCCCCGTGAAGCACAGCATTACTAAAAACACCATAAAGCGTTTCAACTAAAACATCCTGCGCTTTCGCTACATCCTTATGAGTTTTCTTTTTCAATCTCAAAATTAAAGGTATTTCAGCCATATTTTCACAATCAACTAAAGTTATATATATGTATAACTATGGTTTACTTTATAAATCTTAAGGTTCAGAGAGAAAATTAAATTTCGTTAATAAATTTAATTATGTTAAAAAACAAAAAGTAAATCTAAATTTACATGTTTAACAAAGAACCATCCCCATCATGCTTCCATGAGGGAGGAACTAAATGCTATCTTTTTCTAGAAGTTGTTAATAAATTAGAATCATTTGAAGAAACTTCAAATCCGGGCATATGGGCCGATTGCGGTCTTTGCATCGTTTTTCTCAGAATTAGGTTTCCAAGACACCATCACCTATAAAAACATATTTTTCCCAATTTTTAAAGAGTTATAATCTATCCACTCATCCATCCACTCATAAAGTTATAAAGAATCAAATTGCCTTCAATGACATCCTTGAGTTGTCGTTGAAGAGTCGCAGTTTGCAACTGAACACGTGAAAGATTCATTCTGAATATTCTTCAGAGAATCTTTTCTTTATAGAATCACGAATTTTCCTTGCGGTGGTTTCATCATCCACCTCAATATCAATGGAATATTAATCCAAAGTTTATGGTTTAGAATTTACATATAGCCGATGAGATAGAAAATTATTTAAATAGTAATTACATAGTAATTACGTGGAAAAACAAAGGGTTGGTTTTGGAAATTCTGTCGTTAAACAAGGGAATTCTCTAACTGTGAGGATTCCTAAAATGGCCAGTAATGCACTGAATTTAAAGGAAGGTGACAAAATAAAAGTCGTGATTTCAAGACCAAAGGGATACTTTTTTTCTGACAGGCAGATAAAAAAAATAATTAAAGAGTGTATGAAAACTAAAAAATTGAAAAGTTTTGGTGAGGAAAAAATAGGCGTGTTTATATCTCTTATGAATTTAATAATAAACAATAGAGTTACAGAAAATATAAAAGAAAAAGGGCAAGAAAAAAGACTTACTAAACAGTTCGGGAAAAAGTTTGTGAAAGAATACAAAGATTTCATAAAAACCCTTGAAAAATACCCAAAAATAACTTCACTATTCAAAAACCCCTAAAGGAGACAAATTATCAAAGGAGGAAGGGTTTGCCTCTAAAATAGATACATATGTTTTTAGGTCTTCTTCAATTTCCAATCTTTTTTTAGAGCAATGTTTTCTTTTTCTTTCTATAGAAATACTGCCCCCTTTTTTAGCGTTATTCAGGCATAAATTACAAAAGCGCGAAGCCCAGCAAGATAAGCAATCATTACTGCTTACAGAAAAATATTCATTAATTATTCCAATAACTTTCTCCTCGTCCAATCCCTTATTCACATCTCCAATCTCAAAAAATTCTCCCACTTTTTCACACGGATAAAATTTTCCTTCGCCAGAAACAAAAATTCTCTTTAACCCAGGAACACACATTCCGTTGGGCTTTATTCTCGGCGTATTGCCAAGAGGCCTAAAGTGAATGTTTTTTATCCTTTTCCTGAAAAGAGAAGATAAAAAACTATCTTCTCTTCCTTCTGATTTTATTCTAATATAATCTTCTCTAAATTGTGCAAGAGTAAGATTGAATTCGTGGTTTTCTTCTTGACTTACAGGGTGTTTATCAAAAAAGGTTGTGTCAAAAGGATCTATATTGCTGAAAAAACAAAGATGACCCTTCACCAACTCATCCTCAGAAAAAAACTTTCTGATCTTCTTTAAGTCGCTATGAGGAGAAACAGTGATGGAAAAATTTACATGCCTATCATAATAGTTAGGGTCAAAATTCTTTAATCTTCTAAGGGTTCTGTAAACCCTCTTGAAACTGGGATTTTTTCCTACATCTAACCTGTACAAATCATGGATATCTTCAGGCCCATCTAAACTAACAGTCAAGATGACGTTGTTAGAAACAAGAAATTCTACGTCCTCTTCATCTATTAAAGTACCGTTTGTAGTTATCGCCCAAACCCTTTCACGACCCTCAAATTTTTCCATGGAATATGTTATTACTCTCTTAATTAAATCAAACTCTAAAAAAGGCTCTCCACCATAAAACCCTATATAAATAGTTGGAGATTCCTTAGATACAGAACCAAAAAAATCTATGGCTTTTCTAACAATTCCCATGTCTATTGAATTATTTGAATGTGTCCTACGATATTTGTAAGATCCGGAATATGCGCAATACTCACACCTTAAATTGCATTTTTCAGTTAAATTAAAAACCATTTCTTGAATACCGTTCCTTAACCTATGTCTTATTTCATCTTCTTCAATCGGAAAACCCATTTCATTAAAGCGATATGTTGAGAAGATTCCTTTTTCAGTCAATCTAGATAAAGACGACACTCTTTTCGCTACTTGATCTGTACTTAGTTCATCTACACCTATTTCCTTTTTTATAAGAGCATAAGTCAAAGGATCTGTCTTAATAATTTCATTGCTTGACGCATCATAAATATAGTGCCCTTTTAAGGTTTCAAAGGAAAGAATCAAGGGATTTTTCACTATTCTTTCTAAATTCATTTTAAGATTAATCTACAATATATGCAACAGATGCCATAACTATGGAGGCCGCAGAAAGGACTAATTTATCACACCCACAATCACATATGCAAAATCCTACTGAATCATAAGAAAAGGTATTTTCATAAGCTCCCCTAAAACAAGGTTCAAGAACGGGCTCTTCACCTGTCAGAAGACCCTCATCCTTTAGCGAATCTTCTATATTTTTCATTCATTTTTTCAAATTAAAATATATATTTAAACTTTATTATAACCCATCCACTCATAAAGTTATAAAGAATCAAATTGCCTTCAATGACATCCTTGAGTTGTCGTTGAAGAGTCACAATCAAACAGAAAAGTTAAGTCTGGAATGGGAGCACCACAACCAGTATCTATTTGCAATATTTCTTTAGGAGTTAATAACTATTAAATAGTAACAATAGAAAGATATTTATATTATAAATTCAAAAGATAACATATGGGACAAATATTGTTCTCAACAGCAGGAGTAAACGGAAAAATTGAATCGGATAAATATACTATTCAGAAAATTTTAGAGGATAGGTTTACAAGTCACTATCTTCCGGATTTCCGAATATTAAATAAAACCCCATCAAGAATACATTTTGAAGTATTACAAAGAGGAATGGTAAAAAAGGCGGAGATAGAATATCCTATTGCACACCTTAATCTTGCAGTAGAGCACCGTTCTTATGTTGTCACTGCAGAATATCTCGCGGAAAGAGCACGCCAGGAAGAACTGGGTGTTTTCGCATTTAATTCTGCGTCAGCTGAAAAAAATGGGCGTGGAATTATATTTTACGGACATGCATCAAACTTGGGTAAAAGCACCTTTGCTAATACATTGTTTGAAAATTGTCAATTTAATCTTTTTTCTGATGAAAAAACATTGATAGATTTAGAAAATAGATTGATGGTTTCTGGATCAAGAAGCATTCCCTTAAGAAAAGAGATTTGGAAAAAAAGATATCCATTAGAAGAAGATTATAGGGAGATTGAGGTAGATGAAGATAAAACCGCAGAGGTAGAAATGATGATAACTCCTCATTATGATCATGGTCTTAACAGGCCAATCGTAATGAAACTAGATAAATTAGACTTTTTCTGGAATTTGGCTGGAGCGATAACTAGAAGGATTAGGGGGGCAACAAGATTTATAGATAACTTTACCTATCAATTGCCCTCATTGGACACAGAAGAATTGACAGAAGAACGTTTAAGACTTTTGAATGATTTTTCTGATAAAGTGAGGGGTTATTATTTTCAGGGAAATTCTGGTCAATTAATAGATTTTATAAATGGGGAATTTGAATCAAAATGAAAATACTAATTTGTATGAGGTATGCTAATCATGACTCTGGCGGGGCAGAGAAATCAATGCTTACTTTATCAAAGATGTTAAAGGAAGACGGTCACGAAATAAAAATAATATCATTAGGATATAAAAACAAAAAAACAACTTACGAAAACATGCCTTTAAGGGAAATAAAATTTAGACCATACATAATAAATGAGATAATATCGATTAAGGAAATAGAGAAATTCGTAAAAATAACTGCCTTAAATCTTGGGATTGAGAATGAGATAAAAGAATTTTCTCCGGATATTATTTTTACTCAGCATGAGATTTCTTTTTTTATTATGAATCTCAAAATTCAGAAAAAAATAAAATGTCCATACTATCTATTTATACACGGATTTGAATATATGCGCCCGACACAAAGAGTTCATTATTGGGAGCAGAATACTAAAAACAAAATCTCAAGGGAGATTCTTGGAGAGGCTACTGAAAATTTATTAAAAAAATTAATTAAAAACTCTCAAGGAGTATTTTTTCCTAGCAGATACTTGATGAATCTATATCAGCACTTAAAAGCGAATTCTTCTTACTATATGATTCACCCCTTTATAAAAATTGATAATTTTTTAATTCCAACAAATAAGAAAAAAAGAAAATTTATTTTACACATAAATCCTTCGATAAATAAAGGTATTGAGATTACGTTAGATATTGCAAGAAAACTAAGGAAGGAAAAGTTCCTTATTGTAGGAAATAAACCCAACCAGAAGGTACTTAATGAAATAAATAAATTAAATAATGTGTATTACAAAAAATATCAAAGAGATATTAGAAAAACATACAGAATTGCTAAGGTACTAATTATTCCTTCAATTCAGCCAGAAACATACAGTTTGACATCAATTGAAGCTCAAGTAAATGGATGCAATTTAGTTGCTTCAAAAAACGGCGGGATAAATGCTCCAAATGAATCTTTCGTAAAAAATATTAGGAATATTGATGAATGGATAAAGGTAATTAAAATAGGCGGGGCAAAATTGAAAACAAGTGAATTAAAGAAATTTGATGCGAGAAATCAACTCAAAAAATTAAATAAAATTGTGGACTTAAAAAATGAAGAAATTTGAAAGAAACTATCAAGGGAGAAAAATAAAAATGGAATTGCTTACAATTGAGGAATTGAATGATATCAATAAGATTTTTCCAATCACTCAAATATCTGGATTATGTTTTGATGAAAAAGGGAATTTATTGGTTATTAGTGGCAAGCCTGGAAAGTGGGGTCTTCCAGGAGGAAAACCTGAAAAGAATGAGGCGCCTGAAGAAACTCTGAAAAGAGAAGTCAAGGAAGAAGCGAATGTGAATTTGAAGAAGATTTTACCTTTGGCATTTGTAAGAGTTACATTCACAAATAATCCAAATAAATTTGAGGGGGATATTTTTTATCAAGGAAGGTATCTAGCACTAATTGATTCAGTAGAACCACTTGAAAAAGATCCTGCAACTGGAATTAAATTTAATAGAAAATTTATTGCGCCAAAGGAATTTCCTAGATATATTAGGTGGCCAGATGCTTCCGAGATTATTTCTCTAGCACTTGAAAAATTAAGAGCATTATAATGAAAGATATTTTTATTGCGATACCTGCCAAAAATGAAGAAAGTGAATTAGGTAAATGCATTAGATCAATTTATTACTCCTCAAAATGTCTTCAAAATAAATATAAAATAAATACCTTTATCTGTTTAAATGGGTGCTCTGATAACACAGGAGATGTGGCAGACGAATGTAAAAATAAATTTCAAAATTTGAATATTGAGATCTTAAAAAGTAAAGAAGGTAAACTATATGCCCAAAAAAATATTATAGAGAGGATAAAAGGAAAGAAGGGATACATATTTTTCATAGATGCAGATACAACAATAAGCAAAAACTCACTATCAATAATAATCAACGAATTGAATAAACATAAACAGCTTATAGCTGTCGGAGGTTTTCCTATAGCTAGAAAGTATAAGGGGTTAAACCCGTGGAAAATTGTTCTAGACAGGATACTAAATGTAAGGTCAAGACATCCAATGGCTGAAAAGTCACAATTAGATGTTGAAGAATACCATAAACTTGCCCTAAAAGATCCTCAATTTAAAAATACTTCTCAAAAACATGAATTAAAGTCAAAAATATTTTTCCATGGAAGGCTTTTTGCTCTAAGGTCTACGAAATATTGGAAAATGCCTGGTTTAAGAAGAGGGGTTGTGGGAGATGATTCATTTCTGCCAGACCACATTATCTATAACTTTGGGAAAAATAGGATACGGATTAGATATGATGCTGTAGTTTACTACAATCCCTTTACTTCTTTATTTAAACATTATAAAACTTACAAAAGAATATACTTTGACTTAAAAAATTTAAAGAAAAATTATCCTAAATTTAAGGGAATAAGAGAACATTCTGTTTTGGTATTAGACTCAGAATATATTCAATCTCAGAGTTTTACAACAAGATTGAAATTTAATGCTTTTAAAATTATACGTAAATGTGAAAAATTTATTTTTGAGTTATATCCTGAGAATAAGCCCTCAAAAATCTGGAAATCACTTAAGAGATAAATAAAGAGAATATATCTTTTTTGCTTGCCTTTTCCAAGAAAACATTCTTACATCACCAGCCATCTTTTTAACAATTTTGCCTCTGAGAACATCGTTTTTCAGCAACAATTTTATCTTTGAAGAAAGATCTTGGTAGTTCCTCGCTTTAAAAATTACACCATTTTTATTATTCTTAATAATCTCAACATTACTACAAGCATCGGAAGATATAATTGCAGTCTTTAATACAGCAGATTCTAAAAGAGTGGTTAAAACACCCTCTCTGCGATATGATGCAAAAACAGCAATTTTTGATCTTGAAACATAATTGAACAAATTTTTGTCTTTTAATTTACCTAAAAACTCTACACTATCACTCAAATTCAATTTATTTGATAGGTTAATTAATCTTTCTTTTTCCGGACCATCTCCAATTATCTTGCAGTTAAATTTGATGTTTTCTTTTTTGAGAATAGAAAGGGATTTTATAAGCGATTCTATTCCTTTTATTTTAATTAATCTTCCATAAGATATTATTTCTATATTCTTTTTTCTTGTCTTATGCTTGTTTATTTCTTCTAAATTAATCCCGTTATATACTATATGGACTTTTTTATTTGTTTTATGTAATTCCTTCCAACCTGATGCCACAAATTTTGATACTGCAATTATTTGATCAGGTATTTTTATGGCCCTATTTTCTATTACTCTTTTTTTATCAGGCAATCCATGAAGATGAAGATGTATCTTTTTACCATTTGGAGCACCAAGACAATCAACTGCATAGTGATAAGAAATGTTGGTAAAATTAGAGTTCTCATAAAATTTCTTAGAGAGCTTAGAAAAGATTATTGATTCTTTATCCCAAATTTTTGGGACAGTAGCCTTTCTAAAAAGATCAAATTCCTTATCTAAATCCTTTGATTTCAAGAGAACAACCCTTTTTCTAAATTTCACGTAAAATTCCTTAAACCATTCACTTTTTCTTGGAGCATCGTATGTTATAAGGTACGTGTCAATACCTAATTTTATTAAATTTCTAGTTAGGTTTAATGTATATCTTTCTGCACCTCCTGTATAGTAAGAGCTTCTTGGAGAATGAATTGCTAATTTCATATCCTGCAAAAAGGAAAATTGTTTTAAATACTTATTTGATTATTATTTTCATGGAAAAGGCTAATCTCTTCATCGTAGGTTTTCCAAAAAGTGGCACATCTTCTTTATACTTTTGGTTAAAACAACATCCTAATGTTTTTATGAGCAATAAAAAAGAACCCTCCTTTTTCTCTAAAGATTTTGAGTTAGTCGGTCAAATAAAAAATAGAAATGAATATAACAACCTTTTTCTTAAAGCATATAAAGAAAAAATAATAGGAGAAGCCTCTACTAGTTATAGCTTTTCAAAAGAGGCACCAATAAAGATTAAGAAGTATAATCCTGAAGCAAAAATAATCTTTATAATAAGAGACTTTAGTGATATGTTAGAAAGTTTATACATACATAGAGTTCATAGAACAGGAGATCCGATAAGAAATGACTTTAGAAAGTGGTTTGAAACACGTTTTATAAAAAAAGACGGGAGAATTGGAAAAAACTTTTACCCCTTCTGGAACTTATTGAATCCTTATAAGACGATTTCATTATACATAAAATTGTTTGGAAAAAACAATGTCTTCCTATTAGATTTTAGAAAGTTATCTAAAAATCCAGAAGGAGCATTTGTTAAAACATGTAATTTTTTAAATATAGATTATGTTAACGTAAAGCTTAATATTCAAAATAAAACATTCGGTTCCAAATCAATTTTTATTGAGAAAGTCGGACACTTTATGAGGAGATATTTATGTGGAGATGATTGGATAAAGTATTTTAGGTTTTGGGAGAAAAATAGAATAATGAAAAAGCCCCGCTACATAAAAAAAAGAGATAGGGAACATATAGACAATCTTTTTTTAGAAGATACCAAAAAAATAAAAGCTCTTATGAATAAACTAAATGGAAGGAAGTAAAAATTATGAAAATAAATAAAAATTATTCGGGAATTATAATAGAAAATACAGAAGGTAAACTCCTATTTCAATTAAGAGATAACAATCCAAAAATTCCAAACAGAAATAAATGGAGCCTATTTGGTGGGGGAATAGAAAGAGGAGAAACTCCTTTGCAAGCAATAAGAAGGGAAGTTAAAGAAGAATTGGGTATAAGTCTAAACCAACGTGATTTGAGATTACTTTTTAAAAAAGAATCTCATTCAAGTAATAGATATGTTTTTTATTATAAAATAAAAAAAGATTTGGGGGACATTAAACTTGGTGAAGGAAAAAGTTTTAAATTTATGCGATTATCTGATTTGGTGTTTAGAAAAAATGTTGTTAATTCACTAAGAATGTTTATGGTCTTATACCCGTTTTTAAAAAGAAAAATGGTCAAGAAGAAGGAATTAAATTAAACCTTGCTCAACTTTATTATAATACATCCACTCATAAAGTTATAAAGAATCAAATTGCCTTCAATGACATCCTTGGGTTGTCGTTGAAGAGTCACAATCGGGAACTTCACACTGCGTTCCCGTATCCTGACATGTTCCCGGATCTGAAACATATGTATCACTGCTTCCGCATGCAGGAGAGGTTCCAGATGTCCATCCAACACTCCCCGCACCTCCAACCATGCAAGGAGGATCTACGCTATCACAGAAAGCGCACTCTCCGTTCGTATCAGTATACTGCTTCTCCGCAGCCCCGCTACAATTGTAGTCCCAGCTCTCCCTGTCAACCTGAACGTTTGTAGTATACCAATTAGGATTTCCAGGATAAACATTTGCATCAATATCATAACAGTCGTTTGTGTCTAGCGCATCTTTCGCCCTTACCGCATCGGTGCTAGATGTTTTAAGTGTAGCATTCGGAGCATATCCATCCTGATCAACATCCGTGTAGTATAACAGGCCTTTTTCAGTTGAGCCACTACTTAACTGTATCTGAGCTCCACTGAATAGAATGCTATATCCGTCATTCCAATACATTGTTGCACCTGGATTTATTGTCATAGTCTTACCAGAAGATATATGTATATCTCCTCCATCATTTCCACTGACTGCATCTACAAAAGTGCAATTACCTTCAATAGTCATAGTTCCACCATGATTTGCATAAATTTGACAATTTGTAGGATCTGTCCAAGTCAAATTCACAGTATTAACATTTCCCACAGAATCTGTAGCAATAAAAGTAGTATTATAACTCGTATAATGCGTGTCATAAACTTCCCAAGAAGCACTCCATGTTTCTACATCATTTTCATCAGTGGAAACATATTCTAAAGGCAAAACCATTAAATCATGATCCAATTGGGTTTCTGTTGTCACATTTAAACCTCCATGGGGAGAAGAAACTCTTGCTGTAAAAGTTTGTGTGTCACCTACCATAACATCTAAAGGATCTATGATGACTTCTTTAAACTCAGGCAAATCTTCGTCTCCTGAAATACTATAGCTTACCTCTCCCATTCCAGAATATCCTAAAGAAACAAATTTGCTTCCTGCCCCACCTGTACCTGTTATCGGCTCTTTTAATTCAACATCATCAACAACATTTTCCGCTGTTTCCTCCCCGTAAACGGGCGCAACAGAAATTTTATTTATATTCTGAATTGTCAGCTCAGCAAGGTAAAATGAAAATATTTTCTCTTCCAAATTTCCAAGAGTCGTATCTCGTTCTAAAATCTGAGAATCTGTCCCGTTTTCAAAAATAAATTTAATGGAGGTTAAATTCTCATTCCCAGAACCTTTTTTAACAGTCACTAACAAAGAATCTCCTTCAACAACGGCACTTTTAATATCCACCTCTTTACTAAAAGAACTTAGAGAAACATCTTTTATTCCTTCTCCAATAACTCCTCTAATCACTCCCCAAATTATTCCTGTAGCAACCAAAACTAAAAGGATTATAACAAGTGTTGTAACAACTGCTGATAAACCTCTTTTCTGCATGAGAAATGTAAGGATTTATTATTTATAAAACTAACGAGACAAGAGAAAGGAATTAATCTTTATTCTTGAGGCCGAGGACGCCATGCTGGAAACCTGTTTAACCCTTCAAAAGTCAACTGAACAGAATTGCCCTCTCTCAAACTAACAGTATAAAGCTGACTCTTTGCAAACAATATTGAACTTCCATCAGGAGATATTTCAGGATCAACCTCTATACCTCCATCATTAGTGACTCTTTGCAAGTCTTCTAAGTTTCCGTTTCTCGCAAAGTAAATATCTGCCTGGCCTCCTTCGTTTGAAACAAAAGTCATGCTACCATCAAGAGAGCAAGAAGGATCCCATTCCCCCCAAAGTGTATTAGTTACATTTCTTGGATTACTTCCATCAACTTTAACCCTATATAAATCTGCATCATCCCATGAAGGTTTCCATTGTGAGAAAACAATCTCATCTTCAGAGCACCACGTCGGAGTTCTGGTTCCCGCCCCTCTCGTTTCGTAAACTCTTCTAAAATTTTTTCCATTTCTGTCCACCACTGCTATCCCTGAAACACCATTTTTAAAATCTATATATGCCATAGCTATCTTGGTTCCATCGGGAGACCACTCTGGATTGAACATATTGAATCTCTCTCCTATAAGCTCATCAAGTAAAGGTTCTTGATTTTTGCCTTCACTGTCCACTAAATATACTTCTTCAACTCTTGTAGACGTTGCAGAGATTCCTCTACGTGTATCCACAACAGCCAAATACTCCCCGTCAGGAGACCATGCAGGCTCGGAAGCATCCTTTACTAAAACACGCTCATTGTCTAATCCTCTGTCCACCAAGTCTGCAAGATAAACATTTTTATCTCCATTTGAAAGATTGACATTCAGATACGCAATCTGCTCAGGCTCCTCAACCCTGACAGCATCTTCCAAGCTAGCCGTGGTCTTAGCACCTTCGTTGTCTGTAACCGTGACTGAGGCCCTGTATTCTCCTGCTTCAGGATAAGCATATGTGGTTGTTGCTGATTCGGTTGTAGCATCAGACCATCCATCGTTATCAAAATCCCAACGATAACTCGTTATAGTTCCGTCAGGATCATAACCTTGGGCACTGAAAGTTACATCTTGTCCCCTATAGGCTTGCATAGGTTCTGCAGAAACCTTTTCTATAACGGGTTTTTGATTTTCTATTGTTATAGGACTGTCACAACTAGAATAAAATAAACTTCCTAATGCGATAGCACTTGCTGCTAAAGCTGTTCTTCCTACACCTTTAACTCTTCCAACCAAGTTTTTAGCCATATTAAGTATATTATATTTAACCTAAACAGATATATATTTTTTACTATTTAAAGCTTTCTATTTGTTGCCACTTAAAAGGAGATAATTAAAAGCAATAGTGTTATTTAATAACTGATTATTTTTAGTCTTTTTATATTCTTAAAATGCGTTGTGTTTTTTGTGATTATCTTATTAACACCATTTGAAAGAAAGATTCCTGAAATAATGCAACCAAATCTCTCTATCATTTTTCCTTCATTAGCTAAATCCCAAAAAATTTCAGATGCATTTTTTGCAAAAGTCCTATTAAAATCCAAAAGAATAATATTGTTCAAAAACTTTCATAATATTCCTCTTCAGATTTATAATTTTTTATGTTCTTTGGATTAATTCCAAAAAAAAAGTTTATTGATTCAACCTATTTTTCAAAATATTGCCCTTAGGGAAAAACTGGAGAAGCAATGATTAAAAGAGCTCTTTTAATTAAGGGGAGAATTAATTAATCTCTCATATAAATTTCTATTTTCACTTGAAAATTTTCTCCTTTTATCTCTTTGCAACATCCTTATAACTCCTGTCTCTTTTGACGGAACTACATAGCTTCCATAAGCAATGAGCTTAGCCCCAAAATGAGTATCTTCATATCCCCAGGTTCTAAATCTTTCATCAAATCCTTCCACATTTAAAACATGATTTCTTCTTACACTTACATTATGTGTAACAACCATCTTAGGTAATGTCCAAGGACCGATTCTTCTATAATGGCCAAACTGTTTAAACCAATCTGTTTCTTCTGCTAGTTTAAATTCTGTTCTACCAAATTGGGCAGTGTTAAATTTTTTATAATATCTAAAATCGTCAGTTATATCAGGAACTATTCGATTAGGATTTGCTAATAAGCTAGAAGCCTCATCAAAATAAATATTTTGTGCAAATCCTACTGCAATTGCTTTATCTAAAGAATTATGAATTGTCCACATTTCTTCAAAATAATTTGAAGGCAGTAAAACATCAGCATCAAAAAAGAAAATCAATTCTTTGTTGGATTTTTTAATTCCTGAATTTCTTGCGGAACTTCTTCCCAAATTTTTATCATGATCTATAAAATACATATCACAAGGAAAATACAACCTTTCAAAAACAGAATAAACATCTTCTTCAGACCCATCATTCACAATAATTAACTCAAATAAATCGGGATTGGATAGAATCGTTTTATGTCTTGACAAGTTTTCTAATGTTTTTTCCAGGGCTCTTTTTCCATTGTAAACAGGAATAATAATTGAGGAAGAAATTGGAGATCTGTTTTCAAAGGGTTCATAACAACTGTAATCATTATCTTTTTTTTCTAAGAGTTTCCTAATTGTCTCTTGAGAGTCCATTTTTTTCTCCTTCACCCTCTTTTTCTTTTAATGGATAATTCTTGTTGTGTTTATCATACAATTCTATTGCATTATTCATCCAGTTATATATGGGCATTATCAGTTCTTTTTCTTGATCAAAATGTATCTTATCCAAACTTTTCTTTAATTTTTTCCTAGTCCAGTCATAGAAAAAATCCCAATTATTAAAAAACGAGGCTTTAGCAAAGTAGTGCAGAGTAATAAATTTTGAAACAGCATCAGTAGTATTAACAATTTTTGCGTTTACAGAAGAGGAATCGTCTGATGAAATGGTTTGATTTATACATTCCACAACATTTTCAACAATATCTTCAGAAAATCCTTTTTTCTTCAATAATTCTCTTGCATACTCAACACTCCTTCCTTCATGCCCTGCAGGAGATTCTTCTTCTCTTTTATAAACTAATCCAGTATCGTGCAAATAGACGGCTAGTACAAATTAATAAATCTCCACCATACTTCTGGCACATTTCATCTGCCATGTCTGCCATAACATCAAAGTGATGTGGAAAAATCCATTTTGGGTTTTGGTAATCGTTTTTTGCATTATTTTTAAATAAATTAAAAACTTCCTTTTTTACTTCTTCTATTTTCTCATTTCTTATCATTTGCTGCATACCTCCACTAACTTATTTGTAACATAATCAGGTTCTCCATTAATTTTATAGATGAAAGAGGCATTGTTAACAAATCTTTTAAACATCTCTAAATAATTTTGTTGTAATCCTTTGATCTCTTTTGTATCTATGGCACTTGCAAATCTTGATTCCAAGGGCCTACTTAAAAAATATTTTAATGTTTCATCAGTAATTAGCCCCTCCTCAACGACTTCCCTTTCGGCAGTTATTTGTCTATCCTTTTTCACATCTATCACCACAATAGTATAGTCATTAAAAAAGTGAACGCCATCTTTTGAATTTCTATAAGATTTAATTTCACTTTCTCTTTTCCTAAAACCTATCAATTCATTTCCAGCCATTGATGGATCTCTAACAATCACATGATCATCTCCAACTATTTCTCCAAAATTCATAGACGCCAAGTTATCTAAAGTTAGGCTCTTCCCAGATTTACTTTCTCCTAGAACAAATATGCCTCTTTTATTTACACTTATTGCTCCACAATGTAATGGCAAATTTCCATTTTCAACACTATTCATATCAAAAGCAAATCTAAAATAATATGAATCTCTTTTTAGATTTGAGCCATCCCAGGGAAAAGTAACCTTCCTTAAATTCAAATTATAGCCATAATTTTTTCCCATGTTAATGGACAATTGTCCTACGGTATTAGAATCTTCCCTAAAACAAATTCGGGTTCTGAATGTTTTTGAAGAGAATAGTTGTCTTTCTTCATCTGACTCAAAAAGAACTTTTGTTGCCAATCGTTCTAAATCTGAATCAATTTTCATTCGTATCTCTCCCTATATTTATCATACAATTCTATAGCTTTTATCATATAATCTCTGATTGGTTTCACAATTTTTCTTTCATCTTCAAAACTTATTTTGTTGTAACAACTTTCAACCCTATCTCTTACCCATTCCATGAAAAAGTTCCAATTATTGAAAAAGGATGCTTTGGCAAAATAATGCACACTAATAAATTGGGATAAAATATCTGCCGTTCTTAGTATCTTTGCATTGATTGATTTAGGCTCCCCTTTTTCATCTTTCTCTGTAGAAACTATGCAATCTATGACTTCTTTGGAAATATCTTCGGATATTTCATATTTTTTTAGGATTTCTTTAGCATACCCCCTACTTCTTTTCTCATGACCTTCTGAAGATTGATTTTCTCTTTTATATACAAGCCCAACATCATGAAGTAAAACAACTAATTCGCAAACCAAAATATTACCATCATACTTATCACACATGTCTTTAACCAAACCACTCATTATGTCAAAATGATTTGGAAATATCCAATCTGGATTAGTATATTCGTTCTTTGCGTTATTTTTAAATAAAAGATATATTTCTCTTTTTATATCCTGTAGCTTATCTTTATTTTGTTCCATATCAATAATCATATCAATTTTATTTAAAATACTTTTCGTATAATCCTTTTGAAATTTATCTCTTCCTTTTAAGATATTCAAGAAATATTCATGGTACTTCTCTTTCTTTAGTGTAGGGTATTCAAATAATAATCTTTTTATGATGTTTTTATATAAACTATCTATCCCTTTTTTTAGTATATTTTTAGGATCATAAAAGATTTTATGTGTGATGTATTTTGCTGTAGGAATTCCATAAATATATTTTCCTTCACTAGATATAAAAAATAAAGGGAGTTTAATCGAATTTCCTGTTTTTTATTCATCCTTTAAATTTTTTCTGAATTTAATAAATTCATCCTGGCCAAAAAGAACAATTCCTTTTTTTATGGCATCAATAAAAATTTTGTTTCGTTTCTTTAATTCTTTTTCAAATTCTTTTTTTGTAAAATTTTCCGAATGTATTTTTTTGGATTGAATTTTTTGTATTTTTTGTAAAGCTTCTTCAATGTTTTGGAAATCGTTTTCACTGGAAACTACTCCTAAAATGTCTATATCACTTGCTTCTCTTGGAGAGTGAAGTATGCTTCCGTACAATATTAAAAAATCTACAATTTTCCCAACATCTTCAAAATTTTCCATCCATCTTCTGTGTTTCAAAGCTTCTTCCGTTAAAATCAAAGAAAGTTTTTTTTCTAACAATAAATTCTCCCAGTTTAAATTCACAATAATGCTGTTTGTTTTTCCCTCTCCAATCTGGGAAAGAGAAATTAATTTTTCACGCTCTAAGTTTTTCAAAGCCTTCCATGTTCCGACTCTGCTTAAATTAATCTCTTTACTTAAAGCAGTGACCGTCCATCTGGATTTAAACTGTTTTAATAGGATTTTCAAAATTTTTGTTTTTGTATCAGCCATATTTTAATTTTAATAACTATTTACTTTTTATTAACAACTATTAACCTTTAGTTAATAATACTATTTAAATCTTACTATTCACAATATAAACTTTTCATTGTTAATGAACACCCGTATTTGTTGGTTTCTACTTGACATTTTTATATAATTATGTCTATATATGTTAGACATTTTGTAAAAATTAGCATTAAATTTGTGTTTAATTTAAGTAAAAATTAACTACTTAACCTTCGGGTTCAAACCGTTAACATTAAGCCTATAGCTAACCTCTCCTGCCCGCGTCCTATGTATTATCAAAGCATTCTCGCCAACATTCTTAGTATACCAAACCCTTCCTTCCATCAAAAGCTGGTGTTAATCTTTCTCCAAAACCCATTTCCATACAGGAACAATTTTTATCTTTTTGCCTTTGAAATTTTCTTGCCCTTCATTATTCATCGTAATTAAAGTTAGTTTTTTACAATCATATTCTTTAGAAGCTTTGACTAAAGAACTAAGCTCTCTTTCTTTTGTTGCAAAATGACCTATATCAAAAGAGACTTGTATCAATTCTTTCACCTTTTTCCCTTCTCTTACAACAAAATCAACTTCTTCTAAATTATTATTTTTATAATAAGAAACTTTTTTTTCCCTTCTAATCAATTCAAGAAAAACCAAATTTTCTAAAAGCCTTCCTTTGTCATCTATATTATTAATTGATAAAATCCCATTATCAACAAAATACACTTTTGGCAGGGTTTGGTTTTCTTTTTTATATGAAAGATCAAATTTTCTCAAAAGAAAAACAATGAATGCGTCTTCAAGGTAACCAAGATAATTATAAATTGAATCTCTACCGACTTTTAATCCAGATGATTTCAGATAACTATAAAATTTATTTGCTGAGAACTCTTTTGAATTTATTAAAGCTTTGAGGAGTCTTTTTACCACATCAGTATTTCTTATATTCTCTCTTTCTATTACGTCTTTATACAAAGCCGTGTCGAATATATTTGTAAGAATTCTTTCTTTTTCTTCAGGATAAAATACTGTTTCTGGATATCCACCATCATAAAAATACTTATTGAATAAATTCAGTATTCTTGATTTTTCTCTCGAAGATAAAACCTTTTCAAAACTTATTCCTTTGGAAAACAAGTATTCTTTAAATGAGAAAGGAAATACTTTATATGTAAGAGTCCTTCCCCTCATAGAAGTTGCAATCTCTTTACTGAGCATTCTTGAAGAGGAACCTGAGACAAACACATTTATGAATTCATCAAGGCATGTTCTCACAAAAATTTCCCAATTTTTAACATTTTGAATTTCATCTAAAAAAAACCATATATCTTTTTTCTTAATATCCGGATTCATCTCAAAAAACGCTTCTTTCATCAAGACTAAATCTTTTGAGTTTAAAGGTAAAAGCCCTGCTTTCTCAAAATTCATATATAAAATATTTTTTCTTTTATATTTTTTAGAAAGTTTTTTGATTAATGAAAACATCAAATAAGTTTTTCCTGCTCTTCTCGGGCCTATTATTGCAACAGCGCGTCTTATTGGTTTTTCAAGAGGGATTTTTATTTCTCTCTCAATTAAATCCGGAAGCTCCATCTCATAGGAATCTTTTATCATTTCCTTCCATTCTTGTTTTGACACCATATCTTGTATAAGATGAAACTATTTATAAAAGTTTCCTTTTATAAAAGTCTAAAGTTCTTCAATCTCAACCCTTAAACCTAACCCTCAAAACCTAAACAAAAGCTTGTCTAAATTCAACACTTTTAACACTGTTTTCATCACGCGTGTTATCCCATTCTTCACTATTGAATCTTTCTCCTGTAAGCCTATAGCTGATTTCTCGAGTTTGCGTGCTGTGTATTGTCAAGATTTCCTTACCTGATATTTATTCATGTCTACTACAACTAAAGAATTTTTTATTTCTTTTTCACCTGTTGATTTCAAAAAATTCTCAAGAACATTGTTGATTTGATCAGCTGTAAAATAAAACGGCACTCTTAACACTATAACTCCTTTATGTGATTTTGATGGGTAAAGTAAAATATTTCCAAAATGGAGATCTTTTGTTACTAAAATTTGGTCATTCTTCACAGCATAATCTATTATTTCTTTATCTGGAGAATTACCCATTCCAACTTCTCTTGTATGTTGAACTTCATGTTTAAATTTTTTAAAGATGTTTATTGAAGAATAAGGAATATTTGCATCAAGAAAAAATTTCATTTTACTGTTCAATATTGTAAACTTCTTCGCTGCTAATTAATGAAACAGCATACTTTATTGCGGTTATTACATCTGTTTTTTTTAAGCCATATTCTTTTTCTATCTCTTCATAAGTCATTCCGCCCGCTAATGCTCCTAAAACTTCTTCTACACTAATCCTTGTTCCTTTTATTAAAGGTTTCCCGTGCCTTTTTTTATTGTCTATAACTATATTTTCCATATTATCCTAAACAGTATAATGTATTTAAAACTTTCTCCATCATTTAGCAGGAGGCGTCAAACCACCTGAACTAGCATCAGCAAGGCTACTCCACTTCTTATGGTCAAACCTCGTACCTGTGAATCTGTAGGAAACCTCGCCTGCCTGGGTTCCATCAAAAGCATGGTTAATCCTTTTCCAAAACCCATTTCCAAACAGGTTTAACAATTATCTTTTTATTGTTAATTTCCATTTCATCTTCCTGATTATAAGTCAATACCAGCCCTTCTTTTAATTTAAATTTTTTAAGCGCTTCAAGAAGCCCTTTAACTTCTCTTTCTTGATTCTCATCATCAAATTTATAACAAACCTGAATTGCTTGAATTATCTTTTCTCTATCCTTTATTAAAAAATCGCATTCTCCTTTGTCTTGAAAATAGAAGATTTCTTTATATCTTCTTCTCAAATTCAGAAATACCCCATTTTCTAGCATCTTGCCTTTATCTTTTGAAAAAGAAACCGAATTAGAATATGAAAGCCCATTATCTATAGAATAAATTTTTTTTGGGTTCACTTGTTGCTTCTTATAAGAATAACTAAATTTGGGAATTGTGAAAATTAAATAAGAATCTTCCAAATAAGAAATATAATCAAGGACACTCTGAACGGATTTAACTTTAAGCATTTTTTTAAGTGAATTTGCGGAGAATTCTTTCCCTACGTTACTCAATAAATGAATTGCCAATTTTTTTAATATTGAAGTATTTTTTATACCAAATCTATTTACAATATCTCTCATTAACACATCATTCAATAGTTCATGTAATCTTGTAAAGTCATCTTCTCTTAAAAATTCGGGAAATCCTCCCTTATACAAAAAATCATAGTAAGATTTTTTTCCGGGTTTTTTATTAAAAAATTTCAAAAATTCAGAATAGGAAAAAGGAAAAAGTTCATAACTTAAATGTCTTCCTGTAAGTTTTGTTCCTAATTCTCTGCTTAAAAGAGAAGCATTAGACCCCGTAATAACCACTTTATTTTTTCTGTCTACTAAAAATCTAACAAATTTCTCCCAACCAGAAACACTTTGTATTTCATCAAAAAAATACACTCCTCCATCACCATATTCTTCTTTAAACACCTCATCTGCTCTGTTAAAATCACCTAGCTCGAATCCTTCAAGACGAGGATCTTCAAAATTCAAATAATAAAAAGATTTCTGTCTTTTCAAAAGTTGATTCAAAAGCGTACTTTTTCCACACCTTCTAATTCCTGAGATAATCACAGCAAAAGATTTATTTAATTTTATTTCAGAAAGTTTTTCCCTGAGTACCCCTTGTTCTATAGACTCTATCCATTCTCTTTGTGATTTTGCAACATTTCTCAATGTCTTTTTGGTCAACATGTATACCTCAAAGTCTGATGCTTTATAAAGGTTTCTATTGTAAATAGAAACTTCTTTCTATTGGTAATAGATACTCTCTTTCATTAGTAATGAACAAACTCCTTTTCTTTACGTTAATAACCTCACGAGTATCCAAAAAGCTTACTATCTCGTCAACCAACCTTCTCTTATATAATTTGTATACCATAATATACTTTTTATATAATAAAATGTATGAATCTTCTAAATTTTAAGTCTTTTATAAAAAGAAATTGTATTTGTTTCATCACATAAAAACAAGTTACATTAAGATAACTTATTTTTAACTTTTATGTTAATTACATGTAACGTACGCTTCTAAACTTTTCTAAACCCTCTTAACCCTTACCTTAAATCACTTCAAAGGCGGCCTTAAACCTTCAACACCATCTGCATTCTGGGCCAAGTTTGTCCTGTTTCCCCAATTGAACATGTTTGCAGTCATTCTGTAAGAGACTTCTCCTGCCTGTGTTCCATGGATTGTCAATTCTCCAAAAATGCGATTTCATAAATTTTAAAATCTATTAACTTTTTACTTTAATTATCATTTCCCATGGGTATTTCTTTTCATCGGAATTCTTTTTCCCATAAATTGAAACAGTGTACGTTTCTGAGCTGTGTTTCTCTTTAAAAAATCTCAGATTTGTATTTTTGGCTCTTTGAAAATTTAATTTGTTTTCTATTGCAAAAATATTTGTATTCTTCTTTACAATAAAATCAACCTCTTGCTTGTTCGTTGTTCTCCAGAAGTTTATTTCTTGCTTATTTTTAAGTAAATCAGAAAAAAAAGCTGTCTCAAAAGAATTTCCCAAAACAATTTTAGGAAAAGATTTTAAATGAAGTAAATGCATTAATCCCGTATCAATAAAAAAAACTTTCGGTGTCTTTGTTAATTCAGACCTTATGTTTTTATGAAAAGGTTTAACTAACTTTATTATATAGGTAGCTTCCAACAAAAACAACCATTCTTTTACTGTCTCTCTGTTTATTCCAATTGTATTAGAAAGCTCATTGATGTTTAAAAGTTTCCCTGATTGCGACGCTAGTACCTCTAAAAGTTTATTAAAAGAATCTATATCTCTTACATTTCCTAAATTCCGTATATCTTTTCTTATATATGTATTTATTATTTGAGACATAAGCACTTTCTTTTTTTCCAAAGATTCTTCCAAAACTAAACGTGGATATCCTCCAAAAAAAACATATTCTTCAAATAAAGAAATAAGTTCATTATTTATTTTCTCAGTATTTTCTTCTTTTAAAACGTATTTCTTTTCTTTGAATCTTAAAAATTCTTCAAAATTAAGAGGAAAAAGTTCAAAATTAACACTTCTTCCAACTAATGATTCCTTAAATTTTCTTTTTATATCAAAAGAAGACGAGCCAGAAACAATTAATTTAACCTGGGGAAAGTGGTCATGAAACAATTTTAGAAAACTTGAAGGATTTTCTAAGTATTGTATTTCATCTATCAAAAGAAATATTTTTTTACCTTTCTCCAAGTCCCTTTCAAGAAGGTATTTATAAACACTTTCGGGCCCTTTTTCACAAAGATCTAAAAATTCAGGCATTTCTAAATCAATATAAAAAAAATTATCCTTTATGTGATTATCAATCAAGTATTTCATCAAAGAGGTTTTTCCAACTTGTCTTGCGCCATGTATTACTATAACCTCACGAGTATCCAAAAAGCTTACTATCTCGTCAACCAACATTCTCTTATATAATTTGTATACCATAATATACTTTTTATATAATAAAATGTATACTTAAATCTTTCTATTCTGGAAAACTTTTTTTAAATCACTTCAAAGGCGGCCTTAAACCTTCAACACCATCTGCATTCTGGGCCAAGTTTGTCCTGTCTCCCCAGTTGAACATGTTTGCAGTCATTCTGTAAGAGACTTCTCCTGCTTGTGTTCCATGGATTGTCACAGAATTCTCTTTTGAATTTTTCTCATACCAAGCTCTTCCGTCAAATCCTGGAGTTAGTATTATTTGCAGTTTTTCCCAGTTCTTTCCAAAGTCTGTGGCTTGATAGAACAGCCACAAATCACTTCCTTTTTCAACTTCATCAAAATCAATTGTATAATTACTGCTTAACATTACGGTTCCTGTAACCTCTTCTTTTACTCCTCCGGATATGAAAGGAGCGTAAGTTGCATACTTAACACCTTCAATATTATAAACAGGGTCAATTTCCCCTGTGTCTACCGTAAGCTTTCCTGTAATTCTTGCGTTCCCGTTTACATCTAATTCATACGAAGGCGTAGTATCCCCGATGCCGACTTTGCCGTCTTTATCTATTCTCATTTTCTCTGTAGGAGTTCCG
>CAZDCI010000004.1:0-44347 GCA_964503975.1 Candidatus Woesearchaeota archaeon
ATAACTCCTTTAATAAGAAAATCAAACCTCTCTTCATCAAATTTTTATGAATATCACTCAGAATTATTGAAAAAAAAGTTTATTAAAGAAACAACTCATTCAAATAATAAATCTGTTTCACTGACTGATAAAGGTTTAAGGTTTTTAGAGAAATATAAAACAATTATAAATTTTATTGATGAGTTTGGATTGTAAATATTGCAATTTATTCAGAATTATTTTCAATTATTTCAAGAAGTTTTTCCTCACTTCCAGGCATTCCAACGCCCACAACTTTTCCATCAACAACTAAAGCCGGACTTCCCATAACTCCAAGTTCAATCAATTCATTTACATCCGTAGAGTGCTCTACTTCTGCTTTAATCTTGTCTTCTTCTTTAAGTTTTAAAACCATTTGATGAAGTTTATGGCAAGTCGAACATCCTGAGCCAATTATTTTTATTTTCATTTTTTATCTCTCCAATTAAATATTATTATGCCTAAGGCTATCAAAATGCTAAAATCAACAACAAGGCAATACTGACAATACGCCCCAATAACAAATTGTTGAAGATATATGAACCATAATGCAAATATTGAACCTAATATAATCCCCATATGTATAATGTTTCTCTTAATCTTAGAAGGTTTTTTTATTTGAAAGAAAGTTATGACTGACAAGAATAGAAAAGCCATAATTCCAAAATAACTATTTAAAATTCCAAAAGTATAATTGTAACAGCAATCATGAACTATATCACATCCTCCGACAACAGAACACGTATCTGATGCAGAAGGAATGGAAAGTATAATTGAGCTTATCAATGAAATTATGAATAAAACAAGTATAATTTCATATTTGAAATTGCTTATATTTAATTTCATAATATATTGATGAGTATCAATATTTAAAAACCTTTCTGAGAAATTAATTTATTATGGGAGTCTCGCATGTGTTTTCAATACAGTATTCTATATATTCTTCCATTTCTGGCGCCATTGATGAAGAAAAGCCAACCCAGTATTTTTCACCTATAAAAGTTGTCGGAACTCCTTTTGCTTGGATTCCATAATCACCAGCAACTTCCTGAAATAAAGGAACGTTTTCAGGATTTTTCCATGTTTCAAACATTTTTATCTCTATATTATCTCCATATTCTTCAGCCCATTTTTCTAAATAAGGTTTTTGTGTTGCACAATGAGGACACCCATCTCCCCAAAAGAAATAAATTGTTACTTTATCTGGGTCTCCAATTAAATCCGGGTTGTCTGAAATAACTTCTCCCGTTACCCCGGGATTATTTCCTCCAGAGAAAAATAAAAAACCTACAATGATTATGGCCAATATTCCTGTTATAAGATAGATGTTTTTTTTATCCATTATAGTATATAGTATATTGACATTTATCAATATTTATAAAGGTTTCTTTTTTGTTCAATTTTCATACAAAAATACTCCCCTAAAATCCTTGACTTTTTTATTGCCATCCATTACAACCAATAATTCAAAATCATCTCTCCAATCGTCCCAAGGAATTAAAACGGCTTTCTCTTCTGAAATTTTATTAATTGCTTCTTGTTTAAATTCATAATAAAATATATTTTTATTGTCAGGAGTTAATGTATTAACCTCTTTTGGAGTTAAATAAGTATGAATCTCTAAATAAGGCAATTCAGAATATTCTAAGAAACCTTTTTTGTTGGTAACCAGAATATGTCCTGATTTTAGAGTTGTTTCTTTTATATTTTTAGAAATTTCATTTAATTTTGCTTTTCTTCCGATTAATCCTTTATCTATTTCTTCATTACTTAAAGCAAATAAAACTTCAGATGCAGAACCATGTTTAACCAATTCATAATCATTGTCCTTAGCTAATTCTATAGCTTCACTTTCCATAGTCTGGCAATAGCCTAATTTTATTTTTTGTTCATCTTGAAAAATAACATTTCCTATCAAAGAAGATTGATTCACCAAAACAAAACCTATTATTAAAACAAACATCATTACAAGAAATAAATAAGTTTTTTTCTTTTCCATAATAAATTGATAATCATTGATTTTAAAAGTATTTTGCTTAAATCCAAATTCTCCAAGTATAGTAAAATCCTACAATGACAAAAATTAAAGCGATAATAAATCTTGTATATTTTTCAAAAGTCTGAACCTGACCCATTATCTTCCCAAGTTTAGAAACACTAAAGGTTAAAATAAATGCAAAAATTATAACTGGGAGTCCTGTTGCTAATGCGAATATAGAGGGAATTAAAATTCCGTCTGAAAAACTTAAAGCCAATGGAATTAGCATTCCAAAAAATAAAACTGCTGAAAAGGGGCAAAAAGCTAAAGCAAATACCACTCCTAAAAGGAAAGCTCCAAAATATCCTTTTTCTGAAAGTTTTTCTTTTATTTTATTTATTCTATTTCCTGATTTTAGCGAAGGTAATTTTATTACATTAAGCATTACTAATCCGATAAAAACCAATAATGGACCTAAAAATTTTTCCCCGTATTTTTGCAAAAATAAAGAGATTGCCTGAACATTTACTCCAATATAAACAATTAATGAAGCAAGTAAAACATAAGTAAACATTCTCCCTAGAGTATAAACAAATCCTGTTAATAAGGTCTTTTTCCCGTCGCCAATTTTTTTAGAAATATATGCAATTGCGGTTATATTTGTGGCAAGAGGACACGGACTTAAAGCAGTCATTAAGCCAATAAAAAAAGCAGCAATTAATGGAAAACTGCTTGTCGACATTGTTTCCATAAAAGACATTAAAGGCATTTTATTCTCCCTTCAATTTGCTTTCAATAAAGCCTTTTAGATAATTCATGTAATCTTGTTTGTTATTTATCTTATACCAAACATTAATATTTTGTTCTTTTTTGAAAGTTCCGTCTTTATATGTAACTCCAATCCAAAGAGAAGAACCAGTTGCTCCAAACCTTTTAACAAGATTATAATTTTCCGGAAGTTGTCCATTAATATGATCAAAAACAATTTTCCCAGATTTTAATTCATCAGAAAAATAAGTATTAAGTGTTTCTTCCGCCATATCTCCCATAGTTATACAAGAATAACACTGATTAGTTCCATGAAAATGATAAATTTCAATTTTTTCAATATCCTCTGAAATCGAAATTTCAGAAGCAGTAACGTTTCCTGTAAAATATTTTGGTATTGTAAAAATGAATAATGCTAAAACTAATATTCCTATTCCAATGTAGAGGTATTTTTTGTTCATGCCCATAAATTTTTAGTTATTATTTAAATTTTGGATTATCCAGAAAACCTAAGCAATTCTTAAAAAGTCTTCTGGATTATAATAAATTGATAATTATCAATATTTATAAAAGTTTTTTATTAGGAGCAGCAAGACTTTTTCATCAATTTTTCTTCAGAAAAGCCTAGTGCTTTAAACATATCACAAAACTTTTTATCACGTATGAAATAATAAACTTTTCTTCCTGATTTTTTTGAATCTAAAATCCCGGCTTTCCTTAAAACATCTAATTGTATTGAAGTAGTTGATTGAGTTCTTTTGATGTGGGGAAATATCTCACAGACACACTTCTCACCATCTAACAAATACCTGACTATTTTTAATCTTGTTTCATCAGCAAGAGCCTTTAATATTTGAAGTTCTTTTTTCATACATATTGAAGTATCTCAATTGTTATAAAAGTTATGATTCTCAAGCTTTTTAAACACAGCTTCCTTTTTCAACCTAGAAAATGGCTGCGGAAAGTTTAACACTAGCGTTTTTACAATCTCATGGATACTGGATACTTTTCCTTTTGATGCTTCTTGACGGCTCCATTGTCGCTCTCGCGGGCTTCGTGGCATCTGTTGGAATATTTAAAGTCTGGATAATTTTCATCCTGGCTTTTTTTGCGGGAGCTATTCCTGATTCTTTCTGGTTTTTTCTTGGTAAAATAGGCAGGAAAAACATTCTTGAAAAATATTTCAGTGAAAAGATGAAAAAAGCTGAAGACTCTAAAATCAGGCAGGCCTTGAGAGAAAATTATGTTAAAGCCTTGTTTGCAATAAAATTCACGCCTTACATCCAGATTCCGGGGTTTATTCTTGCAGGAACAAGCAAGCTTGAATATGAAAAGTTCCTGCCTGTTTCAGTCACGATAAACCTCGTCTCGGCACTCGTCTTTACGTTCGGAGGATACTTTTTTGGAAAAGCTTTCATATCCATATGGGGAGATAAAATAAGATATATTGGATTAGTTATTATAGTTTCTTTAATTTTAATTGTCATAATTATTCGTCTTTACAAAAAATTCCACAAATGGACTTACAAAAAGCTTATGGAGCTAGCTAATAACAGGAAAAACAAAAAATAAATAATTACTTCTTTCTACAATAGTTTACTTATTGCCGTTTATAATGCATTAGGAATATAGAAAGGGTTTTATGTTTTCTTTTCTAGTCCGCTTTTGTCACCATCTAATTGTTCTCCTCGAAGCCCTTTACTGTAAGCTTCTTCCTCTGAACTGGAATATCTCCAAGCTCTTGCAACATCAAAGGAGGACATAATAGGATGTTCCGCATCCTTTTTACCTTTTTCATAAGCTTCTCTATCTTTTTCTGAAACCATAATATAACTTAAGAAACAACATATTTAAATCCTTTTATTCTTTCTTTTACAAATATTAAATTAAAACAAAAATCCTCTCAAAATTAAATAGCCTAAAATAACAACTATTATCCCAAAAAATCTTCCTTTAAAAGTAATCTTTGATTCTTTAAGCATGAACTTTCCCATGAGAAGTATAATTAGTGGTTGAAATGCTAAAATAGGAACTGTTAAAACTAACTCTTGTTGGGATAAAATCCAAAGCAAGAGAAAAAATCCTCCTGCCATTAAAATTTGAGACACTATAAATTTATTTGGTTTTGAGATTTTGGGAATATTTTTAAATGAAGGGAGTATTAAAATTGCCGAGAAAATTGTACTAAAAAACATGATTGAAAAAGGATCAATGAATTCAAGAAGAAATTGTCTCCAGAAATATGCAATTCCGGAGGCCAACATTGACAAAACGAAAAGGGCCATAGAGAGATTTGAAAAATGTTTCTTTTTGTAAAACCTCTTTTCCATACTTATGAAAATTCCCCCTAGAATCATGAGTGTTCCCCCAAGAATAGTGTTAATTGTTGCCGTTTCTCCCAAAATTAAAATTGTAAGGGCCCCGGCAAAGAGATATTTGAAATGGGAAAAAGTTGAAAGTCTAGAAACTTCTTCTTTTTTTATTGCTATGAATTTAGGAAATTGTTCAAATATCCACAAAATAGAAACTAGAAATATTCCCAACATCAAATTAAGAGAGGTGAATTTCACATAAGGAAGTAATATCAAAACCAAAAATGCGCCAGTTATTATAGTTAATTTTGCAAAATTTTTTCCCTCAATTTTTGAAGTATTCAAGATATCCTTTTGAATAATTCTTGCATAACACCAACCAAAAAGGATTAAAATTAGAAGTATATCAAAAAAGATTACATTTATCATTCTTTCTTATATTGCTTCCCTTCTTTATTTTCACTGGATTTTTCTTTATCTCCAGTTTGAAACTCAGAGTAATGACACTTCCCGCAATAAAACCTGTTTTGAGAAGACATTAAAAAAATTCCGGGACCACAACGCGGACAAAACCTTTCTGTCCGTTTGATTTTGTTTCCTTCAATTTTATATTTAGAATACTTTTTACTTGTGGGCTTGTTCTTGTGTGCTTTTTTTCCTTTCTTTTCTCCTTTCTTTCCCATTTTGATTATTCGCTTTCCTTTTTATTCTCCGGTTCCTTATCTGGTTTTACTTTGTCTTCTACTTCTTCTGGTTTTTCGCTTGGCTCTTTGTCTGGCCGGGCATCTTCCTGCTTTTCAGATTCTTTACTACTTTCTTCGGTCTTTTCTTCAGCCTTTTCCTGTTCCGGCTGGTCAGACTTTCCTTTACTTTTCTTTTCAGAAGCAGTAGTGGAAGAAGGAGTTTGTTCTTCCGGCTCAGCTTGCTTTTTCTCGGGTTCTTCTTCCTTTTTCTTCTTCACTTCAACAGCGTCTTTTTCTTCTTTAGATTCATAGATATTGGCTTCCAGTTTAAACTCTCTGACACCAAAGCTTCCGTGGATTCCTTTTATCTTAATCAGCTCTTCAGGTTTGGAATACTTTTCGGAAAGAGTTTTCAAAACCTCTTCTCTTTTAGGAGAGGCTTCTGACTTAATCGTTCCTTGAATCTCTTTGCGCTTGAAAAGCTCGTTCTCTTTTTCGTTCGTAATATCAATTTCCATTTTAAGTCTTTATTGTGTATTCTCCTTTCTCTTTGATGTCAATTTTCTGTGCTATTTCGGATTTTTCGGGATTTGTTATGATTATACGTCCTTTAAAGTTCTCGCTGTATTCATCTGAACCACATTTAGGACACACTGATTTTCCTTCATAAATCGTTTTACATTTTTTGCATGCTTTTTGTTTAGCCATTTTAACTTATTGTAACTTTTGTTTTAAACCAAGTGAAATTATTGTTTTTTTCTTACTGTTCTTTCTAACGCTGATTTAAGTTGCTCTGCATCTCTTCCTGAAGGATTATACTCTTCAACACGGATATTTCCCTCTGCATCTCTTCTCATCTCTACTTCATAAATTATGGGCTGAATTCCGAAATACCTCTTTGCCTTTTCTAATAATCCCATCATTTCTTTCCTCCTTTACTTTCTTTTTCAGATGCTTTTGCAGCTTTTTTCTTTTTGTCTATTTCTTCTTTAATCCACTCCAATTTCCCTAAACCGGGTTGACGCATTGTTAAACCTATTTTAGGTTCTGAACCTTTGTGACTTATTGAAACTATACGGGCAAGACACAAGTCCCCCCGTTTCAAAGATCTTTTACTTGACTTCCCTATAAGCGTTTCTGTCTTGCTGAAACTGACATAATCTTCCATGGTTTGGCTAATGTGAATCATCCCTTTCATATTTCCCATACTGATGAACGCTCCAAAACTTGCGATTTCATCAATAATTCCAGGGACAACTTCTTGTATTTCAGGTTTCCATGTTAAAATCTTGAAAGTAGTCTTGTAATATGCCGCTCCATCTCCTGGAATAATCACTCCTTCCCCGACTTCAGAAACTTCAACTACAGTAATTGTCTTTCCTAGTTCCTTACTGTAATGATCTGCATAAGTCTCTTTCAACTGGTTTCCAACTGCTTCGTGTGTTGGCAGGCCAAACAATTTAGGTTCAACGCGGACATAATCTTCAACTTCTGTAATGTAGAACATTTTATATTTAAAGTTTTTAATGTTTAAAAGAAAATAAAAATCGCTTTAAAAAGGTTATTATTCACCACCGAAATTGTTTTAAATTGTTATTTGATCATTATTCCATGACTGAAACTACTACTCAAACCGAACCCGCTTCCTGGGAAGTGGGTGAAGAAGAGAGAGAAAGGGTTATTTCCATAGGGCTTGTTACACCTGAAATTGACGAAATTCTTAGAAATAGAGAAACAATTTATGTTGATTTAAGAATTGACGATGGAGATATTAAGGCTGAAGCATACTCTCAAACAGAATTCAATTACATAAGATATTCAGTTCCTAACCCAAGAGAATTAACCAGTGGAAGAAGAGCCAGCAACCATCAAGGGTCTTCAATACATGACGGGCAGAGAATTTACGTTGATCATAGAAGATTTATTGAAATGTTAGCAACGGAAAACAATAGTGAAGTAGATACAAGGAGAATAAAAAGAGATGGATTGGAAGCGGTTAAATTGTTAGGCAAGAACAATAGAGATATAAGTATGTTTTTAAGAGAACCCGACCCCCAAATGTTCTAAACAACATCAACCCTTTTTCCCCGTCTAATTACAATCTTTTGATTTTTCACTTTTTTCTTTATTTCTGAGTCCAAGGTTGCTATCGCAGCGCGAGGATTTTCTTTAGCGAAGTTAATTATCGCATTGTCTGTGTTTTTTCCTTCAATTTCTACAAGTTTGTAACCGTGAGCGTGAACCACTTTCAAAGCAAGTTCAGCGTTGGCCTTAACTTTACCTTTCTCTGATTTTTTCATTGATTCAAGCTCTCTAAGGGTTTGTTTGGGAATTAAAATAACAAAACCCATTTCTTCTAACTCCCTAAAAAAGTCAACGTTCTGCCTGACTGCTGTCAAAACAAAGCTAGTGTCTAAAAGTGCTTTTCTCATATTTAAAAAAAGAAAAAGTTATATAAAAAGGTTAACATTTATTAACATAAATTCCTTTTTTCTGGCATGCAAGAGCGCGAAAACATTTTAAGGATTTTCAAAGAAACAAAAGAGGCCGTTTCCCGTGGAGATTCTGCAAAGATAAAATCTTTAAGCAACCAGACAACAGACACTGCTTCTCTGACGCACGACCCTGACAATATCGTAGCGGCGGTTGTTGTTTATTCCTTAAGCAAAATACTTGAACGTGAAAACTACAAAAAACTTCCCGGGTGGAACGAATTTTATAAGGCCTATCTGTCTGCAATTGACAACATAATTTTGGCTATTGAGAAAAAAGACGACAAATCTTACAGGGAAAATATTGAAGCTATACAAAAAGCTATGGGAAAGGTTTCTGGAAAGCTTAAAAATTATGTTGAAGATGTTTTTAGGAAAGCTAAAATAAACAAAGCTTCAAAAATGCACGAGCACGGAATCTCAATGGAACGCACAGCAAAACTTTTGGGAGTTACGCTTTACGAGCTGGCAAGTTATTCCGGGCAAAAAGATGAAGATGTTCCTGAAGCTCAAACGATAGATGTAAAATCAAGGATTAAAAATGCAATGGAGATGTTTGGGTGATGGAAATAAAAATCATTAAAATGGCTCTAAAAATGGAAAATGGAAAAAGCAATAATCTTTGATTCCGGAACCTTAATTAGTTTCTCAATGAACGGGATACTGAACATCATACGGGATTTGAAAGAAATTTTTAAAGGAAAGTTTATGATTACTGAAGATGTTAAAAAAGAACTTGTTGACAAGCCTATAAAAATAAAAAGGTTTGAGCTTGAAGCTTTGAAACTTAAGCAGCTTATAGACGAATCTGTTTTGAGTTTCCCGTCTTCTCTTGGCATTAAAGAAAACGAAGTCACGGTTAAAACAAACGAGGTTTTAGAAATGGCGAACAAGGTTTTTAGCACAAGCAAGAAGCCGGTTAAGCTGATTGATCGTGGAGAGGCTTCGTGCATTGCTCTTGCAGAGATTCTCAAAAGCAAAGGCGTCAAAACTACTTTAGCAATAGATGAGCGAACTACGAGGATGCTTATTGAAAATCCTATGAAAACAAAATCATATCTAGAAAGAAAACTTCATGCCAAGATAAAAGTTGACAGAAAAGCTATTGGATTCTTCAAAAAATTCAAAGTTATTCGTTCTCCAGAGCTGATTTATGTCGCCCACAAAAAAAGCTTAATCAAGATGAAATCTCCTCAGGCGCTTGATGCCTTGCTTTACGCTGTCAAATATAAAGGGGCTTCTATCTCAAGAGAAGAAATTGAGCAGATGAAGAAACTTGGGTGATTTAGGGGACAATATTAATCGTACCTTTAAAATTAGTACTATATATTAAATACCCAAAAGCCATTAATCTTTGATGAGAAGATGGTCAAAAGAAGAGGTTGATTTCTTAAAAGAAAACTATGATAATAACATTCCTCTAGTAGAAATCGCAAAGAAGATTGGAAGGACAAGAAAATCACTAATAAGAAAGGCGCAAAGAATGAAAATTAGAAGATCATTTAAAAGATTTGTTTTTCCAGAAAAGAAATTCACTAGAAAAGAGATTGAGCAGAGATATTTCCAAAAAAATAAAAAATCCTTGAAGGAAAGAAAATTGGCAAGAAGGAAAAAACTTAAAGAAGATGCTGTTAACAATTTGGGTGGGAAGTGTAACATATGCGGGTATAATAAGTGTTTAGCGGCCCTTGAATTTCATCACTAAGGTAATAATAAAGAGCACAATGTAAGTACAATGTTAAAAAATGATTCAAGAACAAAGCTTTTAAAAGAAGTAAGAAAGTGTATATTATTGTATGCAAATTGCCATAGGGAATTTCATCACACGGGATAGTAGTTCAACGTTAGAATATCGAGCTCCAGCCTCGAAGAAGGGGGTTAAATTCCCTCCTATCCCATTTAAATAAAATGTCTGAAAAAACAAAGTTTATTCTTCACGGAGGATACACTAGCACACCAAATGAATGGAATAGAACTTTTTATGAAGAAATAAGTAGAGATGTCCCCGAAGGAGGAAGCATATTGTTGATTTATTTCTCAAGAAAAGAAGAGGGTAAAGGATTACAAAAACTCTTTGAACAAGATAAAGAACGTGTCTTAAAACAAGCCAAAGGCAAAAAACTAAATGTAGTTTTTGCAGAACAAGACGGCTTCATGAATCAGTTAACCAGGGCAGACGCAATCTATATGAGGGGAGGAAGCACTGAAAGATTATTGAGGGTGTTAAGAGAATTCCCCGGTTTCCAAAGAGCCATCAAGGGCAAAACTATAGCAGGATCATCCGCAGGAGCATACGCATTGGCCAGATATTATTATTCAGGTTCCCAAGAGGGTATTTTTGAAGGTCTCGGGATATTGCCAATAAAAATTATATGTCATTATAAAGAAGATGAACATGCCCAAATAAAAGAAACTCTAAAAAAGGATTATCCTAGTGACTTAGAATTAGTTTTGATTAAGGATTATGAATGGCGTGTTTTTAATATTGGGTAGATTCAACTTAAATCCAAAAAAAAGGAAAATGGGAAAGTTATCTAACTTTTTTGTTTTTTTATTTATAATTCCCTTATATTTTAACCAAAAAATCTATAAATTTATGGACCTTATTGTTAGGATGGACTTTAATATTATTATTGAAAAAGGAGAAGATGGCTACTTAATCTCAGAAGTAATTGAACTTCCTGGATGCCATACTCAGGCTAAAAGCATGGACGAGCTTCTTGAAAGAACAAAAGAAGCTATTTCTCTTTATTGGGAGTCTGGAAGTAAAAAAGTAAAGGGTAATTTTCTTGGCATACAGAAAATAGAGATTTAAAATGTCTAAGCTCCCCTAATTAGCTGCAAAAAATTTAATTAAAATTCTTTAGAAGATTGGCTTTGAGATTGTAAGGCAAAAAGGAAGCCATGTATTTCTTAGACATAAGGACGGTAGAACCACTGTAGTCCCAAAACATCCTGGAGAAAAAATTGACAGAGTCTTTTAAATAAAATAATCAGGAAAGACATTCAAATCTCAAGAGAAGAATTTATGAATTTATTTTAATCCAAGTCTTTAACTTTTCCGAAATCATAAATCTTATCCTCGCCAACAATGTGAACTTCAAAATTCAAGATGTTTTTCCTTGGAATTATGATGAAATCTTCTTTATCAATATGCTGGTTGATTGCCGAACCCTCAATAATTCCCAAAAAACTCGGCAAAATTATCACTTCTTTATTTTTGTAACTTCCTGTAAGAAAACACTTGTAGTTTTCTCTTTTTACGCCGGTTTTTTCAGCCAGAACAACAGAAGGATGCAGATGACCAAGGACAATTGTTTTTATTTTTTTATCAAACAAATTCAAAGGTTGTTTGTGCCCGTGCAAGAAAGCGACATCTTTTTCCATGTGTATCTCTTTCATCTTTTTGCTTTTACTGTAATCCACAGTGTCGTGATTTCCTTTAATCAAGATTATCTCTTTATCATCCACTTTTGTTCTCAAAAATTCCATTACTTCATCAAAATCGTCTCTCTCGCTAAATTCATAGCTAAAAGAGTGCTTTATATCTCCAAGAAAAATTATCTTTTTCAGTTTGTATTCTTCTTCAACAATTTTTATTATCTTTTTTAGCCTTTCAATAACCTCCCTGGCTTGTCTTTCAGGAATTAAAACCCCCGACTGACGCAACATAAAATCATATCCTATGTGCAAATCTCCAACGACAAGAATTCCTTCATCTGGAAAAAACAGTGTTTCATTTATGAATTTGTGTTTTTTTTTCATAGAAAGAAAAAAGGAATTAAGTTATTAAATCTATTCAACCCTCATTACCCGAAAAGCAGACCAATCATCCCTGAGAAACCAGTTGCAGTTGAGGTCAAGCCTATCCGAGAGGGCAACAAACCCGACACCCCTGACAATTTCTTTTTCCGAATTTCTATTATTTCTCCAAAGATGTGAATTTGTACCGTTAATTTTTTGAGAAGTTCCATTTACTCTTTTAACACCATATCTTCCAAAACCAGCTCTTAAAACTCTTTCTTCATCTAATTCAAGATTCTCAACATCAAAACTATCTCCTGCAAAATCTCCTTCAACAGCATATTGATTTTCAGAACCAAAATTATGAATAAACCTGTCTGGTTCTTCGGCTCTTTCAGGTTGAAGCACAATTTGAGACAGTGTCCAAGGCCACCTCTGTAATCCTTGCCTTAAAAACTCTCTCGCTCTAACGGCGTCTTCACTATTGCCTGCTCTTGCCGCACCATCAAGAATAGCCATAATCTCTATAGAACTCCCTCCATGAGGCAATCCTGCAAGTCTGTCTCTCTCAGAAACTTCTGCAAACCTTTCAAAGTTCATTGGGTTGTACATCCGTAAAGAAACATCATAAATTGCAGATTCTCCGCCAGGAAGAGCGGTATCAATTGTAATGTATCCTTCTTCGTCTCGCCATCCATGCTCTTTTGGAGCATGATACACAATTCCTGATTTTGTTCTTGCCATGCTTTTCCAAGTGAGGACTAGTTTAAAAGTTTTTCTATGTTGTAACCATTATATAATTACATTATCTTTCATTTTCAAGAATATTATTTATGTGCATCTTATGCATTCTTCTCAGGAAAGCTTGTTTATCTTCAATACGAATTAAGTCAGAGTGTCCCTGCAAAATCAGATGCAATGCAAAAGGACTGGGGAGTTTTGTTTCAAGCATCTTCACTTCTGTCTTGCCTTCTTCAATGCGCTTTAGAACTTTTTTAGCGCTGTGCATATCCATAAGATCTTCTAAAACTTCACGGCGCGCTTCTCTTAAAATAGGAAATTCATTTGTTATTTTCTTGACGGCGGCCAAAAGGAAGTGTGATTTCATTTGTTGCTTTCCGACTGTTTTGCGACGACCCTTGTAACTACGAAGAATCATCAACGCGCGAGCGGCACAATGTCTAAATCTGCGGGCCAAGGTATCAGTTTTATCTATCGCCTCGCGTAAAACTTCCTCAAGATTTTCATGGTTTAAATGTTCCAGAGCACGTTTAATTGTCATACGCTCGCCAGACAAAAAAAAGCCGTTGTCGGTAATTCCTATCTGGATATCTCTCCCTCCTTGCTGTCCTATCAGGTAACCAATAGCTCTTGACAAAGCATCATTAACTCTGCGACCGTAAAGCGTGTGGAACAAAAGATACTTTTTACCATCATCAACGAATTTTTCAACTATGATTTTATCCTTATGCGGAATTTCAAGAAAGCTGTGCTGTTCAAGAAAATAATTGTAAATCGCTTCAGCAGTTTGCTCAGGGACATACAAATGAGATTTTATAAATTCCAAAACTTGTTTTTTAGTTTGTTTTGAATTAAGTTTCTCGTCTATTAACTTTCTAAACATTCCTATCTCCATCGCGGAATCAAAGCTCAAAGGAAGCATCTCGGAAAACCATGAAGGAATAGTTGGATTCCTTCTCACTTCTGACTTAACATAAAGGTTCATTCCACGAGTATAACGGTAAACGTACTTCTTTCCTCCGAGAACAAAAACATCTCCTTTTTTCATGCGTGATAAAAAACCTTCGTCAATAACTCCTACCTGTTCCCCTGATGGAGAGAGTTTTACACTGACAAAACTTTCCTCTGGTATTGTTCCGATGTTTGTCATATAAAGAACGCGGGCAAGTTTTCCTCGTTTTCCTATTTCTTTGCTGTCATTATCATACCAAATTTTCCCGTAAACATGATTCTTTTCAAGAGAATACTCTCCTGCAAGATAAGAAATAACATCAAGAAAATCTTTTCGTGTTAAATTATGGTAGCAGTAACTTGACTTTATCAGCTCAAACAACTCGGCTTCTTTCCATATCTTGTAAATTGCCATCCCATAAATTTGCTGAGCCAACACATCAAGAGCATTCTTTGGAAAACGTATCTTATTTATCTTTCTCTCAACCATCTCTTTCTGAATTACGCAGCATTCAACCAAATCATCCCTGTCCAAAACTATAAAACGTCCTTTTGAAATGTCATGAAGTTTATGCCCTGCCCTTCCAAGACGTTGAAGTGCCCTTGAAGAAGATTTCGGAGAGCTAAGCATGATAACTAAATCAATATAACCTATGTCAATTCCAAGCTCAAGACTCGTTGAACAAACAACAACTTTAAGTTCTCCGTTCCTTAAACGTTCTTCAATATCAAACCTATGACTTTTGCTTAAAGAAGAGTGGTGTGCAGCTATGTCATCATCTCCATATTCAGTCGGAAAGCGCTCTTTCAGATAATTCACAACTCTCTCTGTAGCTGAGCGGGTGTTTGTGAAAACCAAAGTCGTCTTATGTTCGCTAACAAGCTGGGAAATAAGTTCATACATCTTCCAGTGGAGCTTGTCATCGTCTATGATGTTTTTCACAGGAGTCAAAACCTGGACATCTATTTTTTTGTTAAGAAAAACTTTGGCGATTTTTACTTGCCTGCCTTCTTTCATTCCGACAAGATACTTTGCTACTTCTTCCATCGGCTCAACCGTTGCACTCAAGCCTATTTTAACAGGCCAGTTCTTGCTTACTTCATTAAGTCTTTCAAGCGTAAGATTTAGGTAAGTTCCCCTTTTATTATCCAGGCTGTGAATTTCGTCAACAATACAAAATTCAACATCATAGAGATAGTTAATGAACTTTTTAGTTGTAAGAACTATTGCCAAAGATTCCGGCGTGGTTATAAAAATGTGGGGAGGATTTTTGTACATTTTTGCTCTCTCGCTTTGGGTAGTGTCTCCCGTTCTTAAACCAACGCGAATTTTCTGGAGTTTAATCTTTTTCTTTTTAGCGAGTTCTTGAATTTCTTCAAGAGGCTCAATAAGATTTTTGTGCACGTCATTCGAAAGCGCTTTCAAGGGAGAAGTATAAACAGTATAAATCTTATCTTCCAGTTCGCCGGTTCCGGCCAAAGTTACTAAGTGATTTAGAATCGACAAAAAAGCTGTCAGGGTTTTAGTTCCCCCTGTTTCGGCAGAAATAAGAATATTTTTTCTTTTATGTATGTTATAAACCCCATACTGCTGAGTAAGAGAAAAATCCTCAAACTTGCTGAAAAACCATTCTTTAACTAAAGGGTGAAGGATTTTCTTTATCTTTTCTTTACTGTGCTTTTTAGCTTTAACTACTTTAGTCATTTTAAACGACAAGAAAAGTATATCCTATTAAACCGAGAAAAGTTCGGTATATAAAAGTATTCACCCTCTTAAAGCGTGTTGTCACACAAAAATAAATCTAAATCTTTAAATACTAGTTGTTGTTCTAATTAATGCTTCATACAATTTATGGTTAATTAATTATTAAGGAGGTACAATATATTGTATGTGTTTGAAAAGAGGTGTTTTACTATTTTCTCAAAAAATACCTTTTTCAGGACACAAAAGTTAATATATAAAAAGAATTAAAATGAAATGTCCGTTTTGTTCGGGCGCCACAAAGGTAACTGATAAAAGAGATTCTCCTTCGGGAACAAGGAGAAGGCGCGAGTGTAAAAAATGCAAAAAGCGCTTTACGACATACGAGAAGCTAAGTAAGGCGGACTTTTACGTTGTTAAAAAAGACGGCTCGCGTGAGAGATATTCGCGTGAAAAACTCGAAACAGGAATACAAAAAGCTTTTGAGAAACGTCCTGTTTCAAAAGAAAAAATAGAAAAAATGATTAACAAAATAGAAAACAGGCTTATGAAAAAAGGGAAAAGAGAGATTCCAAGTCATACAATCGGGGAGCTTGTTATGAAAAACATCAAAAAACTCGACAATGTTGCTTACATAAGATTTGCTTCTGTTTATCACGATTTTCAAGACATCAAAGATTTTAAACGTGAACTTAAGGGGTTGAAAGGAAAATGACGCCTCAAGAAATTCAACAACTTACAAAGCTTGATATAACTGAAAATCAAATAAAAGTCATAAAAGACAAATATCTAAAAAATTCTCCTACTATTGAATCCTGGTTAAGGACTGTTTGTCATAATATGGCACTTGGAGAAGTGATTCATTCAGAAAATATACCTGAAGAAGAAATATTCAAAGAAGTCTCTTATGAAAAAATACCTTACAAATCCAAAGGCAAAACTTTTGGAATGTTTCTGCTTCACAACAATCTTAAAGACAAAGATGAAAAAAACCAAAACTTTTCAAAGTTTTTAGAAAACCTTGAACTGATATCAAAAAACAATCCTGAGATAATTTCTGAGACAGAAGAAAAGTTTTATGAGTTACTTTCAAGTTTCAAGTTCCTTCCAAACTCTCCTACTTTAATGAATGCGGGTCGTGAGCTTCAACAGTTAAGCGCCTGCTATGTTTTGCCTGTGGAAGACTCTATTGAAGGGATTTACAGCTCTGTAAAAAACATGGCTTTGATTCATCAAAGCGGAGGCGGGACAGGATTTTCTTTTTCAAGATTAAGACCTGAAGGAGATGTGGTCAAATCGACAGAAGGGGTTTCATCAGGCCCGGTTTCGTTCATGCAAATTTTTGACAAATCAACAGACGTAGTCAAGCAAGGAGGAACTAGAAGGGGAGCAAATATGGGAATCCTTCATTACACTCATCCGGATATTTTGAAATTTATAGAAATGAAAAAAACACCTGGAATGATGGAAAACTTCAATATTTCTGTTACAGTTGACAAGAAATTCATGGATGCTGTTGAGAAAAATGAGGAATATGAATTGATTAATCCAAAAAACAATAAAATTGTAGGAAAATTAAATGCTAAAAAAGTTTGGGATAAACTTGTAGAAGGTGCATGGGAAACTGGAGATCCTGGAATTATTTTTATAGACAGGATAAACAAAACAGGGAGCAATGCAACCCCCCATTTGGGAAGGATAGAAGCTACTAATCCGTGTGTAGCTAAAGGGACTCTTGTTAATACTCCCTTCGGATATTCTCCCGTTGAAAAGCTAAAAGAAGGGGATTTAATTAGCACGGTCTTTGGAAAAGAGCCAATAAAATCTATTGAAGTTCATGAAAATGTCCCTGTTTTCAAGGTTAAATTTTCTGACGGAGGAGAGCAGGTAGTAACTGCTGCGCACAGATATTTTGTAATAAAAAATGGAAGCCATAGCAAAAATCTAAAAGACTTTAGACTAGATGAACTTGAAACAGGAGATTATGTAAGGGTTGAACCAACAAAAATAAAACAAAATTCTCCCAAGAAATACCTTTACGGATTAAAAAGAGGTATCTTATTGGGTGACGGCTGCTTTACCCAAAATTCTTATGAAAAAAATTTTGTAAAAATAGCATCAAATATAGAAGATAAAGGTTATAATAACAACGTTAAAAAACTTTTTTCTGAATTTAATTTTAGAAAAGACGATCCGGATGCAAACAGCAAATCAGTAAACATGATCATTGGTAATGGAAGGTCTGTTTTACAAACACTTGATTTGACTCCTTCATATTCTTATGAAAAAACTTTTGATGTTGCTCAGGTAAATACTTTTAGCGAAGCATTTGGGATTTTGGACGGGTTACTTGCAACAGATGGGGATATCTTACTCAAATCAAATCACCCACAAATAAGGTTTACAACAAGTTCAGGAGCTTTGGCACAAAACATAAGAAGGCTTTTATTAATGGTAGGCTGCCATGGGAGAATAACCCAAAGTTTCTTTGATGACGGAGGGATTATTAACGGAAGAAAAATCAAAAGGAAAAATTTCAAGTATAGTATTTGTGTTTCTGGCAGCAGTGCAGGAATTTATGCGTCAAAATCTATGCTATCAAAAATACATCCAGAAAAAGGCAAGAAGCTAAAAAGAATAATAAAAAATTGGATGACTACGGGAAACACTTGGAAAGCAAAAATCCTTTCTATAGAGCCTGCAGGAACTGCTAAAGTGTATGACCTCTATTGTGAAGAAAGTGACACATGGATTACTGATGGTTATGTCCAACGCGGATGTGGGGAACAACCTTTATTACCTTATGAACCGTGTAATCTTGGAAGCATAAATCTTTCAAAATTCATAAAAGAGCCTTTTACAGAAAATGCTGATTTTGATTATGAAGAACTTAAAAAATGCGTAAGCACATGTACTCATCTTTTGGATAATGTCATTGATGTTAATAATTATCCCATTCCCGAAATTGAAAAAATGGCTAAAACAAACAGGAGAATAGGCTTGGGTGTGATGGGCTGGGCAGAATCTTTGGTAAAACTCGGGCTTGCTTATGGCTCCCCAGAAGCCTTGAAAAAAGCCGAAGAAGTTATGCAATTCATAAACGTCTCGTGCATGAAAGCTTCCGAGAAACTTGCTGAAGAAAGGGGAGTATTTCCTTCATGGAAAGGTTCAACTTATGATAAAAACAGTTCTCATTTCAGGGGACAAGAGCACTTTCCGAGACACTCTGCAAGAACAACCATTGCCCCTACGGGAACAATAGGAATTGCCGCAGGGCTGCAAGGAGCAGGGATAGAGCCTTTCTTTGCAATAGTTTACACGCGTTACAATGCAAAAGGACTTGACGCGCTCAGGGAAGGAAAAGAGCCAAATGAAAACGACACTTTCTTTGAAGTGAATCCTTTGTTCAACAAAATTGCAGAAGAGAATAATTATTTTGGTTTGGAAAAAAACGAGCTGTATAAAAAGATAAATGACAACCACAAATCTGTAAAAGGAATAAAAGAAATTCCTGAAAAAATTCAAAGATTGTTTTACAATTCTCACGACCTCACTCCCAAAGAACACATTTTAATGCAATGCGCATTTCAAAAGCACACCGACAACGCAGTCTCCAAAACAGTCAACCTAAAAAATAAAGCGACAGTAAAAGATGTGGAAGAGGTTTATTTCCTTGCTTACAAAAATGGAGCTAAAGGAGTCACAATTTACAGGGATGGAAGCAAACAATTCCAGGTTTTAAACATCAAAGATAAAGAAAAGGGGGAAAAAGATGTTAAAGATATTTCCGATACTGCCATAGTTGTTCCTCCGCTGGCTCCTTCGGTGAAATTAAGACAAACAACGCCTTATGGAAATATACATATGCAAGTTATTGTAAATCCTAAAAAAGGATATGTTCCGATAGAGGTTTTTGCGCAATTAGGAAACGCCGGGAGTGAAGAGCTTGCTTCAATGGAAGCTCTAGGACGCCTAACCTCTTTATGGCTGAGAAAAAGACAGCCTATTGAAGAGGTAATAGCCCAGTTAAAAGACATCGGCTCTGGAACAGGCATAGCCACAAGAGATGGAGGAGTTCACAGCCTTCCAATGGGTTTTGCGAGAGGATTAATGAAATTCGTCACTGCGAAAGAAATGTTCGGTGTGGAAAAACTTTTGCTTGGAGAAGTTGATTATGAAGAAGTTGAAAATAAAATATCTGATTATCTGAGAACAGGAAAGGGCCCTTTTGATTCAAAAAAACTTCCTGAAGAGACAATTTTTTTAAACGGCAACGGAAACAACAAACAATATTTTTCTGAAAAATGTCCCGACTGCGGCTCACCCTTAGCTATGGAAGAAGGTTGCCAAAAGTGCTATAGTTGCGGGTATTCTAAATGTTGAAACACAGGAAGATGGATAAAGAAAATCTAGGAATGGTTCAAGTATTTTGGGGTGATGGGAAGGGGAAAACTACTTCAGCGCTCGGGACTGCTTTAAGGGCTTGCGGAAATGGGTTCAGTGTTTATTTGGTTCAGTTCATGAAAAATGGCGCGAATTCTTTGGAAGAAGAAATTCCTGGTGAGATTAAGGCTTTAGAGAAGTTTTCAAACTTTAACCATAAACGTTTTGGAATTGATGGGTGGGTTGTAGACAAACCGACGGAAAACCAAATAAACGCGTGCAAAGAAGCCTTGGAACACCTCAGGGAAATTTTGGATGGTGAAAGTGTGGATATTGTAATTGCAGATGAAATGCTTTATGCTGTTCAGCTCGGGCTTTTAACAGAAGAAGAAGTTTTGGATTTAATTGACGGCAAGCCGGAAAACACAGAGCTCATACTAACAGGAAGCCACAAGCCTTTGGAAAAAGTTTTTTCTAAAGCAGATCTTGTTTCACATATCAAAAAGATAAAGCACCCTTATGATTCAGGCATAATGGCGAGAAAAGGGATTGAATTTTAGATAAAATGTTGTGGCTTTTTACCGCTCTTGACCTGCTGGTTTTGTTTTCCATAACAATTTCACATTTTGATATTTTGTTTTCACCCTATCTCTTATTTCTTTCATTTGCATACCTCGCAATAAAAGGCTTCTTGTTTTTCGGGGAAGCTATGAGTTTTATTGATTTGGGGATTGCAGTTTATGTACTGCTCCTTTTGCTTGGAATAAAAATTGCGTTGCTTTATTACCTCGCGGCTTTTTGGTTTGCTTACAAATTAATTTTCACTTTAGTCAGTTAAATAGATACTCAAGAACAATAATTGTTTAAAAACATTTTAACTATCTTTGAAGATGATAATCGGACTGACAGGAACTCTTGGTGCAGGGAAGACAGAGGTTGCCAAAATACTTAAAGAGAAAAATTTTGTTCATCTTTCTGTCCGTGAATTCCTTTACGAGGAGCTTGACAAAAGAGGATTGGAACGTACAAGAGAAAATCTTGTAAATTTTGCAAATGAGCTCAGAGAAAAAAACTCACCAAGCTATCTCGCAGAAAAACTTTTTGAGAAAGCGCAGGAAATGGGAAAGAATAGCGTCATTGAAAGTATACGCACAATCGGGGAAATTGAAGCCTTAAGAAGTAAAGGGAATTTTATTCTTGTTGCTCTTGACGCAAATCTCCGGACAAGGTATGAAAGGGTTTTTGTTAGGAAAGAGAAAACGGACAGTGTCAGTTTTGAAAAATTCCTGCAAGATGAACAAAAAGAAATGACCTCAAGCAACCCTAACAAACAAAATCTTAAAGCGTGCATAGAAAAGGCTGATGTAAAAATAATCAACAATGGTTCAATTGAAGAGATTAAAAAAGATGTTGAAGAAATACTTGAGAGGTTTGACGTTAAGACATATGAAACTAAAAAAACAATGAAAAGGAAAAATTACATTTCTTGGGATGATTATTTTATGGGTATTGCTTTACTTTCTGCTAAAAGAAGCAAAGACCCGAGTACGCAGGTAGGAGCGTGTATAGTAAATCCCAGCAATGTAATTGTAGGAACCGGATACAATGGATTTCCAATAGGGTGCTCTGACGATGTCTTGCCCTGGGGAAGGGAAGGCAAACCTCTTGAAACAAAATATCTTTATGTTTGCCATGCTGAATTAAATGCCATACTCAACAGCTCAACAGATTTAAAAAACTGCAAAATTTACGTTCCGTTGTTTCCTTGCGGAGAGTGCGCAAAGGCAATAATACAGTCTGGAATAAAAGAAGTAATTTATATGTCTGACAAATACACAGACATGGATCTTTTCAAAGTCTCAAAAATAATGTTTGACCAGGCAGGCGTGAAGTGCAGATTACACAAACCAAAAATAGGTAGAATAACTATAAATTTTTCTGAAGAACTGATATAGATTTAATATATGTTTTTTAATATAGATTTCTTTATAAAAGATATCCTTTTTTGCTGATTATGGATTTTACAAATCTTGAGGCAAGAGCTTTAAAAAACTTTGTTACAAGTGCTGAAGATCCTATATATGCCCTTAAAGCTGAAATTCCTCCCGAGATTTTTGGTGCTTTTGGTTCTTACTTTAGCAGAAATCCAAAAGATTTGAGGGTGCATTTATTGGACGCAATAAAAGGTACAGTTGAAGATGAAACACTTGAAAGAGGTGCAAGATTGCTCCCTAAACCAATTCAGAATGGGATGGTATACGTTTCTAATCAAGCAAGATTATTAAGATTAGCACACGGACTTTATTCAAATCCGGCAGACGCAATAAAAAAAGGTCTCGCAAAATCTCAAGATTTTTTTAAAAAATGGTATGGAAAATATAGTCATAAAAGCATAGCAAACACAGTGTTTATTCCAATGGTTGCGACAAACGTGAGTCAGTTGTTTGCCCGCGAACTAGCTTATGAACAACTTGCATTTTTCATTGAGCAGTCAACAAGATATGTTGAATGGGATAGTAATAGCATGTTTCACGATCAAGAAATTATGGAAAGTGAACACGCAAGTGTTTTTGAAAGAGCCATCTCTGAATTAACTAATTCTTACCACGCCATAAACAATGCTGCAACAGAACATTATGAAAGAGAAATTCCTTTTGGCACTTGGCTAAGCTGGCAAACAGATAGGGTTAAAGAAAGCAACGAAAGAAATCAAAGAAGAAAATATGAAAGAGAAATTAAGGGTGCTGCATTGGATGTTGCAAGATTTATGCTTCCTCAGGCGGCAAGAACAAATATTGCTTGGATTGCTGATGCTCGCTCAACAGAGTTTGACATTGCCTCATGGAAAGGACATCCTCTCCGGGAAATGACCGAAGCAGCAATGCTTATAGAAAAGCATGCCGGAGAAATAGCGCCATCTTTACTCAAATATACTGAAACAAACTCTCACTATGGAGAACAACATAAAAGATTTGGGGGAGAATTTGACGCTGTGGAAGCAAGACCTTTCAGAAAAGGCGTGGATATAATATCTTCTGAAAGTGATTCTTTAAACAAATCAACAGCTCATCTTTTAAAGAGATATAGCACCGGGGGAACATTCATGCAAAGATACGAGCAAGCAATAAGCATGAGTTTTAATGAAAAAATTTCCATGCTAGAAAGAATCACTAAGGATAGAGGGAGTCATGATGAATGGGTTGAGGTTGAGGAAGATTTTGACTTGACAAAAATAAGCTTTACTATACGTACAGATTTAGGAGCAATAAGAGATTGGAGAAGACATCAAAAATGGGATAGGGGAGAAGCCCTTTATACGTTGGATAACGGCGTCCACAAACCAGAAATCATAGAAGAAATTGGTGAAGAAGCATCCGAAACTTTTGACAGGGCAATGGAAATTGCACATGAAGCAGAAACCCAAATAAGAACAGACTTTCCTTTCCAATCACAATATGTTGTTCCTATGGCTACCATGCATGAACTAACAATGTCTGGGGGTTTAGACCAATTACAATATATGCTGTGGACACGCTCAACACCCGAAGGAAATTTTTCATACAGAGAAGATGCGTTTAATCTTGCTGAATCTGTTTTAAATGTTCATCCTTGGCTCTTGGGATACAGGGAATTTCCAAAAGAAAAACCGCTTGAACAAGTGTTTGAAAAGGCTCCGCTAAAAAATGTTTTAAGGTTACAGTTTGGAGAAACTGCATTGCACACTTAATCCTAAAATGACTGGAAACAAAGGAAGATATATTGTGTTTGAAGGTTGTGAAGGAGTCGGAAAATCAACTCATATCGGACTTTTGGAAGATTACTTATCTGAAAGGGGTATAGAATATGTTTTTACAAGAGAGCCGGGTGGAACCCCTGTAGCAGAAAGTATTAGGCCCCTAATGTTGAATCCCAAAAACGGGGGAATAGATGATGAAACAATTTTCTTGCTTATGTCTGCAGCAAGATCCGACTTATTTAAAACAATTATTTCTCCTGCACTTAGCGTTGGAAAAGTTGTAGTTTCAGATAGATCTATGTATTCTTCTGTAGCTTATCAGGGATATGGGTCTAGAGTAGATTTAGATTTCATCCGCACATGCAACAAGTTTTCCACTATGGGAATCAGGCCTAACTTATTGATAATCTTGGATGATCCTAATTTTTTAGGAATGGGAAGGCTCTTAACAAAAGAATTTGGAGAAAAAGATGTGATGGAATCTAGAAATATAGAATTTCATAAAAGAGTTAGAGAAGGTTTCTTGAAGATTGCTGAAGAAAATCCAGACATTGCCGCAGTAATTCCCTATATTGAAAATGGTCAAGAAGAAATGCAAAAACAGATAAGAGGTTTAGCGTCAAAAGTCTTGCAATAAATGTTCCACCAAACCCCACAGGAAACTTTTATAAAGATACGTTTTTCTTTATTCGTGTTGAAATGGCAAAAGATGGTGTTACAGAATTAAGCGGAAACGATTTTAACGATTTTGTAAAAGACGGACTGGTTCTCATTGATTTTTGGGCAGAGTGGTGTATGCCTTGCATTATGATGGCGCCCGTGACTGAAGAGCTTGACAAAAAAATGAAAGGAAAAGTTAAATTCGGAAAAGTCAATGTTGATGAAAATCAGCAGCTCGCGGCAAAACATCAAGTGAGGTCAATTCCAAACTTCGTGCTTTTTGAGAATGGAAAGCCAAAAGACAGGTTTGTAGGGGCGATGCCTGTTGAAGAATTTGAAGAAAAGCTGAAAGAGCATCTTTAATCAAAAAATCTCCTTGGATAACTTTTTAAATCAAATAATTCTTTATTATTTAAAGGTCCCGTAGCTCAGCCTGGATAGAGCACTAGGCTTTTAATCTTTTCAAAAAAGATTAGACAAAACCAGTCTTTGGAAAGAGAGAAGATACCTAGGTGTCGAGGGTTCAAATCCCTCCGGGACCATTTTCTTTTAAAAAACCCCGACGAGAGCCAAAAGGTTTATAAACCGAATTTTTGTATCTTTTATTATTGGTGAGTCATCAAAGTAAGCCACGCTTCCAATTATACCAACTAAAAATCCCAAAAAACCCTTTTTTAGCGAAAAATGCACATTCTACAGCCAAAACATATCAAACTCAATGAAGAAGAAACAGAAAAATTTCTAAACGATTTGAATATTTCAAAAGCCCAGTTGCCTAAAATTCTTTTAAACGACCCTGCACTTCCCGACGGGAGCAAGGTCGGAGACGTTATCAAAATAGAAAGGGAAGAAAAGGACAAAATAAACCTGTACTACAGGGTGGTTGTATGATGAATCAAGGAAAAATGAGGAAAGATGATCATTTAATAGTAAAGAGGTACTTAGAAGAGCACTCTCTTGTGGAAAGTAATGTTATTTCTTTCAATAACTTTATAGAAAAAAGGATGCAGGAGATAGTGGATGAAATCTCTGAAGGCATCAACAACGAGGATTTTGAGATTACTCTCGGAAAGATAGATGTGAAAAAACCAATAGCCATTGAAGCCGATGGGAGCAAGGCGTCAATAACTCCCCAACAGGCAAAACTAAGGAACCTTACTTATGCAGCTCCGGTAACTCTTGAAATCACAGTTAAAAAAGACGACCAGATTGATGCTGAAAATGTGGAAATTGGAAGAATTCCTATCATGGTTAAAAGCAAAGCCTGTAATACTTATGGAAAATCAAAAGAAGATCTTGTTAGCAGTTTCCACGATCCTCTTGACCCCGGAGGTTACTTCATAATAAAAGGGAATGAAAGAGTTATGATTATGGCCGAAGATCTTGCCGAAAACCAGCCTTTTGTTGAAACCAACAAGAAAGGGGACCTTGTTTTGAAGCTTTTTTCTTTGAAAGGAACTTACCGTATTCCCGTTCTTCTCTCTGAAAACAAAGAAGGAATTATGAATGTTAGCTTTTCCAAATTCAAGGACATTCCTATAGTGGTTGTTTTGAAAGCGTTGGGGATGACAAAAGAATCCGACATACAAAAATACATCGGAAAAGAAACAGATTCTATGATAGTTAACTTTTACGATTTCACAAACATCGCAACCCGCGAAGACGCTATGATGTACATTTCTGAGAAAACTAATTTGCACGGCACAAAAACTGAAGTTCTTGACAGAGTAAAAAACAGAATTGATTCATATCTTTTACCTCACATAGGAACAAGCAAGGAAGACAAAAACAAAAAAGCAGTTACACTTTGCAAACTGATTAAACAATTTTTGCTTGCCAAACAAAATCCAAAATTAAGAACGGACAAAGACCATTACGCTAACAAACGTGTCCGTTTGTCAGGAGACCTCCTCTCAACACTGTTCAGAGTAAATCTTGGCATTCTTATTCGTGACATTCAATACTCAATACAAAAATCCACAAAAAGAAGGAAGTTTTTCTCCATAAGAATCATTGCAAAATCCACTTTATTTTCGCACCGCATGGAATCCGCAATAGCCACAGGAAGCTGGACAGGAGAGCGTTCAGGAATTACACAAAACATGGATAAGACAAATTATCTTGCAACAATTTCACAACTTCAGCGCGTTTCCTCGATGCTTCCGTCAGATCAGGAAAACTTTTGGGCGAGAACTTTGCATCCTACACACTATGGGAGATTTTGTCCAATTGAAACTCCCGAAGGAACTGAAATTGGTTTAAGGAAAAATCTTGCGATTTTAAGCAAGGTTTCAACGCGTGTGGATTTGGACGAAAAAGGACTTCTTGAAGATTTATCTAAAGAAGGGCTTGACTATGAAGGTATTGAAGGTAAAGAAGTTTTCTTCAACGGAAGATTCATAGGAAGCATAAAAAATCCTGAAGAATTTGTCAAAAAACTCAGAGAAAAAAGACGCCAGGGCGAGTTACCCATACAAATGAATATTATGGATAATGTCTATTTTGAAAACATTTCTATTTCAACCGAACCAGGAAGGGTTCTGAGGCCCTTGATTATTATAGACAATGGAGTTCCAAGGCTAAGAGATGAACACTTGCTTAAACTTGAACAAGGAGAAATGAAATGGAATTCTCTTGTTGAAGAGGGGGTAATTGAATACCTTGACGCTGCTGAAGAAGAAGGTGCTCTCGTTGCATTATATAAAGAAGAAATCACTCCTGAGCATACTCATCTTGAACTTGATCCGACAGACATGTTCGGGGTTGTGACAAGCCTGGTTCCATATGGAAATCACGACCAAAGTTCAAGGCTGAATAGAGGAAGTAAAACACAAAAACAAGCCCTTGGATTATACAGCGCAAACTACTTATCAAGAATAGATACTGATGTCTCTATATTACAGTATCCTCAAAAACCAATTGTCAGAAGTTTTATTTACGATACCTTGAATACTTATCCTGCAGGGCAAAATCTTGTTGTGGCAATTATGACGTATGAAGGCTACAATATGGAGGACGCTCTTGTTTTCAATAAAGGAAGTCTTGACAGAGGGGTGGGAAGAAGTTTTTACTTCCGCCCTTACAACGCGGTTGAAATAAACTATGCGGGGGGATTGAAAGACGAAATAACTATTCCTGATAAAGACACTTCAGGATATAAAACCGAGACAAGCTACAGGTTTTTGGAAGATGACGGAATAGTTTCTCCTGAAGCAGATGTTGATGAAGGAGAGGTTCTTATTGGTAAGACTTCGCCTCCTAAATTCCTCTCAGAAGCACGGGAAATTTCTGTGAGAACCAAAAAAGAATCCAGCGTGACAATGAAGCAAGAAGAAAAAGGGACTGTTGAATCTGTTTTTGTTACGGAAGATGATGATGGGAACAAGGTTGTTCAGGTAAAAACCCGAGATCACAGGATTCCCGAACCCGGAGACAAATTTGCAACCTCTCACGGACAGAAAGGAGTTATAGGTATGGTTGTTGATGAAGAAGACATTCCTTTTACTTCAAAAGGAATAAAACCAGATATTTTATTCAACCCCCACGGGTTACCAAGCCGTATGACTGTCGGATACTTGCTTGAGTTACTTGCAGGAAAAGTCGGTTGTGTAAAAGGAGAAATTGTTGATGGTACTTCTTTCTCGGGAACAGGCAAAAAAGAGCTTGAAGAGCAGCTCAAAAATGCGGGCTTTAGATATGATGGAAAAGAAACAATGTACAATGGAATTACAGGGAAAAAAATGGAATCTAAAATTTTTGTTGGAAACTTGTATTATCTTAAACTTAAATATATGGTTGGAAACAAAATGCACGGTCGTGCAAGCGGTAAGGTTGCCTTGCTTACGCGTCAGCCTATTGAAGGACGTGCACGTGGAGGTGCTTTAAGATTAGGAGAAATGGAACAACAAGCGCTTGTTGCTCATGGAGCTTCTTTACTTTTGAAAGAAAGATATGATTCAGACAAGGTTGTTCTTCCTATCTGTACCCAGTGCGGAGGTATAGCACTTGAAGATAATATAAGAGGAAAAATCGCGTGTCCTATATGTGGAAGCGAAGAAGTTGAATCTGTGGAAGTTTCATATGCTTTCAAGCTTCTGGTTGAAGAACTTCAGGGACTGCATATTCACACAAACTTTAAATTAAAAAACAAATATGAATAATAATCTTTTTCACAAAAAGATTAGACAAAAACCAACCTAAAAACCAACAAAAAGTAAAATGCAAAACGTGTCGATAAAAAAGAAAATAGGGGAAATAGGATTTCAGCTACTTAGTCCTGAAAAGATAAAAAAGCTTTCAGTTGCTAAGGTAGTTACTCCGGAGCTTTATGATATTGATGGGTATCCTGTTGACGGTGGATTGATGGACCTGAGGCTTGGAGCTATAGACCCCGGAGTCAGATGCCGTACTTGTGGCGGACGTTTGAAAGAGTGTCTAGGCCATTCGGGAAGCATTGATTTAGCCCGCCCTGTAGTCCATATTAAATATGTAAGAATTATTGAAGTTGGACTGAGATGTTTTTGCCATGAATGTCACAAGCTAATGCTCAGTAAAGATGATTTGAAAAAATACTCTCCGACAAAAAGAATCAAAAGGGCAAAGGACAGGAGAAAATGTCCCCACTGCAAATCTCCTCACGAAAGAGTAAGGCTTGAAAAACCAACTTCTTTCAGGCGTGGTAAAAAGCGTCTTTTCCCGACGGAAGTAAGAGACATACTAACACAAATTCCTGATAACGAATTAAGAAAAATTAAAATAGATCCTGAAAACTTCAGACCTGAGTGGGCAATTCTTACTTCTCTTTTGGTTCCCCCTGTAACTGTTCGCCCCAGCATCATTCTTGAATCGGGAGAAAGAAGTGAAGACGATTTAACACACAAACTTTCAGACATAATCCGGGCCAATCAACGCCTTTGGGAAAACCTTAATGCAGGAGCTCCTGAAGTTATTATTGAAGACCTTTGGGACTTGTTACAGTTCCACATCACAACCTTCTTTGACAACTCGGTTTCAAAAATCCCTCCGGCAAGACACAGGTCAGGGCAGCCTTTAAAAACAATCACTGAAAGAATTAAGGGTAAAGAGGGGAGAATACGTAAAAATCTTGCGGGTAAAAGAGTAAATTATTCTGGAAGAACCGTCATCTCTCCGGACCCTGCAATCGGAATAAACGAGGTCGGGGTTCCGTATGAAATAGCAAAAGTTGTGACTTTTGCCGAGACTGTGAATGACTTGAACATTGAAAAACTTAAGAAGCTGGTAAAACGTGGAAGTGAATATCCTGGAGCCAATTATATCATTCGCCCTGACGGAAAAAGGAAAAAGATAACCAAAGAACTTAAAGAAGAGATAATTGAAGAGCTTGAGCCCGGATATAAAGTTGAAAGGCATCTTGAAGACGGAGACATCTTGCTTTTCAATCGTCATCCGAGTCTTCATAGGGGTAGCTTAATGGCTCATTACGTCCGTGTGCTTCCAGGAAGGACTTTTAGGTTGCATCCTGCGGTTGCTGCACCCTATAACGCCGACTTTGACGGTGACGAGATGAACATTCACAGCCCTCAAACCGAGGAAGCACGTGCGGAAGCAAAAGTGCTTCTTGAAGTCAAAAAGAACTTGATCTCTCCTAAAAACAATACAAACTGGATAGGGTGCATTCAGGACGCAATCACGGGCGGATATTTATTAGGATTGGGAGAATTCACAAAAGAACAAGCAAATCAAATTCTTTATCGTGCCGGAGTTTATGAGCCTTTTACCAAAAAGAGTGTTTCAGGAGTTGAGATTTTCAGCAAGATACTTCCTAAAATAAACTTCTCCAATGGGGGTGTAAAAATAAAAGAGGGGAAAATTGAAAAAGGGCTTATAGATAAAAACCTTTTCGGAGATGAAGACGGGAAACTTGTCAAAGCAATAGATCAGGAGTTCAAAAGAAATACGGCTTTTGAAACCGTCAAAAAAGCCTTCAACCTGGGTAAAAACTATCTGACTGACAGGGGAATCACCATAGCTTTGGAAGATTTTGACGTTGAAGAAAAAGTTATAGAAGAAAGTGAAAAAATAATTAAAAAAGCCGAAGAAAAAACAAAAGAAATAATTAAAGCGTATAACGAAGGAACTCTTGAAGTGATACAAGGGAAAACAAAAGAGGAGTCAAGAGAGATTAAAATTCTTAAAGTTTTAAATGAAGTAAGAACTAAAATAGGTGACATCGTTAAGAAAGATTTCCCTGAAGAAAATCCTGTGACCTATATGATTCGCTCGGGGGGAAGGGGAAGCATTCTGAATATAACTCAAATGGCTTGCTGTGTCGGACAGCAGGACCTGGAAGGAAAAAGAATTGACATAGGTTTCAATGACAGAACGCTTTCATTCTTCAAAAAAAGAGACTTATCTCCAGAGTCAAGAGGATTCATAAGAAGCCCTTTTAATAAAGGTCTTCGCCCAGACGAGTTTTTCTTCCAGGCAATGACAGGACGTTCTTCCCTGATGGATACTGCCCTAAGAACACCTCGTTCAGGATACCTCTACAGAAGATTGGCCAATGCTTTGCAAGATTTAAAGAAAGAGTATGACGGAACTGTAAGAGATAGCAATAATAATGTAATACAGTTTGTTTATGGAGATGATGGTTTAGATGTTTCCAAGCTACATATCCAAGAAGAAATGGATCCTGGAGAGGCCATAGGAATCATAACTTCTCAAAGCTTTGGAGAGCCTTCCACACAAATGGTTTTAAGGACTTTCCACTTCGCGGGAGTTTCCGAGATGCAAGTTACCCAGGGACTGCCAAGACTGATTGAAATTTTTGACGCACGTAAAAAACCAAGCTCTCCTAAAATGGAAATCCACCTTAAAAGTAAATACAACAATGAAAAAAATGCGAGGACTTTTGCAGAAAAAATAAAAGAAATTAAAGTGAGTGACATAACTTCAGAGATTAACCTTGACTTCTCAAACAAACAGATTGAACTTGTTATTGATAAAGAAGGAATTAAACAAAGCCACATAACACCTAAAAAAGTTGTTGAAAAACTAAAGAAGCTTGGCTACAAATCCAGAGAACTTACAAATTCCATTGTTATTGAAGCTTCGGACAAAGAATTCAGAGAGATTTACAAGCTTAAAGAAAAAATAAAGAAAACAGTTGTCTCGGGGATAAAAGGTATTAGACAGGTTTTGATTGTTAAGCGTGACAGAGACTATGTCATTATGACTTTGGGAACAAGCCTGAAGAAGGTTCTCAAGCTTGACGAAGTAAATCCTGACAAACTTATTTCTAACGATATACACGAGGTTGCACGTGTGTTTGGAATTGAAGCCGCACGACAATTAATAATAAATGAAATCCAAGAAGTTCTAAATACCCAGGGTTTGGATATCGACAAAAGGCACCTGAAACTCATATCAGATGCAATGACAAACCTTGGAGAAGTTAAAGGGGTTACTAGAATTGGAATAATTGCTCAAAAAGATTCTATACTTGCACGCGCCACTTTTGAAACCCCAGATAAACAATTTGTGAATGCTACTATAAAAGGGAATAAAGATAATTTAAGTAGTGTTATTGAAAACATAATATTGAATCAACCTGTTCCTATCGGAACAGGGTTGCCTGGGTTGATAGTGCAGGTCGTGGGACCTCTTAAAAAGAAAAGTTCAGAGAAACCGATAGCTCAAAGTGAAATCGTCGAGGAAACTAACAAATAAAACAGAACTAAAGGTTTATAAAACTATAAAATAAATTTCTATTAAGCTTTTTTTGTTAAAGCTCAAATATCAAATTCAAATGGCAAACACAATAGATATGCAGGATATGAGATATCTAAACTTGTTTGAAAAAATCTCAAAAGTCAGAACCCGTCATTGTTTGAAATATAACAACGCTTTGGTTTTTTGTGTCCCCGAGCATTTAATGGCTAAAGCCATAGGGGAAAAAGGAAAAAATGTTAGAAAACTTCAGGGCATTCTGAATAAAAATGTCAAGGTGGTTTCTCTTCCCGAAGGAGTGGGGGATGCAGAAGAATTTATTGAATCAATTGTAAACCCAATAACGTTCAGAAATCTTGACGTCAACGAAGATGAAATTGTTGTCAGCGCAGGAAGAAATAAAGCCGCTTTAATCGGGAGGGACAAGCGTCGGTTGCACGAAATGCAAAAAATAATAAAGAACTTCTTCGATAAAGATTATAAGATTGCCTGATCTCATTTTGTAAAAGACTTAAAAACGTGCTACTACATTATTTAATTCGTTAAAGATAAAATGACCAAAAGTAATTATAACCCAAATGGAAGAAATTATAAAGGGAGAGAAAGAAATTATCTCCCCTCACACTTAATAGTTAGAAAAGCACAAACTTCTCAAAGAATGCGTGAAGCCAAAGAAGGTAGAGGCGGGTTGGAAACAAACCTTGACAACAGCGGAAAAAAGTAAAAACCTTTTTAAACTAATTTTAGTAAGAATTAATGTGAAGTAAATAAAGAAGATTAGTTGCTTGGACCAAGAGTTGGTTTGAGTCTAAGAACTTTTTGAAAGTTCTTATTTGTCTAACCTTTTTCCGAAAAAGATTATGGGATTAAAAAACGCTTTAAAACTGAAGAAAAAACGAAAAAAGTTCAGATGGAAAGACCGCAAACATAAAGTGAGAACTCTCGGACTTTACGAAAAATCTGATCCTCTTAAAGGAGCCCATCAGGCAAAAGGCATTGTATTAAAAAAATTTGAAAAAGAAGCCGCTCAGCCTAACTCTGCAATGAGGAAGTGCTGCAAAGTTCAGCTGACAAAAAATGGAAAAACCGTGGGAGCCTTCATTCCCGGAAACCTTGCACAAAAATTCATTGATGAGCACGATGAGGTTTTGATTGAGCGCATAGGTGGTAAACAAGGAAGAGCAAAAGGAGATATTCGTGGAATTAGATTTCAGGTAATTAAAGTAAATGACCAGCCCTTGCATCTTTTAGTTAAAGGCAAGATTGAGAAAGGGAGGAGATAAAATGCGGGAACAAAAACAAGAAGCAAAACAGCCTGAATCAAAATTCCCTGAATTTAAAATATTTGGAAAATATAACACTTCCGGAATTGAGGTCAAAGACCCTGGATTAAAAAGGACGATTAACCTTGAACCAAAGTTAATGTTGAAAAGCCACGGAAGAAACTTCCAAAAGTTCGGACAAGCGGAAATTAACATTGTCGAGCGTTTAATCAACAGGTTAGGTGTTGCGGGGCACAGAGGAAAAAAACACAGGATAATTCTTGGACACTCTACCGGAAAGTATGAAAAAAATGCTAAGATAATTCTTGAAGCTTTTGAAATCATTGAGAAAAAAACAGGGAAGAACCCTGTTGAAGTTTTAGTTCGTGCGGTGGAAAATTCAGCGCCAAGAGATGAGGTTACAATAATTGAATATGGGGGAGCAAGATATCCTCAAGCAGTTGACGTTTCGCCTTTAAGGCGTGTAAACCTGTCAATAAGATGGATGATTCAGGGAGCAAGCGACAAAGCTTTTAACAAAAAGAAAACTATTTCGCAAGCTATTGCTGAAGAAATAATGCTTGCCGCTGATGAAAACCAAGACAGCTACGCAGTTAAGAAAAAAATGGATTCTGAAAAACAGGCTGACTCAGCAAGATAATTTTAAGATACCTATTCTTTTGCAAAAATAATTATGTTTTTGTTTTTATAAGTAACGGACTTCCAGCAAAAAGAATCGTTTGGAATTAGTGGATAAACTCCGTACCACTTCCGAAAAAGAATTGGAAAGCGCTTAACCTACAGAAACTTTATAAATCGTTTTTCTTATCATTTATTATTCTCTTTTTAAAGGAGGAAAAATAATTTGTTAATATGGCAGATGACACAGGAAAAAAAGTAAGAGAACTTATGCACACTCAGGAAAAAATACGTAACATCGCGATCGCCGCCCACATCGATCACGGGAAGTGTATTTCAAGCGATTCCGAGATTATCCTAGATGAAAAAACAATATCTGCTAAAAAATTGTTTGAATTTGGGGAAGATAAAGGTAAAAAGGTTTTTGATGAAGAAAACAAGATAATTTATGATATTTCCTCATTGGGCATAAATACTTTTTCTTTAAATAAAGAAAGGAAGAAAATAGAAAAAAAACCAATAACACATGCATGGAAATTGAACGGTGGGAAATTAATAAAGACCACCTTAAGAAACGGTTTTGAAATTAAAACAACACCGGAGCATAAATATGTGGTTTTTGAAGATTTTGAATTTAAAGATAAAGAAGCCTCTGAATTAAAGCTAGGTGATAGGGTTATTTGCCCAAGAAAATTAAAGATTGAAAATAAAATAAATATTAAAAAAGACATAATCAAAAGATTATCTAAAGAAAATTTTTATGTGTTTTTAAAAAAAGATTTTAGTGAAAACCTGAGGGGAAAAATATTGTCATTAGGAGTAAAAAGAATAAATAAAAAACTGTCGTCAGGAATAAAACAAAAATCATTTTACCATGGAGTCTGGAAAAATAGGTATCAAATTAATGATTTAATCCAAATTGCGGAATTATTTAATATAGATTTTAATGAATTGTATGATAACATAAGCTATGTAATCTATAGAACAGGAAAACAGAAGGGTAAAAGCTCTTTAAGGGTTAAGCTTCCACAAAATTTTGAAGGGTTTTTTTACCTTGCAGGAATGATGTTTGGCGACGGACACAAAAAAAAATTCATTGTCGGAAAACCTGAACTTGAAAAACATTTTATTGGTGCTTGCAATGAAATAGGAATTAATGTAAAATTTAGAGATTATGGGAACAGAACAAAAGAAATAGTTACTAACGAGACTCTGGCAAGAATTTTGAATTGCGTATTTGACTACCCTTTAAACAAAAAAAGCCATAATATTCTGGTCAATAAATTTCTGTGGGGAGTTGATGAAAAACTGGTTTGCCATTTCTTAAAAGGATATTTTGATACTGGTGGGTGTGTGGAAAAATCGAGAAGAGCTATTTCACTTTCTTCTGCGAGCAATAAAATGTTAAAAGGATTGTCGCTGTTATTTTTAAGACTTGGTATTGTCTCAAATGTGCAAAAAAACAATATATTTGTTTCAGGTGACTCCGCAAAGAAATTCGAAGAAAAAATAGGCTTTAATGTAAAAGAAAAAGCTCTAAGACTTAAATGGCTGGTTAAAAAAACGCTTGGCAGCCATGTGGCTGACTACATATCAATAGAAACTGGAAGGTCATATCATAAATCGTCAAAAAACTTATTGATGCTGGAAAAGGAAAAGCAGGTATTGTTAAGCAGTCTTTTAGAAAATTTTGCATTTATAGAAGTAAAAAAAATTGAAGAAGTTTATGAAAAAGAAGTCTATGATTTTTCTGTGCCCGGGAATCGCAATTTTGTAGCAGAAGGCATTATTATTCATAACACAACTTTCTCCGATAACCTTCTAGCCGGTGCAGGAATGATTTCTGAAGATTTAGCAGGAAAACAGCTTGCACTTGATTTTCATGAAGATGAGGCAACCAGAGGAATCACAATTGATTCCGCTTCCGTGAGTATGATTCACAAAATTGAAGGGGAAGATCATCTTATTAATTTGATAGATACTCCTGGACATGTTGACTTTGGAGGAGATGTTACTCGCGCGATGAGGGCTGTTGACGGATGTATTATTTTGGTTGATGCGGTTGAAGGGGTAATGCCCCAAACAGAAACTGTTGTAAGGCAGGCACTGAAAGAACTTGTCAAACCAGTATTGTTCATTAACAAAGTTGACCGCCTAATTAAGGAAGTCAAACTAACTCCTGAAGAGATGCAAGAAAGATTTGTCAAAATCATTAATCATGTCAATCAGTTAATTGAAGGAATTGCTCCAAAAAGATACAAAGAAAAATGGAAAGTTAGCGTTGGTGACGGGAGTGTGGCTTTCGGCTCGGCTTTTCACAACTGGGCACTAAGTTTCCCTTATATGAAGGCCAAAGGAATTACATTTAAAGAAATAATTGATTCTTACAAAGCCGATTCAGATGAAAAAATGATGAAGCAGGTTAAGGGGCTTGCAAAAAAAGCCCCTTTACATGAAATTTCCTTAAACATGGTTATCAGGCACCATCCTAATCCGGTAGATGCTCAAAAATACCGTATTCCAAAAATATGGCATGGTGATGAAACTTCTGATGTTGGAAAAGATTTGATTGCATGCAATCCTGACGGAGAGCCTGTTTTTGTTCCCACAAAAATCGTTGTTGACAAACACGCCGGAGAAGTTGCTGCCGGAAGATTATTCTCGGGAAGCATAAAACAAGGAGATGAGATTTATATGAATCTCGCTAAAAGAAAAGTTAGAGTTCAACAGGTTTCTGTTTATAAAGGTGCTCAAAGAATCGTTGTTGACGAGGTTTCTGCAGGAAACATTGTTGGAGTTGTGGGTTTGAAAGATGTTTTTGCGGGAGAAACCGTAAGCCGTAAGCCAATAGAACCTTTTGAAGCAATAAAACACTTATTTGAGCCTGTTGTTACAAAATCCATTGAAGCTACAAAAGCTGCTGATTTACCAAAGCTTATTGAAACTCTTAAACAGGTTGGTAAAGAAGACCCTTCAATTAAAGTTGAAATTGATGAAGAAACCGGAGAATCTCTTATTAGCGGGATGGGAGAATTGCATTTAGAAATTATTGAAAACCGTATCAAAACCGAGAAAGGACTTAACGTTAAAACTTCTCCTCCTATAATAGTTTATCGTGAAACTGTCGGTAAAGAGTCTCCTGCTATTGAAGGGCGCAGCCCGAACAAACACAACAGCTTTTATATGAAAGTTGAGCCTCTTGAAGAAGACATTTATCAGGCTATAAAAGCCGGTGATTTGTCTGAAGGAAGGATTAAAAAGAAAAATGAAAGCGTTGCTGAAACTCTTCGTGAGTTAGGTTGGGATGGAAACACTATACGAAATGTTAAAGATATTTACAAAGGGAATATTTTTTTAGATCAAACTCGCGGGGAAGTTCACATCGGAGAAGTAATAGAAATGATTGTGGATGCTTTTGAAATGATTATGGACCAAGGCCCTTTGGCGAGAGAGCCTTGTATGAAGATGAAGGTTTCTCTCGTTGATATAAGGCTTCACGAAGACGCTATTCATCGTGGCCCGGCACAGGTATATCCTGCTGTAAGGGAAGCTATTCAGGAAGCTATGAGAAAAGCAAATGCTTACTTGTTAGAGCCTTTACAGATACACATAATTGAAACCCCTTCCAAATTCCTGGGAGAGGTTACAAAAATTGTTGGAAGCAAGAGGGGACAGATGCTTAAGGTTGAACAGGAAGGAGTGCAAGCAGAAATGAAAGCCAAGCTTCCTGTCGCCGAGATGATTGGATGGAGCAATGATCTCCGTTCAGCAACGGAAGGTCGTGGAACATCTTCAATTTTAGACCAGTTATTTGAAAAAGTTCCTGCCTCACTCCAAGATGAAGTGATTAGGAAAATAAGAGACAGGAAAGGTTTGGGTGAGAATCAGTAACTTTTAAAATCTACCCTTCTGCCTTAATTCTATGAGAGAATATGTCAAAGGTTTTGTTTTTGATTGTAATCCTGTATTCAATGAAGTTTTCTTTGGAGACCAATTTGAAACGGGTTAGATCTAAGTGTTTTAAGAATAGAGGATCAACAAATTATTTTATTTTCTGATACCAGCTTAACTTAAAACAACACACTCCCTATCATCAACACCGCGAAAACAATCACAAACCATCCAAAGTTAATTTTCTTTGAAAGCTTCATCAGACCGTGAATTGTTAAAAGTCCAAAAATGAACGAGGCTAAAAGTCCGTAAATTGCCGTGCCCGAAAAGATATTAATTATCTGATTGTAATTCAAAATTAAATTCCCAAAAAGCACAACAGGTAAAGACATAAGGAAACTCAATTTGAGGGCTGTCGTATCATCAAATTTTCTTAACAAAAGTGTTGAAATTGTAATTCCTGACCTGGAAAGTCCGGGGAGTGTTGAAAAACCCTGGGCTATTCCCGCAATGAAAGAATCTTTGTTTTTCAGAGAGTCTTGGTTTCTAAGCCTTTTTCTTTTCTTGTTTTTTCCCTGAAGACTGACAGCTCCCGTAAATAAAAGTAAAACACCAACGGCAAACGAAATGGCTCTTCCCGTAAGTTCAAACTGTTCAAAAAGAGAAACAACAATCAGAATTACAAGGCCAATAAAAGCCGTAACAATTGTTGAAACCAGAATAAAATTAAACAAAACCAGTTCGTGATCAGGGGTTTTTTTGTATCTAAAAATTGTTTCAATTAACTCTTTTACATCATGTCTGAAATAAATTGCCGCGGCAAAAAAAGTTCCTAAGTGTAAAAACAAAGCAGACTGGAGCAAAAAACTCACGTTTGTAACTCCAAAAAAATTCGACATGACCAAAACAACAAATCCGCTTGAGCTTATCGGAAGCCATTCAAGAATCCCCTGTATTATTCCGAGGATAAGATATTGTACAGCCATGATTTCCATTTTTTAAAAAAGAAAAAAGTAATTTTAAATTTATCTTTTTCTCGCAAAAATCATAGAAAAGTTTATAAATGAAATTTTTCATTAACTAAACATGGCTAAAGAAAAACCGAACATGAACGTTGTTTTTGTCGGACACGTTGACGCAGGAAAATCAACGATAGTAGGGCGGTTGCTTTTTGACAGTGGAGCTGTGCCAGAACAGGAAATGAAAAAGCTTAAAGAAGAAGCTGAAAAACACGGTAAAACAGGTTTTGAGTTTGCTTACATTATGGATCAAATCAGAGAGTCAAGAGAAAGAGGGGTTACAATTGACCTTGCTTACAAAAAAATTCTAACAGATAAATATCAAATTACAATCATTGACGCGCCAGGGCACCGTGACTTCGTTAAGAATATGATTACAGGCGCTTCACAAGCAGATTCAGCATTCTTAGTTATTGCTGCTCCTGCAGGAGTCCAGCCACAAACCACAGAACATCTTTGGCTTTTAAGGACTGCGGGTGTTAAAAATATTGCAGTAGCAATTAACAAAATGGATGCTGTTGATTACAAAGAAGAAAAATTTAACGGTGTTAAAGAAGAAGTTTCCAAACTTTTGAAAGGTGTGGGAATGAAGCCTGAAGAAATTCCTTTCATAGCATGCTCAGGATTAAAAGGAGATAACATCTTCAAAAAATCAGAAAACATGTCATGGTATAAAGGTTCTACAATTAAAGAACAGTTTGACGCTTTCCCTGAACCTAAACTTCCGACTGACTTGCCTATGAGAATGCCTGTTCAGGACGTATATGAGATTACAGGTATCGGAACAGTTCCTGTGGGTAAAATTGTTACAGGAGTTATGAAAGTCGGGCAAAAGGTTAAAATCTTACCTGGAAGGACAGGAAAAGGAATTGATGGTGAAGTTAAAACAATAGAAATGCACCATGAACAGCTCCCCGAAGCAGAAGCAGGAGACAATGTTGGAATCAATGTAAGAGGGGTGGGTAAAAAAGACATAGCACGCGGAGACGTTATCTGTGCGGCAGACAATCCGGTTCCGGTAGTTGAAGAATTCGTGGCAACAATCACAGTAATTAATCATCCAACTGTGTTAGCTAAAGGATACACACCAGTGTTTCACGTGCACACCGCACAAGTTCCATGCCAAATTACAGAACTTATTGCTCAGATTAACCCTGCATCAGGAGAAGTAATCAAAGAAAACCCTGACTTCTTAAAAAACGGAGAGAGCGCAAAAGTCAGAATAAAACCTCAAGGAAATCTTTGCCTCGAAACAAGCAAAGAAAATCCTTCAACGGCTCGTTTCTCTATAAGAGACGCAGGAATTACTGTTGCTGCGGGAATCTGCACAGAGATAGTGAAGAAAAAAGGATAAATATATTTTTCAGAACAATCATTTTTTTAAACTAAGATAATTTTATTTCTTAATGAGCGGATTTAATGCAGGTGGATTCATAAAAGAAAAAACTGACGAAATTGCTTCTGTTGTTGGGAATAACACTGCCATTAATGCTTTATCTGGCGGGGTTGATTCTTCAACTGTCACTATGCTTGGTCATTTGGCTGTTGGCAACAAATTAAAAACATACTTCATTGAAAATGGACTAATGAGGGTGGGAGAATCGGAGAAAGTTACTTCTGAATTTGAAGAATTGGGTATTCCTATAGAGGTTATTGACGCCCGACAAAAGTTTTTTGGCGCTTTAAAAGGAATAAAAGACCCTGAGGAAAAAAGAGAGGCAGTTGCCCAAACTTTTTACAAAGATGTTTTTAGAGGATTGGTGAGAAAAAGTGAGGCAAGGTATCTTTTACAAGGAACAATCTTAACAGATGTGGATGAAACTGTTGCAGGAATTAAAAGACAACATAATGTTTTTGAACAGCTGGGAATTGATCCTGAACAGGCTTTTGGATATAAAATTATAGAGCCTTTAGTTGAGCTGAGAAAAAATGAGGTTAGAATAGTGGCAGAAGCACTCGGATTGCCTGAATCAATGTATAATAAAATTCCGTTTCCCGGGCCTGGTTTGGCGGCAAGAGTAATCGGGGAAGCAACTCCTGAAAGATTAGAAACAGTCAGAAGAGCAACAGAAATAGTAGAGAAAGGATTAGCTCCCACTAACGCATTTCAGTATATGGCAATTTTACATGAAGACAAGGTTACAGGAATCAGAGAAGGAAAAAGAGATTATGGGTTTCAAATAGAAATAAGGTGTTGGGATAGTATAGACGCAAGAACAGCACAACCTACAAATGTTTCTTTTAGTGAACTTGAAAAACTAGCGGGAGAGATAACAAAAATCTCTGGTATAGTAAGCGTTACTTATAACATAACTTCAAAGCCCCCTTCTACCATTGAAGCTCTTTGATTTCAAACAATTACAATAATTCTTAAATACAAGTGTGTTTTGTTTATTGTATGTTAGATAAAAGCATGTCAAAAAGCCGGATTGAGTCTGCTCTTAAGGAACAAGGAGATTTTGTTCAGATAGACTGGCTTAAAAAATTTTTAGAAGGGAATTCCGTACCAAGAGATATAAAAAAATTTGCGTGTCAGAAACTCGCGGATTTGTACGAGAAAAAGTTCATGCTGAGTGAAGCCGCAAAAATGTATGAAAATCTTGGAATGCTTTCAATTGCTTACTCTGATAAAATAAAATACTTCATTAAAGAAACCGGACTCTGGATTAAAAAAGGAGAGTTTGACCATGCTGACAGGGCAATGAGAAGAGCAATAAGGGAAGCGAATGCCGTCCAAAAAAAAGAAATTTACACTGAGATTAAAAATCTTTATAGGAAACAAACTGAAAACTATGAAAAAGACTTAAAAAGGAATCATGCCGCCAAAATTTATGAAAAACTTCTCCAGATGGGGCTTGAAGATGACGAGAAAAAAGAGGTAAGAGAAAAGCTTATTAGATTATACAAAAAGCTTGGAAAGTTTAAAGATGCTAAACATCTGGAAGAGTTAATGGATTAGTTAAGCTGCCTTTTCTACAACCCACCCTAAACCTTTGCGTGTTTTTCCTAATCTAAGAATTTTTCTATCTCTTCCGGTGCTTTCTTCTTTTTCCTCTAATTCACGCTCATACTCCTGCATAGATCCTTTATTCGCAAACAAAGAAGCCGCACCCTTTCTTAAGTCATAAGCGCTTGCTCTAATGCCATTGTAAGAAATAGTAAACACATTATATTGGTTTATTTCCACACTTGCTAAATTTCTTGTGATTTCATCTGAAATAATTCTTGGGTTTTCACCCGCAGGAACAAAACCTTCTCCCGACGTCCAACTTTCAAACTCGGGATCAGAATCAATAAGATACGCTGATAGCTTTCTCACAGCCAATCTTTCTAAACCAGAATCAACTTCCCCTAAAACCATTTTCAGTATTATTAAAAGAAATTTATAAAAATTGCTATACTGTAACGCTTATATTTGAGTAAAAGGAAAAACCTTAAAAACCATGTTTATCTTAAAACATTGATAGAAAGATATCACAAATTATCACGTTCACATTTATTTTGTTTTGTGTACACCTTTTAAAAAGGTAGTTTTAGGTATTTTTCTATTGAAAATTAAATTAATGGAGGAATAAACAATGAAAATTGAAAATTTTCAGGCATTTGAATTCCAGGAGGAAATCAAACATGGCTAAAATAAGTCCGGCATCTATCAAATACATGATACATGCTACATTTAGAGTTGAAGGCGCTTTGGAAAAACCCGATGTGATAGGAGCCATCTTCGGACAGACTGAAGGTTTGCTCGGAAGCGGGTTGGAAATGCGAGAGCTTCAAAAAGAAGGTAAGATAGGAAGGATTGAAGTCGAACTTGAAAGAGATAAGCGCCAAACCACAGGGACAATAAAAGTTCCTACTGCTTTAGACCAGTCAGAAACAACTTTGATAGCAGCCGCTCTTGAAACTATTGAAAAGATAGGACCCTCAGATTCCCAAATAGACATTGAAAAGATAGAGGATGTCAGGGGGAGCAAGAGAGACTACATAATTGGGAGAGCAAAAAAGCTTATGGGCGACATAAACTCTGCTACGGATTCAAGAGAAATCTCTAAAGAGATAAAAGAATCTGCAAAAACTGCCGCTATCCAGAAATACGGTAAAGAGAATTTGCCTGCAGGAGATCTTTCGGGCAAGGAAATAGTTGTTGTTGAAGGGCGTGCAGATGTCCTTAACTTACTTAGAGCAGGTATTACAAATGTTATAGGAATGAACGGAACAAAGCTTCCTGATGGAGTTAAAGAGTTAAGTAAAGAAAAAGAAGTAACTCTTTTTGTTGACGGAGACAGAGGAGGAAAACTTATCATAAGAAACGTTTTGGATAACGCAGACGTAGAATATGTTGCTTTCGCACCTGATGGAAAAGAAGTGGAAGAGCTTAGTGGTAAAGAAGTTCTTATGTGTTTGAGAAAAAAAGTTTCTGCAGAAGAATACACGAAGGGTAAAAGCCGGGGGGGAAGCTCCGGCAAATCCTCTTCTGAAAAAAAGGATAAAAATGGGGGAAAGCCCGAAACTCTAAAAGTTACAGATAAACTCAAAAAAGATTTAAAAGAAATTTATGATAAAAATAAAAACAGCGGGAAAGCCGTTTTTCTTGACGACTCTCTGAAAGAGTTTAAAAAAGTTTCATCAAAAGCTGTTTCAAGAGTTCTTAAAAAAGTCAGGAAGAAGCCGTCAGCAGTTGTGATTGACGGGACTGCCGCAAAAAACACGCTTAAAGCTGCGGAAAGCACCGGCGTTAGTGTTATAGTGGCTAAAACTTTCACTTCTACAGATACAGAAATAGAACTTTTGAGTTTTTAAGCTCAGTAGTCTTTTATTTTTTATATTTAAAATGGAAATTGAAGAAATTTTGAGGATTGCTAATGGAGAAGGTATTCGTTGTGAACAAGATGGGAAAGAAGTTAAAGTGTTTGTTGAAAGAAATCTTGAATTAAGAATATATCCTCAAACAAAAACTGCAGAATTTTTAGAAATTGATTATGAGTGGGATGAATTGAAGCACGCTGTAAGAAATAGGTATTCTAAACACCCTGAAATGGTTGTTTTAACAGATTTATTAAACGCTGGCGGATATGAAATTATATGGTAAATATAAAAATAGGGCCTTCGGGATTGGGGGGCGTAAAAGAAGCTGTTTCTAACCTTGAAGAGTATGCTGAAAAAGGCTTAAAAGCCTGCGAAATAGCCTTCACTTACAGCATTTATATTAAAGACGAATCAAGTGCTTTGGAAATCGGTGCCAAAGCCAAAGAGCTTGGAATTGAACTTAGCATCCATGCTCCTTACTGGATAAATCTTAACTCCCGGGAAAAAGAAAAAATAGAAAAAAGCAAACAAAGAATCCTAAATTGTTTGAAAGTCGGCACATGGCTTCGCGCCAAGAGGGTTGTTTTTCATCCCGGATATTACGGGAAAACAAGTAAAGAAGAAGCTTATAGGAATATTAAAAACCGCATTTTGGAAATAATAGGGAAAGCTAAACAAGAGGGTTATACTCCTAAGCTAGCTCCAGAAATAATGGGGCGAGTAAATGTTTTTGGAAGTATTGATGAGATACTTAAACTCAAAAAAGAAACAGGATGTGACATGTGTGTGGATTTTGCACATATTCTTGCTCGTTATAAATCATATAGGTTTGAAGAAGTGCTGGATAAAATC
>CAZDCI010000005.1:0-44300 GCA_964503975.1 Candidatus Woesearchaeota archaeon
TTGTTAAAGAAGATTCAAATACTCTATCTGTTCCAATTCTGTTTGGTGTTTCTCTCACAACCTCTAAAATAGGGATGCTTGCACTTTCTTCAATATCTTGCTGAGCTTGTTTTTCTTTTGCAGTTGGATGTGTGTATTCTACTGAGGCGTTTATAGTTTGATTTGCTTCTCCCGTTCCAGATGTAATATTAAACACAAGAGTCGTATTTCCTATTGTTGAGATGTTCTGTTGCTGGCTTCCACTATATGACCAGCTAGAAGGAAGTTCCAAACTTACATTATATTCAATAGTATCAGTGAAAGGATGATTTATTGTTACTGTGAATTCTTCAGTTGTAGAAGAGCACATGTACTTTTCTGAGCTTGCATAAACTTCAATATCTTCGAAAATTAAAATCTCTGAACGATTTTCAATTTCATTAGAGGTGAAGTTTCCAGTTATCAAGGTTTCAAGTGTATAATTTCCTGCTGCCCATGTTGATGTGTCTATATCAAAAAAGTTCGTTTCCAATGTTGAAAGTGCATCTATTGTCAAGCCAGAGCTTTCAAAACTATAAACTGTTGTAGTTGAGTTTTTAATAGTAAGGCTCACGTTTAAGCTGTGAGTTTCGTTGAATGAATTTTCTACAAACACCAAAGCAGTTAGACCAGTATCGGTTGTTTCCAAACCAGTCAAGTTAAAGCCCCCTACTTGGGCTTGAATGTCACGAACAGCAACAACTTCATCGTAATAAGCATCAAGAGTAACATCATCAACTGTTGTGTTGCTGCTTCCAAGATTTGAAATTTTAATACTACACAATCCTTTTTCATTTGCGTTGATTTGATTTTGAAGCAAAGGCACGCGAAGAGTTTCAATGTTTCCAGAGGTGTTTATGTATTTGCTGTGAAGCACATCGACGTATTGCGTGCCGTTGTAAGTTTCAACTCTTACAGGAATTTCATTTGTTGAAGTGTTTGCGTTAATGTTCAGTGTGGCTACACGATAATCTCCAATGTTACACTGCCACGTTACTTCTTGCTCTTCGTTTGCCTGAATTGTAACAGGCAGGCTAGGAGTGTTTGCTGTTTCAAGGAAACTTTCTTTATGCACATCAAACAAACTTGAAGTTCTTGTGTCATTTCCCGCATCACTCGAGTCTGCAAAGACAGAAACATTGAACTCGCCGTAGCTTGTCGCGTTTACCTGCCAGAAAACTGTTTCGGGAGTTCCTGGTTCAACTGTTCCTAGGTCCTGAGTAACTGAAGGTCCGATAACCCAGCCTGCAGGCGTGTTTAAAGTTGCGTTAACATCGTTTGCGTTGGAAACAAAAGCAGCAACTGTTGCATTAACTGTAAAGTTTACATTTTCAAACATTTCTCCTGCTGTAAGCACATTTTCCACACTTATTGCGGCTTCACAACCTGTTAGATCAAGCGTTATTGTAAAGTTGTCTGAAACACTTGCTTTGTAATTTGTGTCATCTGAAAGAATTTCACCAACCCATTTTTGTTGACCTTCTTGGAATGTACATTCTGTAACATTGAATTCAAATCTTGCATGTCCCGTAGAGTTTGTTGAACCATAGCCAATAATCTTCTCACCACCAGCATATCCAGAATCTAGGAGCTTGAAAGTTACGTTTGCGCTTGGTACTGTAACATTGAATGAATATTTGTCAATATCGAATACCCTAACCGTTAAGTTTTGTGGTTGGGTGTCTTTAACAACTGTTGTGTCATTTCCGCTTCCTCCGTAACTAATGTTGGTGTCATCTTTTTCAACTGTAACTGAGAAGTCTGTTCCGGACGTTATAGTTTCCGAATCATTTAAAGCAAAACGGAAGAACCATGTTCCTTGATCGCTTGCAGTGAAGTTTCTGTAATAAGTTACATCTTGTTCTATACAATTTTCACAAATTATTGGTGTTTGCTCTATACATCCTCCTTGGGTTGCGTTACATATTCCTTCTGGAGCTGTTGGATTAACTGAGGTGTCCATAAGTAAATCTACCTGGTAAATATTGTTCACGTCTCCAGAACTTGCGGTTATTGTAAAGTTCCAATTAGGATTTCCCCAACCGTTTGTGGAACTTCCTTGGCCTGCACTTGAATTTCCTCTTGGATTTTCAAGCTTTTTTACAGGGAAGATGTAGAACAATCCAGGATTATTTGTATTTTGCGTGTTGTTGTCATAATGGTTTGTTGCGTTTGCAAACATTGTTGTGTTATAATATCCTTCAGATGTTGTAATGTCTGTAGTATACGAACATGAAAAAGCATTTGCACCTACTTGAGTGTTTTCTGTACATGCAAATCCGTCAGATTGGGAGATGTTCGCATTGTAAACAACTGTTGCTTCAAGAGCGTCTGCGCAATCATCTGTTGTAGCTCCAAGGAATGATATTGAATCTTCTTGCGTAAGGTTTGTTGAACCGTCAGGGTCAACAAAATCCAAAAGTATATCTCCCTGAACAGACATGCTTAATCCTGAAGTTAAAGTTTCATCTTTATAACACTGGTCATTTGATACAACAGCTTTCCAATCTCTCTTTCCAACAAGATATTTTGTAGGGTCACAAGTAGGATCAAAAGTAATGTTGACATAACCACTTGAGTTTGTTCCTCCAATTGTACCCGAATCAAAATTAACATCATCAAATTTTACACTGAAAGTTACGTTTGTCCCGCTTGAAAGATACTCTCCAGAAGGAGCCTTGTCAGAATCAAAAACCCTGACTTCTAAAAAAGTAGTCTGACTTCCAGAACGATTTGCAATTGAATTATTCCCTTGAAGGTGTTCTATTGTGATGTCATCTTTTTCAATTGTGAAATCTTGTGTGGTTGTTGAACTTCCATTTAAATTTGTAGCAGTAAATTTATACTGAGCAGAGGAAATATCAACACACATAAAATCATCTACATAAAATGTGAACCCTGTAGCAGTTGAACAAGAGTCTGCGCATGTTTGACTTCCTTTATTTACAAATCCCGAGCCAGAGTCAACGCTAAGATTTAATTCAATATCTCCTGCTCCATCAGCAGGATTGTTCACATCTACAGTAAAAGTCCAGTTTGTTCCCCATCCTTCTGTTGCTCCTGAAGTAACTCCATTAACTTGTTCATTTGCCAGGACAGGGGTCCCTGATGCTACAGGCGCAGATTCTACTGAAAATTGACAATCATTTCCAGTATCTAAACATTCATTTGTTGTTGTGCTTGCTCCCGCTTCTACACCGCTTCCTCCATCGTCTGTCGCATTGAATTTAAATTCTCTATCTCCTTCTGTACCAAAGCTTGTTTGGAAAGTTAGTTTTTCTTGAGCACAATCATTGCAATATTGCTCACTTCCTGCCTGTGAAAAACTTCCGCCGAGAGTCCTTATTAATAATCTAACCGTTGTATTTGCACCAGGGTTTGTAACATTTATTGTGAAGGTAAATGTTTCATCAGTTTCTTGAGTTTCAAAATCAACATCGGCATCATAAATAATTGGTGTCCAACACCAATCATAGATAATATCAAAAACATCAATAACTCCTGCTAATTTACCTGACCCCCCCCCAGGAGCAACACATGTTCCAGAATAATTATGGTAATTGTCATTAAAACCTCCATTAGATATAGTACAAGTTGGACTTCCTGAACCTGTTCCACACTCTATTCTCGGACCTAATTGGTTAGGATCAGTTGTTAATGATTCATTTAAATAAGCAAGATATCTTGTAGTTGATGAGTTATCTGTAATTTGACAGTATAAATCTCCTGCAGAAAGAGGATCTGTTCCAACATTAAGATATCTTGCGTAGCTGTACAAAGAAACTATGTCACATTCTTTCTCCCCTGGACAGTCAGCAGAATCATAATCATCATGCCCTGTTCTGTTCCACCAAGGATTTGTTGTTTGGGCAGCACTTTTAGAACCAACAGCAGCCCAAAGAATATTGTCTTTAAATTCTTCACAAGTTAAATTTCCTGAGAAATATTGATTGGACTTTGTTCCTGATTTAATCAGTTCTGCAGAGGTTTGCTGTAATATGAGTATTGTAAATAACAAAGCTATTAGTAAGAATACCCATACAATTCCCTTCACTAATCCTCTTTTGTTTTTTATAAAATTAAACATTTCTTTCTCCTAGGAATTTATTTATATCTTCGATAACCGCCTCTGGATTTTGATTTAAAACATTCTTAGCAGTTGAAAATTCCAAAATAAGATTATCGTCTGTAACCAATCTTGCGTTGTCTGCATAGCCCTGCATTTTTTCGTTTGTGAATAAAAGAAGATGATAAATTTCAGAACCTGAGCTTAATCGTATTGTAGAAAGTTGCTCTTTTGATATTTCCAGAAGACCATTGTAATTTTCATTAAAAATTTCTTCATTAATATTTATTTCTTTTTTAGAACCTACTAAAATAATTTCAGAAGTTTCAAATTTAACAGGTGTGTCTTCTGTTGGTTTTATGTTTGCAAATCCAATATTATAAGGAAAAACAGAGTTGAAAGTTTTATATATGTTTCTAAAATCCTCTGCAGACATAGTATAAATCGGAATCCATTTCACAAATATCCCCTCTTCTTCTAAATCCTTGCTAATAATTTCAAAATATTCTTTTGAATATAATGCAGAAGAAAAAGACTGCCAGGGATCAGAAGGTTCTTGAATAATCGCATCAAATTTTTTATTGCTTTTCAAAAGCCAGTTCCTTCCATCATCTATTATTAATTCATGGTTGGGATTTTTCAAAACATTATTATTAAATGTCCTAAAATAATTATTTGCTTCAATAACAGCTGGTTCAATTTCAATTGTCGTTGTTTTTGCTATTTGTGAAAGTTGCCCGGAGGTTGTTCCTGTTCCTAAACCTACGACCAAAGTATCTTCAATTTTCGGATTAACCAGCATGGGAAGATAAGCAAGAAGAAAATTAACCCTTAAATCTATTATCCCTGAACTTCCTTGTCCTTTTCCATTGATGAATAATGCCTTCCCTTTTCCAAATAAATCTCTTACGCTTACTGTTGCATATAAACCTTCATTGTAATAAACCACTGGTCCAAGATTTTCGTAAACTTCCTGAGTTCTGTAAAAACCGCCTGAATGCATTTGTTGAATATTGTAGTTTCCAATTAAAGCAAGAACCAAAAATAAAACTATGGACATTCCAACAATAAATTCTTTATTCATTTTTTACCTCACTAGATTTATTCTCATCAGCTTTCCAAATTATAATTGAACCAATAAGGATGTTGATTGCTCCTGCGAAAATTATTGACGCTTTTATTCCCCACAAGGGTATAAGTATGAAGCCTGCGGCAAAACTTCCGAAGATTGCCCCCAAGTTATTCGCACTGTAAACTTCCCCTATACCTTTTCCAATGGTTTTTGTGTAGTATCTTGCGACAACAGGGAAAGTCATTCCCATAAGTGTTGTTGGAATTAGGAGGACAAGAAACACAAGCAGTAATTGAACAAACATGAAGATGTAAAAATTTTCATGTAGGAAATACAAACTATTGTAAACTTTTGGAAGGAAGTTAAATATGCTTAATAGTAAAACACCATAAATTCCAATTCCAATTTCCATCAAGCCGTAAGCTCGTGGAAGATTTTTAATGCTGTCAACGCGTTTTGAAATATACCATGAGCCAAGTGCCAGTCCAGCCATAAAAACAGAAAGTATTATTGATATAGTGTAGGTTGTTGAGCCAAGTAAAAATTGCAATGGTCTAATCCATGTTACTTGATATATCAGAGCTGCAGCTCCTGAAAGCACAAATGCTATGAGCAATATTTTTCTAAGATTAATTTTACTCATTTTTTTCTTTTCCTCTATTTTTTTCATGGTTTATTTGAGAAAATATTACAATCCCTATAATCAAATTGAGAGATGCCGTGAGCATTGCAGATGTAGTTATTCCAAGCAGAGGTATAAGCAAAAATCCTGCTGCTATTGGGCCAAGGAAACTTCCAAAAGAATTCATGGAATAAAGCATTCCGACATCCTTTCCCCATTTTTCTTTTTTCGTGTGAGTGTAAGCACGATTTACAACGGGCCAAGTCATTCCAAAAAGAGTTGCAGGAGTTATAATTACTAAGAAGAGCAAGAAGAACTGGGCAAACTGTAAGCCTGAAGCACTTATTGACAAATAGAGAGGTGTTAAAATTTTGAACAACCAAAGGATTATCAGTCCGTATAAACCTATTCCTAATTGAAGCAATGCAAAAATCTTCAAAGGATTTTCTGTTTTGTCTGCGTAATTTCTTATTATAAATGCGCCAAGGGCAAAGCCAATGAAGAATGTTGTAAGTATTGTTGAAAATGCATATATTGTTGAACCGAAGATAAGTTGCAATGGACGAGTCCAGACAACTTCGTAAACTAAGGCCGTGAATCCGGATATTGCAAAAGCCCAAAGTAATAGTTTTTTATTATTCATGATATTTCCCTGCAGATTGAATATTTAATTTGGAAAGTGTCAAGTATCATTTTTGGGTCCGCATAGGATTTTATCCCGTAACATTCCTCATTGTAATTTGTATCAAATTCAATTCCACAATTTGAGTTTGGGTTTTTGTTGTTTCCACAATATAATCCTTTCTTTTGAGATTCTCCTCTAAGTGTTTCGTAGGCTAGGTATTTTTCATAAGTTCCAGTTTCGGGATTGTTGCAAATGCTTGGTTCGGGATTTGAAATTTGGACGTAACCTTCTGCATTTTTGTTTTCTTCCTCAAAGGCCAAAAACCTGGTTTCAATTTCTACATCTGCAACAAAGCAATTTTCACAAGTTTTTTCAGGGTGCCATACACCATAGTTTACTGAACCTTGGCTGTTTGAATAACCACTGCTCCAGAATACATTATCTTTGAAAGTTTCGCAGTTTAAGTTTTCCGGAACTATTTCTTCTTCTAAGTTTTCTAAATCTTCTGTTTTGTTAATTTCAACTCTGTTTTCAATTTTTTCTTCCATTGTATCTTCTTCAAGGATTGTGATTTCCCCATTTTCATCAATCCTTATTGTTTTTTCGGTGGTTGAAGGAAGGATGTATTGAGAAGGAGAGCCCTGGCTGACAACTTCCAAATTGTAAGTTCCAGGGCCTGTGGATGAAAGGTTGAAAAGAGATTTGTTCTTTAAGTGTGGAGGTTGATAACCATTTAAGTAAAAGTTAATTGTTTGTTCTTCTTGTTCATTGATAAGAGTTCCATTATCTAAATAGGTTTTTGCGATGATGGAGTCTTCCGATTCAGTGAGTTCAAGTTCAAGATATGAATTTGCCCAAACTTCTATCTCAATGGTTTCTTCCACAATAATCTCATTTTGAGATTCCACAACAAAACCTGTTAGAGTAAGGTATGAAGCCAGAACTACAAAAACCAAAATAGCTGCCGCTTCTGCAATCAAAATTTTTGTTTGTTTATTCACCATTTTTCAACACGAGTTTTATTTCATTTAATCCGAGATTTACTGAACTTGAAGCTCTAATATTCAGTTTTATTTTTATGAATTCACCATTTTTCAACAAATTTATTTCTTCTATTCTGTTTCCAGACACGATTTCAAAATCTTCTGGCAAAACCCATTCTGCTTCAATATTTTCAATGGCGGTTTCTCCTTTATTATCGACAATTCCCTCAATTTCAAAATTTTCTGAGCGAATTATTTTTGTAGGGTAACTAATTTCAAGAGTTACTTTTACTTCTTTTTCTTCAACATTTTTTTCGGAAGAGCTTGTTTCAGAAATATTTGATGTTTTGTTTGAGTCTTCAAAATCTTCAACGTTTTCAGGACTCAAGGTTTCGTTTTCTAAATGTTGTGACTCTTCAGCAGATGTGTTTTTGAGAGAGGTGTCTATTTCCATAGAACCAGTGTTTTCAACAGTTCCGTTAGGTTCTGCTGAAGAGTCGGTTGAATCGTTTAAGTCTGTTGAATTTACGTTTGTGGAAGTTGTGTTTGTTGAATTTTCTAAAGCATAAATTCCTAAAGGAATTACTAATAAAATAATAATTGCCATTATGATGAATAACTTGTTCAAATTTCCTTGGTTATTTTTTATAAAACTCATTTCTTCCCCCTTTTATTTTTTTCAAAAGGTTTAGGATCCCACCAAATCCAAACCCCTTTTCCAGGACCCACAAACTTCCCTTCAATGAGTCTTTCACCCCGAAGATTTGTTAAACGATAAAAGACTTTTGTCCTTGTAACGTTTTTTAAAGATTTTTTTAAAGTAGTTTGAATCTCTTTTGTTTCAAGAGGCTCACCTGCATCCGAAATAACTTCTAGGATTTTTTCTTTTAGATTATCCTGCATCTATTCAACCTCTTTCTCAAAAACTTCTTTTATAAAGAAATGTTTATTTATAAATGTATTTATAGATTAATAAATAAGTATATTAGTTAATACATAGGTACATTAATGGGTAGATAAAGGTTTAAAATGCAGATTTTAATTATTGAATTTTACTCTAAAAAACTTTTTAAATGCTAAATTCCTGTACGACATATGAGAAAAGAGGTAGAGATGTATCTTATTGCAGTGTTATTATTAGGCATCGTCTTTCTTTTTGCGTTTTTCTTTGATGCAGGATTTACCGGGACGGGGTTTGCTGTTTATGAACAAAATAATGCAGAGTCATTTAATGTAAGCGGAGCGGTTTTTGAAAATGTGACCTATAACGAGACTGCAATTGTTCTTGAGATAAACCAAACTTCAGGAGCATATACTTCACAGATTTTTGATTCTAATAATACCAACGCTTCTTGGAACAACCTTACTTTTTTAGGAGTTAACGTTGATTTTGAAATTCGTGCGTGTGAATCAAGTGATTGTGCTAATGAAAGTTTTTCTCCTGCAAATTTTGAGGATTTAAATTTAACATCACAATATTTCCAGTATAAAGCTTTCTTTTCTTCGGTGAATGGATCAAGCTCTTATCTTGAAAGCGTAGCCTTGGGATATTCTTTGCCTGAAGAACCTGAGAGTGTTTCAGTTTCTCTTTCCGAGCCTGCAGGAACAAAGGATTCTTTGACAGGAATACCTTTAGAGTTTACTACAACAGGAAGCGACCTTACCTGCTGGTATACTCTTGATGGAGGTGTCACAAACAACACCATAACAGATTGTGCAAGTACTATGTTTGATGTTTCAGATGAGGGAAGTTATGATATTGTTGTTTATGTTAACGGAACAACTCTTGAAAGTGATACTTCTTCGTTTAGCGTTACCTTACCTACTTGCCAGACAGATGCGAATCTTTGTGAAGATCAAGAGACTTGTGAAGGTGCAGAGTGGTATTGGTATAACGACCAATGTAATACTAATGAAGAATCTCAAGAAACAGAAGATACACAAGTGGCTGTTGAGGAAACAGGAGAAACAACGCAAGAGCTACAGATAATAACCAAAGTAGAATTATCTGGAGTTCAAAATCAAGAAGTTAATCCTGGTGAGTCCTTGACGCTGAATCCAAAGATAACAAATTCAGGGAATACTTTATTGAGAAATTGTGGTTTAGGTGTTAGTGGAGACAATTCGGATTGGATAACGGTTCAAGGCGAGGCTTCAAATCTTGGCGCAGGTGAGAATAAAAATGTTGGTATTAGTTTAAATGTTCCTGAAGAAGCAAACGAAGGAACATACAGGATTGATTTGACTGCGGAGTGTTTTGGAGGGGTTTCTGATTCAAAAGTGCTTGAGCTTGAAGTCATCCCGATAACATTTGAATTCAATCTTACAGATGTGAGAAAAATACGCAGCGATGAAGTTCGTGCTACTTATGATTTAATAGATCTTTCTGGAGAAGACCAGACCATAAACCTTAAGTTTGCATTGTTTGACAATGCCAGTGTGAAAGTTTCAGAAGCCACAGATACAATAAATCTTAGTGCTAATGAGTCTGATAGTTTTAGAAGCGTAATTCCTATTAATGAGAGTATTGAAGGGAATTTAACGATAAGTGTGGAAGCAAACTCTCAACGCTATTCCAGGTCTGTCAGTGAGCCAATAGTTCTTGGAGGCGCCCCATTCCTTGGTTTTGTTGCTTTCGGGGACGTAATTACAGGCACAAGCGGAATAGTTGTTTTGGTTGTTCTTGTAGCTCTTGTAGCAGTGATAGTTGTTGTGAGAAGAGTAAGAAGAAAGTCAAAACACTTGAAACAATAAAAAGTTCTTTTGAAAAAATTTAAATACTTTTGTAGTGCCTAATTGGTATAACAAATGGCGTTTATTGTTAAAAAGAATATTAAAGGAAATGAGTATTATTATTTGAATAAAAATGAAAGAGTTAAAGATAAAGAAAGTAAAAGCAAGGTTAAAACTACTACAATAGCGTATCTTGGGAAAAATAAAAAAGATGCTGAGAAGAAAGCCAAAGAGATTATTAAAAAAATGGAAAACGAATCTAAGAAAAAAAGAAAGAAAAAATCTAAACAAAAGGATAAAAAAGTTATGGAAAGAAAAGATATTTCTATTGAAGAACTTGCGAGTTTTTGTAAACGTAAAGGTTTTGTTTATAGCTCGGGAGATATTTATGGGGGTTTGTCTGGGTTTTGGGATTTTGGGCATCTTGGAGTTGAGTTTAAGAACAACATAAAGAAAGAGTGGTGGAAGTTTCATGTTTCTCAGCGTGATGATGTCGTAGGAATTGATGGGGCAATAATAACAAACCCTAAAGTGTGGGAAGCCTCTGGGCATACAGAAAGTTTTATTGATTATATTGTCAAGGACAAGAAGACAGGAGAGGAATTTAAAATAGACGCCCATGAGGTTGAAAAATATGAGAAAGAAGATAAATATGAAGTGGGGGGAAAGTTTAATCCTATGTTTATTACAAGTGTCGGACCGCACGAGGATAAAAATTCTAAAGTATATTTAAGACCGGAAACTGCGCAGATGATATTTTCCAATTTTAAATATGTTTTTGACAATGCGCGTTTAAAGTTGCCTTGCGGAATCGCGCAGGCAGGGAAAGCGTTTAGGAATGAAATTGCTCCAAGGGATTTTCTCTTCCGTTCGCGCGAATTTGAACAAATGGAAATAGAGTATTTTATTAAATCCGGACAAAAATGCGGGTTTGAAATTCCTGACGAAAAAGTGCTTGTTTATTCAGAAAAACTTCAGAAGAAAGAAAAAGAACCAGTGGAGATGAAAGTGGAAGAGGCTTTCAAAAAAGGCATAATAAAAAACAAGTGGCACGCTTACTGGATTGCTTCAGAAATCAGATGGTTTAGGGCTCTTGGGGCAGACATGGATAAATTTAGAATAAGACAGCACCTTAAAGACGAATTGTCTCATTACTCAAGTGATACATGGGATTTAGAATATAAGTTTCCTTTTGGATGGCGTGAGTTGCAAGGGTTTGCAGACAGGGGAGAGTATGATTTGTCCCAGCACGAAAAATTTTCAGGGAAAAATATGCAGGTTTTTGATGAAGAAACTAAAAAGAAAATTTTACCTTGCGTGGTGTGTGAACCGAGTTTAGGAGTTGAAAGAGCATTTCTCGTTTTTTTATTAGATAGTTATTTTTATGATTCTGAGCGGGAGAATATTATTTTAAAATTAAACCCAAAACTTTCTCCTGTAAAGGCAGCAATATTTCCAATTGTAAAAGGAGAGAAGTTTGAGAAAATTGCTCGCAATGTTTATGAAGAGTTAAAGAAAGAATTTAATGTAGTCTATGATGCTTCTGGAAGTGTTGGTAGACGTTACGCTCGTGCAGACGAACAAGGAACTATAGCATGTATTACAGTCGATGGTGATAGTTTAAAGGATAAATCAGCAACAATTCGTGACAGAGATACTACCGGACAAGTTAGAGTAAATATATCTGAATTGAGGGATATTTTGAGGAAAGTAATAATTGATGGCAAGAGCATTTTGGAATTTGGAAAGAAAGTAAATACACGAGTTAAATGATTTCAGCTATTTCTCTACCTGTTTCTTCTACATTATTATAAACCTCTTCTTTAAGTAATTGTTTTTCCCGTCGGGAAAATGTAAAAATCTTTTTTTAACTTTTTGATTATGCTAAAAGTTTTTAAATGAGTAACCCGTGATTTGTTGAATTAAAAAGAGGTTAAAAAATGCCACGTAAAAAACGAAAGACTGCTGCAAAAAAACCAAAGAAGAAAGCTTCCAGAAAAAAGGTAAAGAGAAAGAAGCCTGTTAGAAAGACAAAAAGAAAAGCCGCAAAAAAGAAGCCGGTTAGAAAAACAAGGAAAAGGACGGCAAAAAGGACAACTAAGAGGAAAACAAAGAAAAAGCCAGCAAGAAAAACAAAAAGGAAAGCAGCCAAAAAACCCGCAAAGAAAAAGACAACAAGGAAAAGAAAAAAGAAAAGATAAAATTTTATTCTGTTTTATTTTTATTTCTTAACATTTTTAAACTTAGATGTTAATATATTTCTATGGAAGATTGCATTTTTTGTAGGATTGTGAAGGGTGAAATTCCTTCCGAGAAAGTTTATGAGGATGAGAAGTTTTTAGCATTTGCCGACGCAAATCCCATTAAAGAAGGACATTCTTTGATTGTCCCCAAAGAACATTTTGAAACACTTTTGGATTTGGAAGAAGAGTATTCTAAAGAGTACATGGATGTAATAAAGAAGGTAAGTAAGATTTTAGTTGAGAAGCACGATGCAGAAGGATTTAATGTCGTTTTAAATAAAGGGAGAGTGGCGGGTCAGATAATAAAACACATACACTTTCACATTATTCCTAGGAAAGAAAATGACGGAGTTAAAATTATTGGTTAGTTATTTTTTTCTTATTACATAAACTAAACATGAACTTAAAGTACCTATGCTATTTACTAGAACATCATTTAAGCTAGGAAATCTAAAAGGCACGAACATTTGATGAAATTCATCCAGGATCCCGTAGATAATTGAAATCAAGATTGAAAATAATATGTATTTTGGGTTTAGTTTTTTATTTTCGTGTAAAGATATTAAAAGAAAGAAATTCAACAGAAAGAAAATAGAGAAGTGATATATTATTGAAAGAAGGGTTGTTCCGGGAGCAACCTTTCCTTCATGATCGGGAATTGATGAAAAAAGAAAAATTGCAATTGCTATTAAAATGGTTATTATGATTGAAATCTTTTTTCTTTCTTCAAAAAACTTTATTATTTTCATTGCAGAATGGCTGTACCGGGAGTTGAACCCGGGACCCCATGCTCATGAGACATGTGCTCTGCCACTGAGCTATACAGCCAAACATACAAGAAATTTTTAATTTAAAAGTGTTGTCTTTAAGTTTAAAAATGCAGGGAACGTGTTTTAATGATGGTTGTGGATACTATTGAGGGTTTAGCAGGAGAAGTAACTCTTTTAACGAGGTTTATCCAGGCTCTCGGAGGAGTGATTGTAATTTATTTGATATTTAGTATAGCAAACTTTTACCTGAATCGTAAGAAGAATAAGGAGATAAAATCAATTAATAGAAAACTTTCCGAGATAAAGAAACTTTTATCTGAAGGAAAAAACTAATAACTTTTTTCTTTTTCTTGTCTCTTCTTTCTTGCTAAGTACCCTGCAATCTGATTGCGGGTTTTTTTACTTGGCATCGTATTCCCAAGTATCTTTTTGTTTTCTTCAAAATTGTCAGTAAATTCTATGCCCTTGTCTATGAGCTCCTCAGCTGTTCTCGTGATTTGTTTTGTTTTTATTTTTCCCATGCTAAAAAATTATAAAAAGAGTTTTTAAAACTTATCTTTATTTAAAGCTTTCTGAACTCATCTAATTTTTTTAGGTCTTCCCTGAGGCTTTCTATTCTTTTGAGAGGTCCGCCTTTGCTCAACAAAATATAAGGCAGTCCGTGTTCTCCAGCCTTTTTGCTTGCTTTGCTTATATCTGAGTCATTGATTCTTTTTTTGTTGAATGCTACGAGGATTTTTTTCTCACTGTTAGATTCTATTAAAAGAACAAGGTAGTTTCTTCCCATGCTCAAAATGTCTTTAAGATTTATTTTTTCGTCGTCAAGATACTTTTTGACGTGGTTGAAAAATTTTTCTTTTTTTGTTTTTGAGGAGGAGCTTCTTTTTGTTTTCTTTTTACTTTTGGTCTTTTTTGGTTTTCCCTCTTTTTTGTCTTCAGCCTCGCTTTTTTGTTTCTCTTTAGGTTTTTTTTCTCCGTCAAAGATTCCCAAATCTTTTTCTTGAGCTTCCTGTTTTTTTACAGGTTTAGCTTCAGGCATTTTTTCTTCGTAAGCATGGTATCTCCAGTAAATTTCATCTTCTTTTTTGAAAGGCTTAGCAAAATCACGTATTGAACGCAAAGCAACACGGATTGAAGGTTCTTGCTCACGGTCTTTAAGGACTTCCTTTTCTTTTAACAGCTCTAAAGCCTGTTTTTCTTTTCCATTTAAATACTCCGAGAATTTTTCGAGTTGAGATTCCTGCCCTGGGATTAAGTATAAAGGCGAATTACCGACTTTCATGTTACTTAATTTCAATCTTTTTTCAGAAACTAACTCAGATAGAAAAGCAGAAGTGAAGAGAACGCTTGACTCAATTTCTCTTGCCACGTGCACGGGAAGGCTGGGGCCTTTACGCCTTATGACAGAGAGGATTTTTCCTTTAATCTCGTGGGTATTTGTTTTTTGATTCATATTTAAGAAAAAAGAAAAGAGATTATAAATATTCTTGTGCTAAGGTTTAATCCAGCTGACTTCATAATAAGAAACATCAGATTCTTCATCTACGACTGCAAGGAGAAGTTTCTTTTTTGTGCTGTGAGCAACGCGGTTCTTTGCGGAGAAATCGCTCCAGCTGATTCTTTTTGATTCGCTATCTGCAAAAACAATCCATTTGGCGTGACGTTTTCCTGGTTTGGAACCTTTGTCGTAAATCCTAAAGTCAGCTCCAAACTTTAATGCAGTTTTTACAACATATCCTCTTTCACGCAGGTCACGATAAACAGCGTACTTTACCTGGATTCTCCTATCTTTTCTTTGTAATTTTTTCATTAGGTCTTTAAAAGGAACTTTTTTATTTCCATAAGTCACTTCAAGCTTCTTTTTTTCACTCAAAAACAAAGCTTCTGAGAAAGAATACCTGATTTTTTCTCCTGTTGGCTCTCCGAAATGACTTTTTTTATGAAGCGTAAAAGCATCTTGTGAGTTACTTGAAATTACGTCTCCTATTAAGTGTGTCTGAATTTTTTCCATGAATGAAAAAAGGAAGAGCAATATTTAAAAGTTCCTGAATGTTTTCCAACGTATGCCTAAGAAAAAATCAAAAAAGAGTTTCAGAGTTGCCGAGAAGTTCAGTTTCGCGAAGATAGAAAAGAAGTGGCAGAAAAAATGGGAGAAAGAGAAAGCGTTTGTAGTAAAACAGTCAAAGAAACCGAAGTTTACCGTAATTGAAATGTATCCCTATCCTTCAGGGGGCGGACTACATATGGGACATGCTTTTAATTATACTATAGGAGATATTTACGCTCGTTTTAAGCGTATGAAAGGCTTTAATGTGCTTTATACAATGGGCTATGATAGTTTTGGTTTGCCTGCCGAAAATGCAGCAATAAAGGCAGGAGAACATCCCAAGAAATATACAGAGAAATCAATAAAGAATTTTATTAAACAGCAGAAATCTCTTGGATTAAGTTATGATTGGAGCAAAATGCTTTCAAGCCACAATCTTGATTATTATAAATGGAATCAGTTTTGGTTTTTAAAATTTTTAGAGAAAGGTTTAGCTTACAGGAAAAAAGCTCCCGTGAATTTTTGTGAAAAGTGTAAGACTGTTTTGGCTAATGAGCAGGTTCATAACGGGAGGTGTTGGAGACATAAAGACACGATAGTAGAGATTAAACATCTTGAACAATGGTTTCTTAAAACTACAAATTATGCTGAAGAGCTTTTGGAAAGAGTGGATGAATTAGATTGGCCTCAGCGTATAAAGACTATGCAAAAAAACTGGATTGGGAAAAGCCATGGGACGGAAATAAAGTTTGAAGTTAATGGTAAATCTTGGCCAATCTTTACAACGCGCCCGGATACTATTTTCGGAGTGACGTTTATGGTTATTTCTGCTCAGCACCCTCATCTTATGGATTTAGTTACAAAAGAGCAGGAAAAACAGGTTAAAGATTTTTTAAAAAAAATAAAAACAACAAAGCAAGAAGAGCTTGATAAACTTGAAAAGGAAGGTGTCTTCACAGGCTCATATGCCATAAATCCCATTAATGAAAAGAAAGTTCCTATTTGGGTGGGAAATTTTGTTGTCGCAGATTACGGAAGCGGAATGGTTATGGGTGTTCCCGCGCACGATCAAAGAGATTTTGAGTTTGCTGAGAAATACGATATTCCCATAAAAGTTGTAGTAGAACCTAAAGATTATGACATTTATGAGCGTGAAGGTCAGATTGCAGGAGCCTATACAGGAGAAGGATATCTTGTAAATTCAGGGGAATTTGCCGGAGAGGAGAGCAAAAAAGCCCGCGAAAAAATAACACAATATCTTAAACGCAAAAAACTTGCGAAAAAAAGCGTTCAGTACAAGATGCGTGACTGGCTTGTTTCAAGGCAAAGATATTGGGGTACGCCTATACCTGTAGTTTATTGTGAAAAGTGCGGAGTGGTTCCTGTTCCGGAAAAAGATTTGCCAGTGAAACTTCCAGAGAAAGTAAAGTTTGGAAGAGGTAATCCTTTGGAAACAAATAAAAACTTTTTGGAAGTAAAATGTCCTAAATGTAAAGGAAAAGCGAAAAGAGAAACAGACACAATGGACACTTTTTTTGACAGCTCCTGGTATTACCTTAGGTATTGTGACAGTAAGAATTCTAAAGAACCTTTCAAGAAGAAAAACGTGAAATACTGGATGCCTGTTGATAAGTATATCGGAGGCGCGGAACATGCAACCATGCACCTTATTTACGCACGCTTCTTCGTAAAAGCTTTGAGAGATCTTGGTTTCCTTGAAATAGATGAACCTTTCAAAAAACTATTCAATCAAGGAATGCTTCATGGTGAAGATGGGTATGTTATGAGCAAGTCAAGAGGGAACGTTATAGATCCGATAGAAACAGTTGAAAAATGTGGGGCAGATACTTTAAGAATGGCTTTGATATCTTTTGCTTCACCTAATAAAGACACAAGTTGGGATGAAAGTGTTTTAGCAGGAAGTTCTAAGTTTTTAAATAAAGTAGTGTCATTCGCTAAAAATTTTAAGCCTAAAAAATCAGATGAAATTATCCAACACAAGCTAAACAAGACAATAAAGCTTGTTTCTGAAGATATTGAAAAAATGAAATATAGTTTAGCTGTGATAAAAATCCGGGAGCTGTTTGATTATCTTGAAAAAGGGTGTGATAAGAGTGATTTTGAAAAGTTTTTGAAACTTCTTCATCCTTTTTGCCCCCACATTACAGAAGAGCTTTGGGAAAAATTTCAGGGAAAAGAATCCAAATTGTTAAGTTTGGAAAGCTGGTCTGAAGCAGATGAAAGCAAAATCAATGAAACTCTTGAGAAAGAAGAAGAAGCAATTGGGTCTTTGATTGATGATATTAATCATGTTTTTGAGATAGTTAAAAGTAAAAAGGGCAAGGTTCCAAGCAAGGCAGTTGTTTATGTCTTGCCTGATGAGAAAAAAATGTATTTGGATAAGAAAGATTATATGGAAGAAAAAACAAATCTTTCTGTTGAAATTTACTCAGTTAAGGATAAAGATAAATACGATCCTGAAAATAAATCCAAGAAAGTCAAACCTCAAAGGCCAGGGATTTATTTAGAATAATTTTTATAATACCTTTTCCAATATGTTTTATGCTCAATGTAAAAGAGGCGTTTGAAACTCACGGGAATTATCTTCTTGGAGCTGCTCTTATTCTGGTTTTTTTAGTTATCGGCGCGGTTTGGTTTTTTAAGGGCGCGTATGTATCTCAGGCCGGTTTCGTTTGCGGCGATAATACGCTTTATGACACTTGCTCGGAAGACAAGCCTTATTTCTGCGAAGAAAAAATTTTAATAGAAAAAGCCTCTGTTTGCGGGTGTCCTGTTTCAGATAGTTTAGATTTCATAAGGCAAGAAGATTTTTGCATATCTGTTTATCACAGATATCCTAAAGATGTAAATCTTACTTATGTCCTTGACGGAGAAAAGAAAGAAACAGTTTTCACAGTTTTTGAAGGGATAAAGGAGTATGTTTCAAAAGTTCCCAGAGGCATATCCGGAAACGGAGGAAATGTCTCACGTCTGGATTTTAAGATTAAAGCTTTGAATAATTCTTTGCAAAGAGAAACAATTTTGCCTTTGGTTAAGAAAATACAAAACCTTGCTCCGAGAAGTAAAGTAAATCAGGCACGTATAGTGATAAGCTTAGTCCAAAATATTCCTTACGGATACTCAAATGAAACCCTACCTGTTTTTCAAAATGAGATAAATTATTCAAGGTATCCTTATGAAGTGCTTTATGATGGTGAAGGAATTTGCGGTGAAAAATCCCAGTTGCTCGCGCTTTTGCTAAAAGAACTTGGGTATAAAACAGCAATATTTTATTTTCAGGAAGAAAACCACGAAGTTGTTGGAATTGGGTGTCCTGAGAAAGAAAGTTTCAACCGTACAGGTTTTTGTTTTGTTGAAACTTCAGGGCCTTCAATTATTTCTGACAGCGGGATTGAGTATGTAGGAGGCGTCAAACTTGAATCTTCTCCAGAGGTGCTAATCATTTCTGATGGAATTTCTTTGCCGAAAGGAATAGGAGAGTATGGTGATGCCAAAGATTTAGAAGATATTAGGGAAAAGAATTTTTTAGGATTTTTGAAGCAGGGCAAAAAAGACGATTTGGAAGAAAAATATAATTTAGCAGATGTTTATAATTTGGAGTGAGGCCCTTTTTTCACTCAACAACAGCCTTAATCCTTCTCACACCTGCCGCGCTTGATTGTTCTTTTATTATTTTAAAGCGGCCGATTTCACGGGTGTTTTTAACATGGGGTCCGGTGCAGATTTCTTTGCTGAAAGGTTTTTTACCTTTCCCGATACTGTAAACGGAAACTTTATCAGGATATTTTGCTCCGAATTCTGCCTCTGCTCCCGATGCAAGAGCTTTTTTCAGAGACATTTCCTCGCGTTTCACGGGCAAGCTTTCTTTTATTTTTTTATTAACAAGTTTTTCAATTTTTTTTATTTCCTCGTCGGTAAGCTTGCGCGGGAAATTAAAGTCAAACCTGAGTCTTTTAGGAGTTATATTTGAACCCCTCTGTTTTACATCTTTGTTTAGAACTTCTTTCAAGGCCTGGTTAAGCAAGTGTGTTGCAGTGTGAAGTTTTGTTGCTTGCTTGCTGTGATCTGCAAGACCTGAGCTAAATTTTCCTTTTGCTGCTGTTTTGGAAAGCTTTTGGTGTTTTTCAAACTCTTTTTCAAAAGCTTTCATATCCACATCAAAACCCTTTGAAAATAATATTTCTTTAGTTATTTCAATAGGAAAACCGTAGGATTGGTATAAGAGAAAAGCTGTTTTGCCGGGAAATAAATCAGATATTTTAAGTGAATCCAGTTTTTTTTCTAAAACAGCCATCCCTTTTTCAAGAGTTTTATTGAACCTTTCTTCCTCTTCAGCCATAGTTTTCAAAATTTCTCTTTTATTCTTCAGTTCTTTATAATCATTATATATCTTAAAAACCGGTTCGGCAATTTTGTCTGTGAAGTTTTTTAAATCAAGTTGCCTGCCATATCTTACCGCCCTCCTGATTAAACGTCTTAAAACATATCCCCTCCCTGTATTGCTTGGAGATATGCCTTCGGCAATAATAAAAACAGAAGCTTTAATATGATCTGCAATAATTCTCATAGCTTTCTCGTTACCTTCATATTTTTTTTCTGAGAGACCTTCTATTTTTTCAATAATTGGTTTCCACATGCCTGCCATGTAGTTATCATCTAAACCGTTTAAAATAGCTACCGTCCTTTCAACACCCATTCCGGTATCAATGTTTTTCTGTTTCAGTGGTTTAAAGGTCCCGTTTTTAGTTTTGTTATATTCCATGAAAACATCATTCCAAATTTCCACCCATCCGTGTTCTCCTGTCGCGAGAGTAGATTCATTGGGATTAAACTCTTTTGGTACTTTATTTTTACTCGCCCAGTAAAACATTTCCGTATCAGGACCGCAAGGTCCTGTTTCTCCTGCCGGACCCCACCAATTATCTTCTTTTCCTAAATTAATAATTCTACCAGAAGGAATTTTTAGATTAACCCACTCTTTTTTAGATTCAAAATCCGCTTCTACACCAAAATCCTTATCTCCTGAAAAAAAAGTAATTGCTAATTTGTCTTTACTTAAACCAAGCCATTTTTTACTTGTCAAAAATTCAAAACTCATTTTTATTGCTTCTTCTTTCCAGTAATCTCCAAGACTCCAGTTTCCAAGCATTTCAAAAAAAGTGTGATGTGTCGCATCCCCAACCTCGTCTATATCTGTTGTACGAATGCATTTTTGAACATTTGCAAGCCTTTTTCCCAAAGGATGCTTTTGCCCAAGCAGGTAAGGGACAAGAGGATGCATTCCTGCAGTTGTAAATAATACTGTAGGGTCGTTTACGGGCACAAGAGGGGCATTAGGTATTATATTATGATCTTTTTTCTTAAAAAAATCGAGATACTTTTTTATCAATTGTTTCCTGTCAATTTTTTTACCCATATAAATATTTAGAATTAAAGTTTTAAAAATTGTGTGTTTGCTTTGTATTAGATGTTCTGGCTTTGTAAAGCATCCAAACGTCTCTGGATTTCAAGTAATTGATCCTCAATATCCGAACCCTTTTTCCCCTTTATTTCGCCTGTTTTAGAAGGCTGTGAAGAATCGTGCTTCAGGTGAGGAGTTTCAAATTCAGGCAGAACGGTTTCAAGATTTTCTATGCTTGCCCTAAATTCTTTAGATTTATTTTGAAGGGTTTCTTTTAGTGCAAGCTCTTTTAATCGTAAAAGTTTGTAAGCTTCAATGTTTTTTGCAGCTTTAAGGAGCCACATTTCTATATTTAAAAGACTTCTTTTAGTGTTTACAGCTTCTTCAAAACCAAGTCTTACGTGGACGACACTTTCTTTCTTTTTGTTTTTTGAATTTTTATTAGAAGTTTTTTTCCGCTTTGCCATTTTAAACTTTGGAAAAAATATCCCTATCTACTTTTTCTATCTCCTGCTTAAGCTTTTTGATGTTAACTTCCCATGATTGGAGTTCTTTTTCTTCAGCACTTCTTGTCTGTTTTATTTTTGAAAGAACATTTTCTATCTCTAAAAGTTTATTTCTTGCCTGATTGAATATGTTCACCGCTTCCTCAAAATTGTCAATCCGGATGAAGATTGGTTCTGCCTCCGCAACAGCTCTTTGAGTTCTTGCAGGACCTTTCATTGTATGTCTTTTTAGAGGAACTCCAAGTTCTTCCGCTTCTATTTCCTCGTCAAGTTCTTCCATCATAGGTTTTCTCAGAGGCTCTTGCATCACATCCTGATACATTTCTTTTCTTGTAGGATATTCATCTGCATAAGCCTCTCCACCTCTTTTCCCAGAAACAGCTTCTTTAATGCTATCTTGAGAAAATTTATTCCCTAAGGAACCTGAAGGTATTTTTGGCAATTGGTTAATGTTTTTTCTTTGCTGCATCTGTCCGGCCTGAGTCTGAACGGGTTGTTGTTGAATTTTCCCTTTGCCCTGCCGTATGTTTTGATTTTGGCGGGTTTGTTGACTTGGCAATTCGGGAAGTTTTGGCAGTTGCGCTAAATTAGGATTCTTTTGATTAGAAATATTGCTTTGCTTCTCCTCTTTTTTCTTTTTACCAAACAATCCCATTTTTACCTCTTTTATATTTTAAAATAGTCTTTTTAATATATATAAAATACAACATAGGTTTAAAAACTTTTATTTTTATATCATTTAAATACTGACGGCAACCGAAAGGTATTTATTTAAATCTCTTTTAAAAAGCATATGGCTTCTGAGAAAAAAACAAAAAAAACCAAGAAACCATTTAAAAAGTCGGGAAACAAGAAACCTCAAAAGAAAAAATCTCAAAAAAAGAAAAATCATTTGAGAGATTTCTTAAAAGAGGTTGTGGGGATAGTTGCAGGAAAACAGTCGGAGGAAATTGTTGAATTGTTGGACGTAGGAAAACATATTAATGAGTTTCTTATTGCAAAAAAGTTAGATATAACCATAAATCAGACACGTAATATTTTATATAAGATTGCAGATCACGGGTTGGTTTCAAGTATTAGGAAAAAGGACAAGAAGAAAGGATGGTATACTTACTTTTGGAAAATCGAAGCTTTGAAAGCCTTGCAGTTTCTCAAACAAAAAGATTTGAATAGGATACATCAGACAGAAAATCAGATAAAAAGCAGAGAAGAAAACAGGTTTTACGTTTGTAACAGATGCAATATTGAATTGAAAGAAGAGAATGCTCTTCTTTATGATTTTACGTGCCAAGAGTGTGGAGCTGTTTTTGAGCTTAAAGATAACGCTAAACTTCTGAGAGGCTTAAAGAAAAATTTGAAAAAATATAAAGAAAAACTAGGGTTAATTGATGAAGAGATAGAAAAGGAAAAGGAAAGATTGGACAATCTTAGAGAAAAAGAGTTGGAGAAGCGTAAAAAACAAAGAAAGCTTAAGAGAAGAAGAACGATTGCTAAGAAAAAGGCTGCTAGAAAGAAGGCTGCCAAGAAAAATGCTAAGAAGAAATCTGGAAAGAAAACAAATTCAAAAAAGAAGTCTAAAAGAAAGAGTTCTAGAAAGAAAAGCAAAAAGACTTCCAAAAAAAGAAAAGCAAAAAAGAAGAAGTCAAGCGGAAAAAAAGCTTCAAAGAAAACTAAAAGTAAAAAGAAAACTAAGAAGAGTTCTTCCAAAATAAAGAAAAAATCCAAACCTAAAAAGAGAAAGAAAACCAAAACAGGGAAGAAGTCTAAAAAAAGAAAGTAGTTCTCATGGCTAAAACACACAGAGTTTCATTCGGAAAAAAAAGAAGTTTCTTTAATAACATAAATGTAACCTTAACAATAATAATCGTCAATGTTGTTTTTTTTATAGGGTTTCTTTCAGCTCTGGCTTTTTACAAAAACCCTGAGGCGCTTTACAATTTTATTGCTTTGAAACCTTCAAATATTTTGCAAGGAAAATACATTTGGACGTTTTTAACAAGCATGTTTATGCACGGCGGACTGTTCCATTTGTTTGTAAATATGTTTTCTTTGTTTTTTATTGGAAGTTTGATTGAGCGTATTCTGGGATCTAAGAGATATTTTTATTTTTATATGGTTTCGGGATTGCTTGCAGGAGTGTTTTTTGTGCTCTTGTCCCTGATTTTTCCCGCAGACTACAATACTTTTGCGGTGGGAGCTTCAGGGGCGCTTTTTGGAATTGCAGGTTTGATGGTTTTGCTGACTCCGAATCTTCCCTTGTATGTTATGTTTATCCCTATACCAATAAAAGCAAAGTATGCTATTCCCGGATTGTTGGTTATTCTTTGGTTGGTTTCAGTTGCCGGAAACATACCCATAGGGAATACAGCACACCTTGGAGGATTAGTTTCGGGATTGGCTTATGGAGTTTATTTAAGGAACAAATATAAACGTAAAACAAGATATATAAGCAGGCATTTTAGTTGATCTTTTTAGAAAAAGGGGAGACAAAAATAAATCCCATCAAACAAAAAATGACAAAGAAAAATTTTGATTTAAAAAAGAATTTCAATCTTTCATTTGAATATGTTAAAGAATCTAAAACTTATATTTACGCTTCAATTTTGATTTTTGTTGTTTTTTTGGCGATAGGTTTTTTTGTTCCTGCAACAGAAGGTGTTGAAAACTTGATCCAGCAATTCATAGATGAATTATTGAATAGGACGCAAGATATGGGTTTTTTAGAGCTTACAGGATTTATTTTTCTTAACAATATACAAAGCAGTTTTTTAGGAATGATTTATGGTATTTTACTGGGAATCTTTCCTGTATTAGCTGCCGCGGCCAATGGTTATCTGCTTGGTTTTGTTGCATCGGAAAGTGTTTTAGTGGGAGGTATTTTTATTTTGTGGAGAATCTTTCCCCATGGGATTTTTGAGTTGCCTGCCTTGTTCATTTCTTTAGGTTTGGGAATAAAGCTTGGAACTTTTATTTTTAAAGAAAAAAAGATTGAAACCCTGAAAGAATATTTTATAAACTCATTAAGAGCTTTTGTTTTTGTTGTAATTCCTTTGCTTGTTATTGCGGCAGTTATTGAGGGCGCATTGATAATCTTTTTTGGATAAGAAGGACTAGGTCTCGACGAGGGTTAAGTTTAAATATGCTTTTTCATTATAAAGTTTAATTAAATTAAAAGAGGTTTAATATGAAATCAGGAAAAATGTGGCTTGTAGGAATTGGCGGGGTTTTAGCGATAATAGGTCAGTTCTGGGGTATGAACTACTATCTTCCATTAATTGGAGGGGTTCTTGCTCTGCTAAGTCTACTTATGAAATAAGCTTATTTCAAGATAAATAGAAATTTATTTAGCTTGGTGTATTTGGTTTTAGCTGCACTAAAAATATTCAAAGAAAGAGTCGGAATTTATTCTTTTATGTCGTTTATCCCTAAAAGAATTAGCAATACTGCAATTAGTGTAACAAACCAAAATAAGCCGCCTTTAAAGAAAATCCAAGCTGAATGCAAAAAGTTGAAATCCTTTCCTAACCAAACCCAAGAGTAAGCCGAAGATGCCCATCCTATCAAAATAACTACTATAAGCAATACCAATCCAAACACAAGCTCAAGCCATTTATTCATACTTTTATATTATTAGTTTTGTTTAAAAAGATTTTGCTTCAAAAACACATATTTTTTAAATCAGGTATTTTTTTGATTGAGATGGGTAATGAAGAAAAACTGAAAAATCAGGACAAAGTTAGGCCTCTGGAAATTGATAAAGAGATGAAAGTTTCTTCTCTTGTTGAGCGGATGAAAGATACGGGGTTTCAGGCACGCAAGCTAGGAGAAGCTTCTGAAATAATGAAAGAGATGTTTCTTGATAAAAAGTGCAAGGTTTTCTTAGGAATGGCTGGAGCTATGGTTCCTGTAGGAATGAAGTCCATAATAATTGATATGATTCGCACAAAAAAAGTGAGCGCTTTTGTCACAACGGGAGCTAACTTAACCCATGATTTAGTGGAAGCTCTTGGAGAAAGGCATTTCCACTGTGATTCTTGGGATGATAAAAAGTTTCATGATAAGGGTTTTGACAGAATGTATAATGTGTTTATGAAGAATGAAGTCTATGAAAAATTGGAAGATTTTTTCAAAGAAAAATGGGATGAGTTTGAAAACATCAAAACGATAAAAGAATTTTTACTTAAAATTGGCGAATTAATTCCTGAAAAAGAGGAGGGAAAGAACAGTATTTTGAAAACTTGTTATAAGGAAAAAGTTCCTATATTTTGTCCTGCTCTGGCAGATTCTGGAATAGGTTTAATGGTTTGGGGAAGGCTTGCTGAGGGTAAAAAAATAAGTGTTGGTGCTTTTGACGATATGAATGACATAATTGATTTGGCCTGGGGAAGTGAGAAAAACGGGGTGATATATCTTGGAGGAGGAACTCCCAAAAATTTCATTCAGCAAAGTCTGCAGTTTTCAAAAGGTGCACATTATGGAATTCAAATAACTTTAGACAGGCAAGAAAGCGGAGGAAGTAGCGGGGCTCCGCTTGAAGAAGGAATTTCATGGGGAAAACTTGATGAAAAGGGAAAGTATGTCGATGTTTTCTCAGATGTCACGATTGCCCTGCCTTTGCTTTGGGCAAGTGTTAAAGATAAGATGTGATTTATTTTTGTTTGAATTGAAGGTTTGTTGCTAAAAGTTTAAATATAATTCTGACTTTTTTGTTTTATGGCTAAGAAAAAATCAAAAAAGAGTTCTCAGAGTTCCGAGAAAAAAGAGAATCAGTTTGAAGGAAAAACAATTATAGATATCCTGAAAATATTTTCTCCAGGAACCGCGATTAGGACGGCTTTGGATGATATTCTCCGTGCGAGGATGGGTGCTTTGATTGTTTTTGACGTTGAAGGTTTGATGGGAATTGTTGAAGGAGGCTTCAGGATAAATTCCCGTTTTAGTTCTCAAAGGCTTGTTGAACTTGCTAAAATGGATGGGGCAATAATAGTTTCAAATGATTTAAAAAAAATTCTATATGCAAATACTCTTTTAAGACCAAGCATACAAACACCGACAAAAGAAACAGGGACAAGACATAAAGCAGCAGAAAGAACTGCAAAGCAGTTCGGAACGGTGGTTATTGCCGTATCTGAAAGAAGAAACAAAATTACACTGTATTTTAAAGATGAAAATTATTTCCTTGAATCAACTTCAGAGGTTTTGAGACGGGCTGCTGAAACCTTACAAATTCTTGAAAAACAAAAAGATATCTTTAATGACTTGTTAGGTCATTTGAATATTTTAGAAATAACAAATCTGGTTTCTATGAGCGACGTTTCTAATATTTTACAAAGTCTGGAAACGATAAGACGTATCTCTGAAAGTGTTAAGAGGTATCTTGTAGAGCTGGGTAAAGAAGGAAATATTGTAAGTATGAGGCTCAAAGAGCTTACAAGGAATCTAAATATGGAAAGAGAATTAATCCTAAAAGATTATCTTGGAAGCAAATACGAGAAATCTAACGAGATGTTAGGGAATATGAGTTTTGACTTTTTGCTTGAAACGTCAAATATTTCAAGAATGCTTTTCAGTGAGTTGCATGATAAAGAAATTTCTCCAAAAGGTTATCGTATCCTGGGTAAAACGAGCCTTTTAGATAAAGATATAAAAATAATACTCAATCACTTTGATAATTTGGAAGATGTTTTTAGTGCAGACGAGAAAGAACTGAAAGAAATTTTCAATAATGAAGACCTGATAGAATTCATAGGTAAAGAACTTAAAACTCTCAAAGAAAAAATACTTGTCGGGAAGAGCATCAGTTAAAATGCTTACTAAAAAACAAATAAATGAAGTAAAGGAGCATTTGGAACGTGCCCAGCGTCCCCTGTTCTTTTTTGACAACGACCAGGATGGGTTGTGTAGTTTTTTGCTTTTGCAAAGATGGCTTGGCAGAGGAAAAGGCGTGGCAGTAAAATCCTTCCCTGAATTGGTTCCTGAATATTTTAGAAAAGTTCATGAGCTAAAAGCAGATTATATATTTATTTTAGACAAGCCGGTAGTTTCAAGAGAATTTTTTAACAAAGCCGAGCAGTTTAACATACCTGTAGTCTGGATAGACCATCATGAGCCTGATAAAAATGCGGAACCGACGCCTGAGTTTGTAAATAGATATAATCCTTTGTTCAATAAACCTGCAAGCGAAGAGCCGGTGACTGCTTTGTGCTACAATGTTACGGGAAAGAAAGAAGATATTTGGCTTGCTCTTGCCGGTTGCATTGCAGATAATTATGTTCCCCCGTTTTATCAAGAATTCAGGAAAAAGTATCCTGAGCTTGCTCTTGAATCCGGAAAGGATAAGGTTAAAGCTTTTGATATTTTTTACAAATCTCAAATAGGCCGCATTTCGAGGATGCTTGGATTTGCATTGAAAGACAGGACTACAAATGTTGTTAAAATGATGAAGTTTATGATGAAAGTCCGCAGTCCTCACGAGGTTCTTGAAGAAAAAAGCGCTAACAAATCAATGTACAAAAGATATAATCAGATTGATTCAAAATATCAGAGGCTTTTGAAAAAAGCGATAGATATTGGAAAAAACAAAGAAGAAAAGCTTTTGTTTTTTCAGTACGGAGGGGATTTAAGCATAAGTAGTGATTTAGCAAGTGAGCTTTATTATCTGTTTCCCAAAAAAACTATTGCGGTTTTGTATGTTAAGGGTTTGAAAGCAAATGTTTCTATGAGGGGGAAAAAAGCAAAAAGGTTTCTACTTGAAGCTATCAAAGAGCTTGAAAACTCCCGTGGAGGAGGACATGATGAGGCTGTCGGAGGACAGATACAGTCTAGTGATATAGAAAAGTTCAGGGAGAATTTGGGGAGGTTGGCAAAATGACAAATTTGATAAAACCTTTATGGAGTAAATTTAGTGATTTTGATAAACATGTTCTTAAAACAGGTTTTGTCTACTTAATAATTTTTTTATTTTTCAGTTTTGCTTTCCCAGATATTTCAAATTCTTTTTTTGAATGGGTATCTAAGATATTTTCCATTCCTGTAACAAAAGACAAGTTTCTCGGTGTGGATGTTGCGGATGTTATATTCCTCTTTTTTATTTTATTGATAGTTCTGAGCTGGATAATCAAAAAATCAATTTATAAATTAAAGAAGATGGTTTAGCAAATCCGCTTTTGTTATCAGCCCTTTAAGTTTTCCTTTTTCTGAAACTAAAACAAGAGGATAATATTTTAATAAAGAACTTATAACAGACAATTGTGTTTCTTTTGAAATTATCGGAGGAGATTCAACTATAAAATCCTTTACTTTTGAGTCTTTTACATCTTCAAGATTTTTTTCTAATATGCTCGACTCTGTAACCAAACCTAATGCTTTACCTTTATCAATAACAGGTAATTGAGAAATATCATGTTTGTTCATTAATTTTATTACATGGCTAATTTTTTCTTCAGGCTTAGTTGAAATTATTTTTTTAATCATTATATCTCTTGCCTCTTTTTCTTCGTGTTTTGTTAAACGATTTATTCTATTTTCAATTTTTTGCACGTAAGAATAAGTTGGGTCAAGTTTTCCTGATTCAATTTTTGCTACCATAGACTGACTTATCCCAATTTCTTTTGCGAATTGATGTTGTGTTAAATCTAATTTTTTTCTCACTTTCTTAAGTTGCGAAATGTCAAATACCATAACAATATAGAAATAGGCTTAATTTATAAATATTCCTATAAGAATATTTTTGTCAGGATATTATTTAAAGGGAAAGAGTTTTGGAAAAATATGAGTGCCGAAGAAAAACAGGAAAACAGAAGATTGATTTTTAGAGGGTCACTTGGTGATCTTTTTAGTCAACCAGCAAGAAATCTTGTGGGAATTCACTTTGATAAAAAATCAGATTGCGATAAATATTTTTCTTATTTACTTGAGCATGATATTGATACAGAATTAGTTGGTCCGAGAACTTTGGTTACACACCAAAATGATTTTAGTAGAATAGGAGTCCCAACACATGGATCTTATAGGCCTGTGCCAGTAGTGAATGGACCTACTAGTGATGCTAAACAAGCTTATTTAGTTAGAATTCCAGATGCTGAGGAATGTGAATCTGCACTTGAGAGAATAGGTGTTTATGGTCCTATAAGAAGTCTCATGTATGAAGGAAATGAAATATTTAGAATTTCTGCCAAACAACATAAATTTTTAAAAAAACAAGAAATAAAATTTGAAGAGGTATAAAAAGTGCCCAACAACTACACAACAAAAGAAGAATTAGAGACTCGACTGCGCTCGCTGGAAGCGGGATTGGAGCGAGAGCTTCAGGGGATGAAAGATGAGCTGCAAGACATTGGTGCAAGTGTTTCTCGTTTTTCCGCGCGCATAGACAGTGATTTATCTGCACCTGGAGGATATCCAGTTCCAGTGGAAGAAGAATTTGCCACATCCGAAGCATTGCGATTCTCCCGGGATCAAGTGTACGATATTCTAGCGTATGCGGACGAGAAGGGGTATATCTACGAACCAGTGGGCCTTGGGGTGATAATTCTTGACGATGACCACGCAACCGATGTGAAAAGATATGCTGAGGAAAAAGGCATTGGATACCGGATACTGCGCATCATCGATCCGATGGCGGAGCCTGAGGACGCAGCTAGGCTAAGGGCGAGACTCAAGGGCGGTTCTAATGCTGATCATGAGGGGTAGACACTCCCATGTCGTTTCGATTCCTGATTGCCACGAGCGAAAGCGAGCATGGAAGGCAATCAAGTCTGAGGGTCCGGTGCACGCATTCCAGTATGAAGGAAGTGTAGTCTACCGCGTGTCACCTGCGCAGTATGAAGCGCTTAAGGGGTTAGACGTGGTTTGGTATGATATAAATTTTAAAGATTAAAATGACAGAAGAAAAACAAAAAAGAAAAGAATTTGAAGAGTTTGAAAGGAGATGGGAATTTTATACACGTGTTGTGCCAAGATTATCAAAAAGAGTTTGTAATGGATATGTTCTCTCGAGCAATGAGAGGAAAGAACTTAGGAGATTTGGGTCAGGGGCTCAACGAGCAGTGCGAGAGATTGGAGATATTTTAGTGCAGTCTGATATTAACAGCCTTCCACCCCCATCAAAATCAAGATTGCCTAGGACACTTTACTTATTGCGTTTTGAGAGTCGAGATGACGTCGAATATGCTCGGCGTGTGGCTCTAGCACATGGTCCCGTGAGACTCCCATCTCATCTGTTGACAATTGGATTGACGAGTGAGGAACAGTACGAACATATAGAAAAAACTGACATTAAATATACTCTCTTAAATCAAAAATGACAGAACAATTATATGAATTATTTGACCGTGGAATTTTATCTATAGAAGAAGTTAGCGAAGCTTTGAAGGATTTATCTTTTGTAAGGTTAAATGATGAAGAATTAGTTGAAATTGGCAGACGCTTATTAGAGTATCCTACTCTTGTTGAAGAGGGAACTAAACATTCTGGTTATTACAAAAAAGGATTTGACCTTGTTTCTTATTATCATGGAATAAAAGGGAGAGTTAGCCCAAGAATGGCAGACAATCAGGCTCAAAGACTTCTAAGGTTTAGAAATACTTTAAATAGAAGTTTAGAAAGATTTTTAGAGTTAGGTGAAAAACAGCACGATAAAGTTCCATTGCCGATTTATAATTTAAGTGAGGTGGTTGATGGTTTTAAAGATTTAAATATTCATGATGGAAGAAGATTGACATCTGTCCTTGAGAGCACAACAAAGGCTTTATATTGCCCAAAAATTGTTCCTGAAAATGCCATAGAAGTGTTTGGAGGCAATTGGTATAATGTAAAACAATTTCATGCTGATTTTGAATATAGGATAAAAAAATCCACAGAATTAAGAAGTGATGGAAGAAAAAGAATGTTTATTGAAGGTATCGAAGGTTTAGACCGTTATTTGGGCACTGAAGGAAGATAAAAATATCATTAAAATGCATCAAAAATTTACACAGCCAACGAAAGACTGGAAAAAAACAGTTTAGTTACGATGATACAATAAGACATTGGTAAAATGACAAAAAATTATGTAACAAGAGAAGAGTTTGAAAAATTAGGAGAAAGAGTGGCAAATCTTGAAGGCATTTTGCGAGAGAAGGAGACGAGAAAAAAATTAAAATCTCGATATTATAGGATTCGCCTCTTAAACCCAGGTGATGAAAGAGTAGGTACCATAATATCTGAATCCGAAGGCCCTGTTACATATACTGGTGATGGTTTAATCGTTAACGGTTTGGTGATAAGGGGGTTGGATAGAGAAGGAATTCCTTATGAAGAAATAAAATGACAAATGATTATGTTACGAGAGAAGAATTAAAAAATATAGCAATTCAATTTAACTCGGAAGAGGAAATTATAAGAGCTATGAATCATGCGGTCGGGATTGATCAGCAAATAATGCCTGCTGGCAATCAATGGCTTATCGTTTCTCGTTATTTTAGCAATATTCTCACACGAGAAGGTTTTGATTTTTCTGAAGCACCTAAAAGAAGAAAAGCTATGAGCGAAACTGAATGGAGAAGATATGCTGAGCAAAGATTGGTTGAGATGGAGGCACAAGAGATATTTTTGAGTGGGGGAGAAATTTTCTCGAAAGTGAAGAAGGTAGAAGAATTGTAAGGAGTTAATCAGGGATGTATTTTAAGACGTGAAAGGTTGAAAATCCAAAATGGTCAGCGTCATTTACAACATCTTTGAATTCTTTTTTAATTTCGTCAATAAGTTTTACCATATGAAAAAAGTCGTTGACTCCGATTTCTATCTCGAAATCTGCCCCGCCAATACTGTTGTTTATTTGGTATATGTTTTTATGACTTTTGCAATAATTGAAGAGTTTTTTATTCTGTTTAGTTGATGAAAGATGCAAGTCAATCCGATAAGTATCATATCCAAGATTGTCAGTATCCAATCCTAATTTGTAGCCTACAATTATTTTTCTTTTTTCCAGATTTTTTATTCTTTTTCTGACTGTTTCAGGGGAAAGATTGAGTTTTTTAGCTAAATCTAGTGATGATTTTCTCACATCTATGGCGTAAGCCTTAATTAATTTCCAATCTTTTTCTTCTATTTTTTCTTTTTCTTCTGCTCCATAAATTCTTTCTACTGTTTCTATCTTCCTTTTTGTATGATTAAGAAAGAATTTTCTGTTGAAGTTATGGATTGGCGAATAAACAGAAATATTATATGATTTTATTTTTTCCTTGTAATGAAGCATGATATTATCCCAGGCTCCATGGAGCTCGTTTATTGAGTTTACTCCAAGAAATAAGGCATAATCCCATTTGCCATGCATTGATGTGATTGTCCAAACTTGGTCTAGGTTTTCTCTTATATGAGCTACAAATTTCTCCCCGTCTTCTCTGGTCATTTTCTGAAACTTAAAATAAATCCTGAATGTGAAATATCCAATTTTAGACATGTCAATTATTGCTTGATATCCTGTTATGATACCTGTTTCCTCAAGTTTTTTCATCCTGTAAAGCACAAATTGTTTGGATCTTCTAAGTTTTTTGGCAAGTTTGGAGATTGGCTGTGATGAATCTTTATCTAATTCATACAAGAGATTTCTATCATAAAAATCTAGTTTTGTTGACATATTTTTACTATAGCTTAATTATATATAAATTTATCCTTTTTTGTTAAAATTTTTGATAGTAATTTTTATTTATATGTACGGTTTGTGTAATATATGGAAACGCACATTATGAATGAATTGAAATTTATGAATCCTACTAAGGATTGGAAAGAAACAATTTGCATAGACTTTGATGGAGTTATTGCTAAATATGATGGGTGGAAAGGTCCTGATTTTTTTGGAAAGCCAAAAGAAGGAGCGAGAGATTTTTTGGAAAAAGCAATGTCTGCTGGATTTAAGATAGTAATTTTTACATTGAGACCTGGAGAAAAAGTTTTGGATTGGTTTGAAAAACATAAATTACCATTGCCGAAATTAATTACTAACAGCAAAGTTCCTGCTCTTGTATATGTTGATGATAGAGGATTAAAATTCGACGGAAATTTTGATTCATTATTTCATGAAATAAATTCATATAAACCTTACTGGGAAGCAGGAAGACTTGCGTCTCAAGTAATAGAGGGAGAATAAATGGGGATGGAAGAATTATCTATAGATGCATGCAAAGTCGCGAATTTAACTCAGGTTAATGGATCTAGATTCATTACAAGACACAGGAAAGGCGGCAGATACCATATTTCAATAAAAAACGCCACCTATTTTGAAGGTCCTGTTGAGGCTGACGTTTATTGCATTTTAAAAATATGCAAGGGCAAGTGGAAGAGCCAAGATCCCGAGCGCATCCTTGTCCAATATTATAAATTTTAAAGATTAAAATGACAACAATTTCACTTTCACGCATATTGACTTGTAGTGCTTTAGATTATGTGGGTTCAGTAGGAAAATCCTTATCTGATTATTCAATGGTAGGAATTCATTCAACTTATCGAACTTGTCTTGATAATACTGGAGGATTCAGCCAAGATGATCTTTGGGACGCGGAAGTAGTTGTTGATTATAGGATTGCCCCTGTTCTTTATGATACATATGCGGAAAGGACAGATGAAAATGGATTGTATATTGGTCCTAAGATGATTCATGTAGTTTCAGGAACCAAGTTAATTCCAAGAGGAAAAAATGACAAATAGAAAAACAATAGATGCGAAGTTTGAAGAACCCTCTATTGATAATGTTGGTGTGGGCGACTTTTTAGTTGTATCCTTAGAGTATCATTCCTCATTAGATATTTTTCCAATTACAGGAGTGGGAGACGAAGGCGTTTTTTATGAACCAGGGTTAAGTGTTAAAAAATCCTCTTTCTCAAATTCCATAATTCTAAGAAGAGATGGGAGGTATCTTGTGGGTGAAAAGTACCACCAAAAAATAATCATGAAAACAATTCCGAGAAAAAGAAATATATAAAAAAGTTTTGAAGCAAGAGAAAATACAATCTAGATACTTTAGTATAATAAAGAATATAAATGTTTGAATTTAATAGGTTTTGGAATAAAATGAATGAAGAAGGACAAACTGAAAGAATTCCTACATCTGTTAGAAAGACGCTTGAAATCTTTGACGAAATGTTTGCTAATGGACTCGGACCTTTTAAGATATTACAATTAACTAGGGAAGAGGCTGAGCAATATGTGGGGGCTGTAAGCAGGTTTTCAGATAGATATAATGCTGTGTCTGAACCTTCTATTAAAAATGATACCTTAAGAGAAACTCTTCTTTACGAGGTTACAATTACGAGAAGAGATCGTGGAGATTTTTAGCTATTTTTATTTTCACAGTTTCAAATCTCAAAAAATAACCGTGGGAAAAAGAAATATATAAAAACCCCTTTTTCTATAAATGGAACAATGGATACGAAGTTAGGAGAACGACATTGGAATGCGAAGCCACTTAACCTAGTATTCACTATAAAATCAATTAAATACCTTAATTGCTCAATTTAGTTCAGCCAGATTCTTTTCGGACCTGGATTAAATTGGGAACATTTCTACTTAGTTTAATTTAAGGCTTGAAGAATTTTGGCGTGAATTTTTGTTTGAGTGATTAGCTTAAAGAGGAAGAGAAAAATGGAAACAATGTTGGAAACGCCTGAATCAGGACCGAGTGTAAGTGAGCAAGCTGTTTTGGAGCAGGAGTTCGGAGAGCTTTTGCAGACTACGCTTAGACTTGAATATGAGCTTGAAGCTGCGGTTTTGAACAGAGACGTGGATTTTGACTAAACTTAATTAGAAAGAATTTTATTGCATTCGGAAGTATGCAATATCTAGTAACTTTTACCTATGTAAACTATTTCATTTGCCTTGTTTCCGCAGATAACACATTTTTTTCCTGAAGGTTTTTCATTTTTATCTGCACGCGTTCCCCTGACTTCTGCATTGAAAGACTTTTCAATTTCTTCTGCACATTTAAAACCTTTCTCGTTTGTTGAACACCACGCAACCCGAGCAATCTTTCCTTGGGAAAGCGCTTTCTCTAAGTCTGGTTTTGTTTTACAATTAATAATTCTTGATTTTGTAAAAGATTCAGCTTTTTTCCTCAAACCTGCGTCAAAGCTTTTTCCTCTTTTTTCCAAATTTAGAGATTTCAAAGACATTTTTTCTTTCTTATCTTTTCCACGAGTGAAAAAAGTCAGTTTCTTTTCTTTCACTTCTTTTTCTCCGATTTCAATCCTAAAAGGCACTCCTTTAAGCTCCCATTCGTTAAACTTCCACCCCACACTCAAGTGTTCTCTGCTGTCAATTTTTATCCTGAAGCCTTTTTCTTCAAGCTGAGATTTTATTTTTTCACACTGCTTCAAAACTTTTTTCTTGTTTTTAGTTGTGTAAATAGGAACTATGACGAGTTGTACAGGGGATAATGAGAAAGGTAAAACAAGGCCTTTATCGTCTCCGTGTAAAGAGATTATGGATACGAGGATGCGTGAAATTGCAGGCCCATAAGCAGTAGTCCAGAGATACTCTTCTTTCCCTTTTTTTGAAACGAAAGTTGCATTAAAAACTTTGGAAAATTTTTGCCCCATTAGGTGAGTTGAAGGTTGCTGGATTAGTTTTCCGTCAGGCATTAAAACATCACTTCCGATAGTGTATTCTGCTCCTGCAAACTTATCCCAGCTCGGACGCTTCATAGGTAAAAAAGGAACACAGAAAATCTGGTGCATTACTTTTTCTGTTGTATCCATGTCTTCTTTGACGTGTTTTTCCGCGTCTTTTTTTGTTGCGAAAGCACAATGAGTTTCTATCCACTGAAACTCGCGGCCGCGAATAAGAGGACGGGTGGCTTTTGTGTCAAAACGGAATACAGAACCCCGCTGATAGAGTTTCATCGGCAAATCTCTCCATGAGCGTATCCAGAGTTTAAACATAGGCGTATAGAGAGTTTCGCTTGTCGGTCTCAGGGCAAGTTTTTCATCACCTTTCCCGGCTTTTCCAAGGTCAAGCCAGAAAACTTCTGGTGTAAAGCCTTTTATATGAGAACTTTCTTTCTTAAGATTGCTTTCGGGAATTACTGAAGGCATGATTGTGGGTTTGTGTTCTTTGCTTTGCAGTTCAGTTTCATAGAAGTCATACATTTTTTCCATCGTTAAAGCACCCCACGGACGAATGATGATGAAACCTTTCATATCGTTTCTTATATCGACGATTTCAGCTTTTTCTATCGCTTGAGTATACCACCTGGAAAAATTTCCATCTTTCTTTACAGTAATTCCTTCTTCGTGTTTTTCTTGTTTGTTTTTTTGTTTAGGCATATTGGTTTTAAGGAAATTTGGTTTATTAATTTAAGGTTTCATTGAAACGAAAGTTTTATATATTACAATGTGCACATTATATTACATGATAATTAAGGATTCAATGGTTATCATTCACTTGGCTAAGATAACTTTGTTGGAGATTAGTTGTGATTATTTTAAGGAAGCCTGTATTCCAAAAAAAGTTTACGAGGAAATTATTATTGGGAAAGACGTTTATCCTGAGGTTAAAGTTATCCAAGAATTAGTTGATAAAAAGAAGATAACTGTGAAAAAGGTATCCGATAAAAATCTTTTGAAAAAAACAAAAGAGTTTAATCTTTACAGAGGGGAAGCGGAGACTGTTGCCTTGTATTGGCAGGAGAAAGCAAAATACTTGGCTTCTGATGATGACAATGTCAGGAAAAAAAGCGTTATCCTTGACATAAAAATTATTGGAACTCCCGTCATAATATTAAAACTTTATAAGGAAAAGGTTATAAACAAAACAAAATTTATGAACAGCTTGGGCGAACTGAAAAGAATAGGATGGTTTAACAACGCTGTTATTGATAAAATTTTGATGGAAGCAAAATGAAAGATGCAATAGGAATAAGGTTATCTAAGGAAATTTTGAACAAGATAGAAAAGCTGAGCAAAAGTGAAATGGAAGACAGAAGTACTATTATAAGGAAGCTTTTAATGATAGGGTATTCTGATTTTATGAAAAAAAAGTCTGCAGAAGAATACATTAGAGGAGATATAACTTTATCTGAAGCGGCACATAGAGCCGGAATAACTTTCTGGGAAATGGAGAGATACCTTATAGAGCAGGGGTATAAATCAAGTTACTCTTTAGATGATTTTGAGAAAGAGATGAAGAATCTGAAAGTTTAATTTAGAGTTTGGCTTTTTGCCAAACGTCTTTTATATAGTTTCTAAAATTTTCTGCAATGCTTTCGGATTTTATTAAAATTCCAATTACTTGAGGTTTCCATGAAACAATAAAAACCATATCTTTGAAGACATCTATTATTCCAGGAATGGGATAGTCTACAAATCTCATATCAAGGAATTTCGCTTTTTTTGCAAACCAAGATTTTTTGTACTCTTTGTTAGCTATTCCCCTAGTTTTTACTTTTTTAGATAATTCTTGGATGCTGTTGTAAAATAAATCTGCTTCTTCCGCATAATCTTTGTTGTAAAGGTAAGAGAAAAAGATAGTGTCACCACTCTTTGAATCCTTCAACATTTTTTCATAAGCCGTTCTTAAACCTTTTTTTCCGACAAAAACTTCTGCTTCTTGTTTAACATGTTTTTCCTGAATTTTCTCGAGTTCAGGGAGAATTTTTTTCAATTCTTTTTTTTGGGAAGCTATTTCTTTTTCTTTTTTATCTAGATAATTAATTATGTTTTTTGGTGCGGCCGCCTGATAATGGCGCGTTTTACTTTTTATAATAAAACTAACAATCCCTTTTTCAATCAATCTGTTCAGTATGTCATAAATATTTGATGAAGAGACCTCCGACTTTTTTATTATCGGGCCAACAGTACTAGTACCTAGTTCACTTAAAGCCAAGTATACTTTTGCTTCACCTTCTGTTAAATCAGCCTTGAGGAGTTCATAGTATTCTTTCTTCATAAAAACTTTAAGATTGAGATATTTATAACTTTTTCTATAACTACCATTGTACAGGGGAGATAATTTTTATATGTGTGTGATTTTATGTTTTATTAAATAAATTAGGAGAAAATAGAAAATGCCACCAAGCGGATTTAGTCAAAAAGCAATAAATGGGCCTTTAGTCTTTGTAGCTAGCTGTTACGAAGATTTGCTTAAAAAAATAAAGCAAGGAAAAAGAACAGAAGGAGAAGCCATAAGACAAGAGCTTGAAAATATAAAGAACTATTTGGAAAACTTTCATATAGAGGAAGTGAGGATTTAAAATGCCTATGTGTGGATTTAATCAAGAAATGATTGAAGGGTTAACAGCTTTTCATGAAGGACTTGTAGAGTATGGATTGATAAAACGTGCAGAATCCAAAGGAGTTTCCATAGACGAGGTTTTGCAGAAAGAATTATCTGATATGGAAAGGTTTTTAGAAATAACCCCTGGTTTGGAAAATTCAGATTTAAGGATGTTAACAGAATCACTTACAAATTATGTTAAAACATTTTATAGAATTGTAGATAGAGAAGGAATTGAAAATTATAGGGAGACAGTAAAAAAATTTGAAAGCTTCTATAGAGAAATAGATAGGAGATTTTATGAAGATTTAGAAGGAAAAACCAGATGATATGAGCCAATTAGTTGCTTGTTTGAATGAAGCGAGAATTTAAAATTTTATTATATCAATATCCGATCTAATTCTTCTTGAGCGATTTCATTCACAGAATCTTTAATAAAGTTAGATTCTAGAGCGAAGCCAAGACCTTCACTTCCGCCAATTTTAAAGTTGTTAACTCCTATGACTTCGCCTTGTTTGTTAATCAACGGGCCTCCGCTATTGCCAGGATTGAGAGAAGCATCTATTTGTATGTAAGCTTCTATTCCGTTAGGTCCGGGACGGTGTAATTGTGAGACTATTCCTTGTGTTACTGAGAATTGTAAACCTAAAGGATTTCCTATAGCCACGACACGTTCTCCTACAACAACGCTATCCGAATTTGCAAGCTCAAGTTCTTCATAATTTCCATCGATTTTTAGCAAAGCGACATCTAACTCGCGGTCAAACCCAATCAGAGAGACAGGGTGGTTTTCTTTATCTGAAGTTATTATTGTTGCTGCTCTTGCACCATCAATCACGTGATAATTTGTTACAATGTGGCCGTCTTTTGTTATTATGAATCCACTTCCTTGGCTTACATCAGTTCTTACAGTTACAACAGATTTAACTGCCTGGTCAATAATTCCGGAAAAATCATCCCCTGCTGTAGCTTTAAGTTCACTAAATTCGTCTGTGATAATTCCTAACTCTGAATTTACTTCATCAACTTCTTGCTGGGTTTGGATAAGACTTTCTGAAATTTCCGAAATGCTTGAATAGAATTCTGTCTGTAAACTTGTTATTTTATTATTTAAAACATTGTAGCTTACTTCCTGTCTTATGAAAATTGTGTACATAAAAATACTTGAAGTTATCATAAACACGATTACAAGGGTAGAAAAGCTTCCAATGAGCCATTTGTGATGTTTTTTAAGAGGCATGTTAATAGTTATTTTTTAATGTTTATTAATTTTCCTTCTTGCCAGTATTCGTAAAGAGGTCCGATGAATGCTCCTGCAAGAAAATAAAACACATATTCCTCTAAAGGAATTCCTATAAAAGTTTGTTTACCTATGTTTTGGTAAAAGAAGAACTCATCAAAAAATTTGGGAGTAATTAAGTTAAGTATGCTATACCCAATTGTTGCAATGATCAAAACCAAGATCCCAGATATAAGCGAGTTTTTCATCAAATCCTTTCTCGATATGTAAATAAAAATAGTGGGTATCCCAAATGCCAAAACTACCGAAACAAAGCTGTTTAATCCAAAAAACAAAAAACTTGTTAAAAAAATAACTGCTACAGATGAGTATAAAACTAAAAAGTTTAAGCTTCTTTTTTCAAAAATGTTTTTTTCTGGTTTTTTGAGTCGAATTTTTTTATTGAAAAGATGTTCATATATGACAGAAGCTATTCCTCCTATCAAGAAGCCGAAAAGAAAATCTTCAATCCCAATAGGCGTCCCTGTTATTGTTAAAGGTTTCCACCAATCTTTTATGAATATATATTCGCTGACAATTCCCGCAAATCCAAAAATCAAAGAGATAATCAGCATCTCTTTTTTAGTATCTTTTCTTCTTAAAAACAAGATTAACCAAGGAATAAAAAGTATAAAATTTCCAATCAAATATGTGTATGTATAATCCACCATCTTCATTTAAAAAACTTTAAACACAAATAAAAACCTTTTTATTGTCTTTTTGGAAAAAGATTAGACAAAAACTAGGACGAAAACCTTTTTATTGTCCTTTTGTTCACTTATATTAAGGGTCTGTAGTTCAATGGATAGAATGTCCGGTTTCGGAAGGTTAGCATCCAGTTAATTTTGAAAAACCCGGTTGATCTAGGTTCGAATCCTAGCAGACCCGTTTTTAAAAGAGGCAAAATGAAACTTAAAGAAAAAGGAAAATATTATGTTAGTGTTTCGATACTTGTCGGGACGACGATTGGCGCAGGGGTTTTGGGAATTCCGTATGTTGCAGCACAGGTAGGTTTTTTTGTTGCTTTAGCATACATAATCGCTTTGGGTTTGATAATTCTCTCGGTTAATCTTTATCTTGGAGAAGTTGCCTTGCGTACAAAGAAGTCACACCAGATTGCGGGTTATGCTAAAAAGTATTTCGGAAAGCCAGGAAGAATCTTAACCGAGTTCGCAGTTATTTTTGGAGTGTATTCTGCTATTGTGGCCTATATGCTTGGAATTGGGGAAAGTATAAGCTTTTTGATTTTTGGAAATTTAGATTACAGTATCCATATGGGGGTTGTTACAGGAGTGATTATGTCCGGGTTGTTGTGGACGGGCCTGGAAGGATTGAAGAAATTTGAAAGGTTTGGAGTAAGTATCGTTCTTTTGCTTTTTGCAATAATATTTCTTGTTTTTGCCAAAGAGATTCAGATTGAAAATCTTTTAACGCTCAATACCATGCATATCTTCTTGCCTTTTGGGGTTGTGTTGTTTGCTTTGACAAGTTTTCATGCAATTCCTGAGATAAACCTGATTTTAAAAAAGAAAAAGAGTTTGATGAAAAAAGTTTTAGTTACTGGAACGATTGTATCTGTTACTCTTTACTCACTTTTTGCACTGGTTGTTACGGGTTCTCAAGGAATTCAAACTCCTGAGGTGGCGACTCTCGCTTTAGGAGCGCTGTTTATATTTTTGGGTATATTAACAATGTTTACTTCTTATCTTGCTTTGGGAAACGCATTGGATGAAAACTTCATAATTGACGACCGTATAAGCAGGAAAGGTTCATGGTTTTTGTCTTCTGTAGTACCAATACTAATTTTCTTACTTGTCAAGTTAAGCGCTTCAGAGTATTTTTCTTTCACTAAAATTCTTGGAATAGGAGGGGTTGTCTCGGGGGGTTTGATTGCAATAGTTTCTTTGTTAATGGCTAAAAAAGCAAAAATTTCAGGAGACCGCAAACCAGAGTATTCGGTTCCCATAAACTGGCTCATAATAGTTGTTTTAGCTTTGATATTCATAGCGGGAGTTGTTGTTGAGATTTTTTGAGTTTATGTAAAGCCAATAAAGCATAATTTTTTATACAATCTTTATTTTTGTTAAATATGCCTAAGAAGAAATCTAAGAAAAAATTAAAAAGCAAAAAGGTAAAGAAAAAGCCATTTCCCGGAGATTTGGTTGAAGTTAAACTTGTAAAGAAGAGTTATAAAGGAAGACTTTTGGAAGCTCCGAAAGATGATAAAGGCATTGTTTTGCTTAAACTGGATTCAGGATATAATATAGGATTCAGGAAGAGTAAGGTTCTTTCAGTTTCTTTGTTAGGGAAGGCTAAAGATGAAAAAGAAGATTTTGAAAAACCAAAACACTCTAAGGACAAGCCAAACATAGCGATGATTATCACGGGAGGGACGATTGCTTCGCGTTTGGATTCAAAGACAGGAGGAGTGGATCCTTTAACCGAGCCTGAGGATTTGTTCAGATATTATCCGGAAATGTTTAATATTGTAAATGTAGTTAAAGTTGAGCGTCCTTTTTTGAAAGCCTCCGAAGATATGGATTCTAAAGACTGGAAAAAGCTTGCTAGAGTTGCTAAAAAACATTTAAATGATTCAAATATTAAAGGTGTGATAGTTACTCACGGGACAGATTTTTTGCATTACACCGGAGCGGCTTTAAGTTTTATGTTGAAAGACTTGAATAAGCCAGTAGTTTTGACTTATAGCCAGAGAAGTATAGACCGTGCTTCCAGCGACGCTAATCTGAATTTACAGTGTGCAGCTCTCGCTGCCGTAAGTGATATAGCTGAAGTGATGCTTGTCGGGCACGCAACTACAGAAGATACCTATTGTTTGGCTATGCCTGCAACGAAAACACGTAAAATGCACACTTCTCGGAGAGACGCTTTTAAAGTTGTTAATGGCGAGCCTTTTGCTAAAATCTATCCTGATAAAATTATTCCATTGAGAGAATACAATGTTCGGAAAAAAGGTAAAAACAAGGTAAAAACAGATACGGCTTTCGAAGAAAAAGTTTCCTTGATAAAAGTTTATCCTGGACAAAATCCAGATATTTTGAATTATTACAAGAAGAAAAAGTACAAAGGTTTGATTTTAGAAGTTTCCGGTTTGGGACATGTTCCTGTTAAAGCTCGTAAAGGATGGTTGAAAAAACTTAAAGAAGTTCAAGGTAAAGGGATGGTTATTTGCGCAGCAGCTCAGACAATTTACGGTAGGCTTGACCCGTGGGTTTATTCTAATGGTCGTGAGATAGAAAAAACAGGAGTGATTTATTTAGAAGACATGCTTTCTGAAACAGCCTTTGTAAAGCTCGGATATGTGCTTGCCAAAACAAATAAAAAGGAAGAAATCAAAAAGTTAATGTTAACTAATATGGCACATGAATTAAATAATCGTCTTGAAAATTGACTATATATTCCTGAGAAGTTCTTGTCCAACTTTTTCTTCCCATTTATCTTTGAAGTTTGTGAATAAGACCACGGTATTTTGATCACTACCCTTAATTAATTCATTAATATATTTTCCATTTTTCCACATTTCATTTATTATCACAAAAAATTTATTTACTTCCTTGTTTTTGATAAAGAAATCTGCTTCCAAAATCCTTAATCTCACTAATGCAGGCTTTACTTTATGTCTTGTGACTAAATCTTCTCGTTTTGGGATGGAATTGTGAACTTCTACGGCAATATTTTTATCCCTTATTAAAATATCATATGGGTCTGCAGGTTCTTTAATTTTTATTTTAATATCTTGGCCCACCAAATAATTTACCAGATCTTTTTCTTCTTTTACTCCATAAAAATCACTTATCTTTAACATAAATGATTGGATATTTAATTTTAAGATTATTGGGAGCCAACCGATTTTATCTAATTTCTTTATTTCATTCTTTGAAATTATTTCTTTTGGGATCGCGATTTGCACCCGCTTTTTGCTGTGGGGAGTTAATTTTCTCGCCTTAATACTATCTGATTTTATAATTATGATGGGGTTCCCTTTTCTATTCAATAAACACTTTATTCTGTTCTTTTTACAAATATTATAAAATTCTTTTGAGCTTATATCTAAATAATATCTTCCCCCTTTTTTACATAATCCTGCATTTTTTTTAGTAAGATTAAGCGGGATAATCTTTGAGAGGGGGCTCCCAATACCTTTTGCCAATATCTCGTTTTCTGTGATTTCCCAATCTTCTTCATTTAGATAAAGAGGTGTTTTCTCTTGATCTCCTATTTTTATTTCTCCTTTTTTTATCAAAGTTGTTACTGCTATTTGGAGTCTTTTATTTGCTGCTATTGTTACATGGGAATCTCCTTTTGGGATTAAAATTAGTCCTCCTTTAAAATTTTTCACAGTAACTTTATTTCCTCTCTGTTTAATTTTTTCTGAGAGTTTTTTACTATGAATTACTAATATTCTCACATTCCCTCTTTTTTCTATCTTGCCTTTTAATTCTATCATTTAAGTTAATATATGTCCTTGTATATAAATATTTATATCTATGTGTTTGTGGTAACACAAAACCTGGGCAAAAAGTAAAGAAAAGGTTAAAGAAAAAATGTTGGAAAATATTTCTAATGAGTTGAATGAAAGGCTTGAAGTTTGATGATTGGAGTAATTTAATGTAATTCTATAATAGTAACATAATAGAAAGATTTATAAACCT
>CAZDCI010000006.1:0-39453 GCA_964503975.1 Candidatus Woesearchaeota archaeon
ACATATTCTTGCTCGTTATAAATCATATAGGTTTGAAGAAGTGCTGGATAAAATCAATAACTTAAAAAAGAGTGATGAGGTACATGTTCATTTTTCCGGAATTGAATACGGAGAAAAAGGCGAAAAAAAGCACAAACAAACTACAGAAGAAGAGTGGGAAAAGCTTCTCAACGCGCTAAAAAAACATTCAAAAAGTGAAAAAATTACCATAATCAGTGAAAGCCCAAATCCTGTTGAAGATGCTTTTCTGGCAAAAGAAATAAATGAATTATAAACTTTTTCCGTCGATAAATGTATTTTTACTTTCTGTAACTCACACCCAGTTGATAAAAACTAAATGTTACTCACACCCGGTACTATCGTAACTTTATAATTACGACATCACCATAAAATTTATAAACAAGCCCCAAGTCTTTTGAGTACATGGAAACCTTGTTTCCTGAATTAAATAAAACAAACACAAAAATGGACATGAAAAGAATATTGGTTTCTTTTCTGTTAGTAGCAAGTCTTGTTTTCTTTGCTGCTACTGTAAGTGCAGAAGTTGCGGCTAACGGCTTGGATGTTGAAGTTAACGGTATTGCTGTTAATCCAAACACTTTGACAGGAAATCCTGCAATAGTTGCGGGTGAAAGTATTGTTGTTAGGGTTCAGTTTGAATCCAATGTAAGCATACAGGATGTTACAGTAGAAGTGGAGCTTGAAACAAACAAAGAAGAAGTCCAGGCAGAAACAAGCTTTTTTGATGTTGAAACAGACCATACATATGTTAAAACATTGAAGCTTGATGTGCCTTTTGACCTTAAGGATGAGCTTAGCGGTTTTGCAACCTTGAATGTTGAAGTTAGCGGACAAGGAGACAAAACTGAAGAAAGCTACACTTTAAGAGTTCAGAGAGAATCTTACAATGCAGACATTAAGTCTATAAGTGTTCCTCAGACTGTTGATGCAGGCGACGTTGTCCCTGTTGATGTGGTTTTGAAGAATCTCGGTTACAATGACCTTGACGACTTGTATATAACTGCATCTATTCCTGCTTTGGGAATAGAAAGAACTGACTTTTTCGGAGACCTTGTTGCTTTAAGATGTGATGACATTGCAAATGCAGTAGATAATTACGGTGTTGACATAACAAGAAAGTGTTTTGAAGATGATGAAGACACTTTGAAAGGGAGACTTTTCCTTGAAGTTCCTTTCAGCGCTGAATCTGGAGTTTACACACTTGAAGTGACTGTCGAAAATGACGACACTGTTTCAGGCAGAACTGCACAAGTAGTTATAGAAAACGACTTTTCTGCAGGAAACTTCATTGTTTCGGGCAGCGAGCTTTTAATCGTTAATCCTACAAACAATGTTGTTGTCTACAGGCTTGTCCCTGAAAACACAGCTACTACATCTGTTAGTGTGAGTGAAAACCTTGTTGCTGTTCCGGCTGGATCTAGCAAGATGGTTTCTACAAGCGCTAGCTCAAATCTTGGCGGAACATACACATACACTGTGAATGTATTCGACTCAAGCGGAAAGCTTGTTGATTCAGTGGACTTCACGAAAGCCTCACAAGTTAGTGGAGCAGCAGATCCAATCGTTGTGCTTACAGTGATACTGGCAATAATCTTTGTTGTATTGCTTGTAGTACTGATAGTTTTGATTGGAAAGAAACCAAAAACAGAAGACTTCGGAGAAAGTTATTACTGATTTTTTAATTTTTAACTTTCTTTTTTATTTTTTCTTTATTTTTATTTTTTTAAAAACTAGTTGAAAATGCGTGGGAAATTTGTATTAATTTTAAAATAGTTACAATATAGAAATATTTATAAATCTCTTTTGAAATTATTTTTATATGGCTAATTCAATCTGGTCAACCCAGGAAGAACTCTTACTAGTGGAACTTAAAGAGAAAGATATAGGATCTGATGAAATAGGAAAAAGATTGGAAAAGATAAATGGAGGAGTTTTAAGAACCCAAAATTCAATCAATACTCATATTCATACGTTGAGAAAAAAAGCAAAAGAATCAAGGGTTTCTGTGGAGGAATTTGTCGAAAGAAAAATTGTCGAATCAGGGGAGGAAGATGAAGCTGATAACTGTTTAGTACATAGGCTAACTGAGTACGACAGAAATCATTTGGGAAAAATTCTCGGAAAAAGATCTGAATTTGTGTATGGCTTGCTAAATGAACAAGCACAAGCCATAAGACTGTATGATACCCTTTCAAGATATGAAGGATATAGCGTTAGAGATTTGATGGAGCTTAAAGACAAAGAAAGAGAAGAAGTTATTTCTCTTTTAGAGCAAACTCCTGCAAAACCCAAAATTAGTGATATTGGAATTTTATCCTTTAGAGACGTGGATTATAAGGGTATTTCATTTGTTTTACCAATTCAATTGAGAGTTTCAAAAGAAGCATCACAAAGAAACTTGGCCTCTTGCCTGAATGATGAATCAATGAGATTTTTTGCCCATGACATCGAATTAAGTCCTCAAGAAAATTTTAGAAGCAGATTTAGAGACTTAATAAGATATAATTTTAATATGGATGCAGGTGTAGATTTGGAGGAAGCCGGGGAAGTAGTGACTGAAAGAGTGGGTAAAAAATATCCTGATGTTAAAAGAGTTTACTTTGTCAACGATCCATTAACTGTTCTTTATGAAACAATTGGGGCTTAAAATGGACATTAAAGATATGTCTCTGGAAGAACTAAGGGAGTATTGCATCTCTAACAATCTTAATTTTCTAGATGTTTTAATAAATAGGGAAACTGCAGAGAAAAAGGCATCAAAAAAAAAGGATAAAAAACTCAAACGGAAATCAAAGAAACCAAGGTGGGCAAAAGATATTGTTATACATGCATTAGATGAAGTTAGATCAAAACATAAGGGAAGAAGAATTAATTTAAGTGAATTTTCATCTTACGTTGAGTCTGATTTGGAAAACGAAGGACTCTCATATTGGGAAAATTGTTCGTTGGAAGATTTTGTATCTAAAACTTTATACAGATACGCTGAAAGGGTCAAGTTTAAAACGCAAGGGTTTACGAAGAATTTAGAAAATCAAGTAAGGGCGGAGGAGTTAGAAGATTTGTTAGGGGTTAACTTCGGTTCCGATTTTGGAAGTATTGCTGGAATGCTGGATGCGGAGCACATTAGGCAAAACTATCCTTTGAGCAATGGGAGATTTAGAAACGAGCTAGGGGAATACAATATTGCTGGAGAGGATTCATGGGACCATGAAAAAAAAGAAGGTGTTAGGGAAAAACTTTTAGAATTTGCAGAAGGATATGTCATTAATAAAATTGAAATAGAAAGGTCAGAAAGAGAGGAGGAGTTACGTGATGAAATAAGGGCGGCAAAACAAGAGATTGAAGAAAATTATAATGAGCAAACAGATTTTAGGGTGGAAACTCCTGAAAAAGGAGTGGTTATAACAATTCGAAAAAACTTCATCGGATATTTAAGAAGCAGAGGACTTATAGGAGAGGATAAGGTTCGATACGAGATGTCTGGAAATGTCATAACATTCTCTGTAGATCCTGAAGTTTCTGAAGAATTTTATTCTTCTTGGCAGAATTTTAAGAGAAAACATTCGATTCTTCTGAGCGAATCTAAAGAAGAATCTGTAGAAAGTCAGAAAACTTCAAGAAAAAGAAAAACCTTGGAAAACAGATTAAAAGATCTAGGTTTGGAACTAGGCATCACTGAAAGGAGAAAACCCCGAATATCCTATTTAGGTTTGGAAGGGCCTAACTTTGCAAGCTATCTTAAATTATCTGCTTTCTTAGAAGAATCCGATATGGAAGTTCGTGCAACTGTCCCAGAATATGTCCATAGAAACGCCAACCTTATGAAAAGTATATGTAATTCAGGTATAAGCAGGGCTTTTGACGATGTTGAAGTAGTAGAAGGAAATGTGGATGATTTGATTTTACTTGACTTTGCTAAAGACTCTAACCTAAAGGTTGTCTATAGGAAAGATAGAAAACACATAAAATATAAAGACGAAAGGTTGAGCATTGACGAGTATCATGCACTTTTAGACGAAATAGACAGTGAAGGTTCTACCCCAAGCCACTTATCTGTAAAGTATGGTATATCTGATAGTTTTGTGGCTGCTGCATCTGATAGAATTGGAGGAAAATTTGATGTTGTATTTTTAGACTATTACAAAAGTTTTTCGGATAAAACGAAAAGCGCACTAGAACTTTTGTTGAAAAGAAGGACTGGTGATAAAGTTGTAGTAGCAACAACCTTAAATCTCAACCCTAAAAGGAACGGCGAAATTTCAACTGATGAAGTTCCTGGTTTTAATTTTGAGAACATGGTAACTTCTGCAGAAGATTCGGGTTATGAGGTTCTTGATTTTGAAGAAGAAACGTACAAGATACGCCAAACACCCATGTACTTTAGTGTATATGCCTTAGAAAAAAGAAAGGATAAATAAGTTTATTCTCGTGGTTTATCATAAGTTCCTCTGGAATAGTGAGCTAAATAAGCAGATATACTTTCTTTAGAAACTCCTCTTAATTTGAAATTTCCATATATCTCTCTATTCGAAAACCCTTCCTCCCTAAGCTCAATTATGATCTCCCTGACTTCGCTTGCTGGAAGCGGTTTTGCAATATCGCTCCCTTTGCCTCCTTCAGAAACTTTTCTTTCTAAACCACTTTCCTTACTCTCGCCTTGCCTGATAAGGGTGTCTAAAATTTCGGTAAAAGCCGAAAGTTGTTCAAAATCAAGTTTTTCAAGAGCTTCGTAAGGAATAACTATATTAGAAGCCGCATATCCCTCGAGCTTTTTATCCCTTCTTTTTGTTATGTTTGCTTTATATGCTCTAACACTGCTCTCGGAAATACTTAGTGCTTCAGCAACATATCTGTTTGTTTCTCCCTTCCTTAAAAGCTCATCAACTTTATCTATGGTTTCCATAATAAAATCATAAAATACTTATTTATAAACTTTATGATGTTGTTATTATTTTAAAATGACACTACACAAAAAAGATTAAAGAGAAACAACATTAGGTATTTTTAGAAGTTTTTTATCGGCAGTTATTAATTTGGTCTCATTTATTATATGGGAGAATATGAAAGCTCAAGGATATCTGATCTTAGCGAATATTATAAACGAAGCATGGCCGACGACATTTCATCTCTGACGAAACAGCTAAAAAAATGAACTTAAACCCTCTAACCCCCAACAACTGGAACAAACGCGAAGCCCTTATATTCCTGAATTTTGTTTTCGTTTGTAAAGCGTTGTATTCGATAAATTGAGTTCCTCACAGGCGCTACCAGTATGCCGCCGACTTTTAACTGGCGCACTAAATGATTCGGTATCTCGCTGAATGCCGCACTGACAAGAATTCGGTCAAAAGGCGCTTTCTCCGGCAAGCCTTTGCTTCCATCTTTGTGTATCACTTCAACATTTTTGCCTTTCAAAACTTCTTCTGAGCGTTCGGCAAGTTCTTCAATGCGCTCAATTCCATAAATCTCGGCATCTTTGGAGAGTTCATTAAGCAAGGATAAAACATATCCTGAGCCGGAGCCAATCTCAAGAATTTTCTGTTTTTTCCCCGGCTGAACACCAAGCAAAGAAAGCATAAACGCAATAGTGTAAGGCTGGCTTATTGTTTGTTTGTGTCCTATGGGCAAAGCAGTGTCTTCATAAGTGCGTGATTTTAAACTTTCAGGAATGAAATCTTCCCTATTCACTTTCTCAAAAGCGTTTACAATTTCCTCTGAAAAACCTTGTTGCTTTAAGCTTCGTAAAAGTTCCTCTTTTCTCATGTTTATAATAAAGAGTCTTTATTTAAAAATTTTAACCTCAAATCTCCAAACTAATTATCTTGCTGACGCCGTCATGCATGCTTACTCCGTAAAGACTTGTAGCATTGCTTATGACTTCGTCGTTGTGAGTGATTATTATGTATTGTCCTTTTTGCATATATTTAGTTAGTAACTCCCCAAGGCGTTGAGAATTCCTTTTATCCAGCGCGGCATCAACCTCATCTAAAAGATAAAAGTAATACGGGCTGTATTCCTGTATTGCAAATATCAAAGACAAAGCAACAAGTGTTTGCTCTCCTCCCGACAAAGATTTAACATCAAAATACTTCCCGTGCCCGGTTTTTACGACAACATCCAAACCTCCTTCAAAAGGGTCTTTCCTGTTCTCCAGTTCAAGATAAACCTGTCCTTTGGAGCTTAACTGAGAAAAGTTCCTTGAAAAAATCTCATTGACCTTTTTCATGGTTTCAAGGAAAGCCTTTTTCTTTTTCTTGTCTATTTCTTCTATAACTTTCAAAATATTCTCCTTCTCTTTTTCAATGACTTCAGATTTTTCTTTTATTGAATCATACTCTTTTTTAATATTGTCATAAACTTCCAGGCTCCTTAAATTGACATTCCCTATATTGTCAAGAATTTCTTGAGTTCGTGCAAGACGCTTCTCAAGTTTTTCCTTTTTGGTCTTTATTATCTCAACATTCGCGAATTCAAGAAGCTCTTCTCTCAAATTCTCAGCGCTTGCATCGAAACGCGCTCTTTCAATCTTCAACTCGTTTACTTCCTGCTCAACAGCATGCAAATCTGTTTGTTTTTTTGAGAGTTCGATTTCTTTATCACGGATCAGACTTTGAAGTTTGTCTCTTTCTGATATAAGGCTTTTGTACTTCTCAGACAAAGAAGCTTCCTTCTTCTTTTTCTCAGACAAATCAGACTCTTTATTTTCTATATCTGACCTGAGTTTTTTAATCTCTTCTTTTAAATCTTTTTCAGCTCGTGAAAGTTCTTTAAGAGAGACTTTAAGTCTTTCTATCTGACGCTCCTTGAATGAAACTTCTGAATCCACGCTTTCTTTAGTCCTTAAAGAGACTTCTTCAACTTCTATCTTTAAAGTTTCATATTTTTTTTCTATGTTAGATATTTCGCTTAAAGAATCAGAAAGACGTTTTTTGCGCGCACTTAGTTCGGATATCTCTTCTTTAAGTTTATCTAGCTTGCTTTGAAAATTCTTTATTTGAGATTTTTTGTCTTCTACTTTATTCAGGTTATTTAAATCAGATTCCGTCATCTCAATGTCTTTCAAAAGCTGCTCAATATCTCTTTCAAGAATTTCTTTTCTTTGATAAACCCTTTTTAACTCGGCATCCGACTGGGAAATTTGTTTGTTTAAAGATTCTATTTTTGGGAGAATCTCTGATTTAATTTCTTCCATATGCTCAGGAGTTACTTTATGCTTGCATACCGGACAAACGTCAAGTTTTGAAATTTTTTCTATTAATCTTTTTCGGTTTTCTATTTCAGCCTCGTTCACCGAAGTCTTTTTTTCCAGTTTAGCTTCACGCGCTAAAAGGGTTTTAAGGACTTCACGTTTTTCAGCCAAATCCGATTTAAGTTTGCTCAGCTTTTCTTGGCTTGAACGCTTATCGTGAATTTCTATTGAAAGCTGTTCAATCTGCTTTAAAAGATAATCCGATTCGTTGTTATAAGAATTGAAAGTTTCTGTTTTATCTTCTATATGCTCACTTAAAGACTTAAGTTCTGATTTCATCATATAAAACTTTTTACGTTTTTCTTCAAGTTTTTCAAGCTCTTTCTTTTTTTCACTGATTTCTTTAAGTTTTTTCTCCGAACTTGCAGAGCCTTTGTCTGATTCAAGCTCTTTAAGTTCCTTTTCACCTTCTTTCACTGATTCTTCCGCATCCTTTTTTTCATTTAGAACTTCCTGAAGTTTGTTCTTATGATTTTCAAGTTTCACATGCAATCCTGCAAGATCGGCACGAATATTTGCTATTTCCTGATTCAGTTTTTCCTGCTGCAGCCCGGTTTCTTTTTGGATTTTTGAATTTATTTCAGAAATTTTTTCCTGAGAATTTCTTATTTCGGTTTCAGTTGAAGTTATCTCTTTCTTAATCTTTTCTATTTCATTATTTTTCTTAGAAATCTGTGAATTTACTTTTTCAGCAAGCTTTTCTTTTTCTTTCAGGTCCGCACTTATTATACTTGCCTTGAATTTCCTAACATCTTTTTTTAGTTTTTTATATCTCAACGCCTGCTTGCGTTCTTTTTCCAGATTGTTCAGATATGTTGTTCTCTCCCTTAGAATTGAACTTATTTCTTTGAGTTTATCGTCGGTTTTTTCAAGTTCCCTTAAAGATTTCTTTTTTCTGGATTCATAAATAGATATTCCCGAAACTTCTTCTATCACCCCTCTCCTTTCTTCAGGATGCATCTGGACAAAATTCTGTATTTCTCCCTGAAGAACGATGTTGAATCCTTTTGGGTCTATCCCTGCCTGAGCCAACAATGAAAGAACTTCCTGGCGGGTTTTTGTCTTATCATTTATCTTGTAAGTACCTTGCCCGTTCTTTTTGACAATTCTTTTAACTGAAACTTCCTTACTGTCAACAGAAAAAACCTTTTTAGAATTATCAAGTATGAGTTCAACGGAAGCTTGTTTGGCGGGAGAAGCCGCTTTCGTTCCCATAAAAATCAGATTCTTTGCTTTCGCGGCTCTTAAGGATTTTATACTCAGTCTTCCGAGAACAAAACATATTGCATCGCTGACGTTTGAATTGTGAGCAAAAACATTGTTTGCTATAAAATTGTGGTTGCCTTCAACAGTTAAATCATACACCCATCTTTCCCCATTAATTTCTTCAACCTCTATGAGTTCATCCCAAAAAATATCCGAATTTGTTAAAGATTTTAATTTATTTAATAACACCGATTTTTGAGATAGCGGAACAAAAAGATCTTTTATTAAAACCTTTAAACCTTGTCTTGAAGGAGTGGTTTTAGTATAAAGATAGGAATCTAGTCTCGGAAATTCTTTTTTTGATCTTTTAACATTTATTCCAAGATTTTTAACAATGTCTTTCACCATTCCTGAAGTTTCTATTAAGTCAACATTGGAGTTTTGTATTTTTTTTAAATTACCTAAAATAATCTTTCTTTTTTTATTATGAATTAAAGAAATTTTTTCACTGAATTTAATGAAGTTTTCTACACCATATAAAGAAACATTCTCATAAAATCCTTCAAAACCCGAACTTTTTATCGTTTTCTTTTTTGTTTTTGTTCTTGGAACCATTCCCAGTCTCAAAAGACACGTTTCTATACCTCTCGCTAATTTCTTACTTTTTGTGAGTATTTCTATTGAATTATTAGAAACATATCCATCCCCACAATAAAGCCCATTCAACAATTCAGAGATCTCTTTATCTGAAGAGTGTTTTAATATTATATTAGAAATTGATTTGTTTTCTGTCTTAGAAGCCATGCCTAAAACACGAAGCAATTTTTTTAAAGGCTCAGAAAAAATAATAACATCCCAACAGCCGGGTTTATACTCTCTTACCAAAGGATTCTTACCAAACAAGTTTTTTACAAGTTGGACATAATCCTCAACTATCTCTTTATTTCCGTTCGTGAACCATATCTGGCTCGATTTTGCAAGTCTACCTTCTGCTAAAAGGTACCCAAAAAACCTTGCAAATTCTTTACTCACCTTAAACGAAAAATTAACTTTTTTCCCGTTGGCTTTTACATTTGTTACAAGATTACATATCTCTTTGTCAGAAAAAGAAAGATTTCTCAAAATTTTTATTAAATTATAAAAGTTCACCGACTGCCTATCTAATATCCCTTTAACAGTATAATAAGGAACTCCTAGTTTCTCGGCAAGTTGTTTCCAGGTCAATTTTCCTTTATTGGCCCTCAATATTAGATTCCATTCTTCTTTATGGGAAACATAAATATTATCTTTATACCTTATTCTGTCCAAAATTTCTGTCATGTATTTAGATTTAGGCTTAAAATTAATCTTTCTCGGAATCGCTATTTTTACACCTTTTTTTAATTCATCCGCCCGTGCAGGAACCACCTTTCCATTTTTTAATATGAAGAAGGGATGATACTTAGTTGCATTTATCTTTCTTCCTGAACGGGTTTTTATTGAAAGGATGTTCTCCGGAGAAGTTTTTTTGACAAATGCCTTTATTGGTTTTTCTTCAATTTTTAACGTATTCAAATTTAGCGAAAGAATTTTTGTCCCATTTCCCCCTGAAATCCATCCATCTTCTGTCTTTAACACATGATCTAAGTTTGAGTTGACTAGCTCATCTATTCTCACTACAGAGCCGTCCGCCAAGTGAACTAAAGCTTCTCCCGTTATGCATTTCCCAGCGCCGTTTGGGCCTAAAATAACATTTATTCCCTGGGTAAAGGGTATTTCTGTCTTTCGTGGGAAACTTTTAAAGCCATGCATCACCAGTTTTTTTATGTACGTCATTTTGATTCTATTTTTTAATGAAAAATGACTTGCTTAAAAATCTTTGATTTTTATTGTATGTCAATTTATTTCCTTCTTATTTAATTGTCATGCTCAAAAATTTATTTTTGTTGTACGTCATTTTGATTCTATTTTTTAATGAAAAATGACTTGCTTAAAAATCTTTGATTTTTATTGTAAGTCAATTTGTTTACCTCATTTGTTACTAAAGTTAGAGGCTAATTAGTTTTTTAAAATTGTTTGTTGGGGAAACGCTAAAATAATTTATTAGAAACCTAGCCTACTGAGCCATTCTGCCGTTGCCATTGGAATTAGCCAAGTTCTCGTTCCTGGAATACCAGTTCAGACCGTTAAACCACGCCTGAGACAGCAACTTATAGCCAACTAACCTACTCTAAAAAGAGCCTCCTAGTCATTGACACTAAAAATGTGCCAAGGGAGCCACCACTGCTTCTCGCAAGTCGCAGTTGAATTTCATGACTTAAAATAAACCTTAATGATGTGCTAGTTAATTGGCGTGTGGCCCAGCTTATGTTTACATAAAAATAAACACTGGCTAGGAAACTTAAAAAGATAAAAAGGTTTTTATTATTTTCTGTCTAAAAGTTCTTGATTCAACTCTTTTATTATTCCTTGTATTTCAGAGTCAGCTTCATAATCTATTCTTTCAGTTTGCTTGGCGCGAGTGCCTTCGGCACTTACAGCCACCACCCTGCCGTAGCAATAGGAATCAGCCAAGCCCTCGCCCCTGGAATACCAGCCCAGACCGTCAAACCACGCCTGAGACAGTCCTTCATTCCTTTTCCGTTCCCACTTAAAATCTCCAAGATTCAGAATATCATTCTGAGTTACACTGTCAGGATTGAGCCTAAATATTAAACCACCATATTTTGAGTTTGAATTTCTTTCCAAAGAAAGTGCGTTATAACTGACAAGTTTTCCACCTCTTTCCTGGACATTGATTCCACTTTGTTCTAAATCATCATATAATATTCGGGAAAGCAAATTATTCGGCTCATTAGGGTCTTGTCTTGTTCTTAAAGCAACACCCACATCAATATAGTTCAGAAAAAATCTAAGTCGCTTTAGAGGCATTTTTTCCACGTCTGGACGCGTTGCTGAACGGTAACCCATATCTCTTAAAACCTTCGCTGTAAGCGCGCTGGAAAAAGCATTTCCACCTGTGACAACTCCTTTGAAAGGATTTAATGAAATTCTGCTAAAATTTAAAACATCCAAAACATCAGGGTTTCCTAAATCTCTTGCTCCAGCCTCGTATCTCTCAATAAATTCCCTTGCAAAACTTCCTTTGAGTCTTCGCGGCTTTCCCGTTACAACTGAAGGAGCCAACACTAAAGATTCTCTCGGAGCCAAAGATATTGATTCTTGTTCTTCCCGGGTTTGTGATTCAGCTGGAGGATTTTGTCCTGATGATGGTTCAATTCTTGCAGATAGGCTGTTTCCAGATAGAGCTTTGTAGAAATTTCTCATGTCGCTGTACCTGTTTTCAGGTTCTTGGCGCGTAGCTATGGACAATGCTTTAACCATGTTTCTTGGAACTTTTAAATGTTCAAAATCTTCTTCGTCAATCATTCCCGATTTGTCCAAAAACAGATTTGGAAGCCACATAAATTGGAGAACTTTTCCTGCTCCGTATTGATCTGCGCGCCCGTCAAAAGGTCTTCCCGCGAGTATTTCAGGAGCAGTAAAATCAGGGGTTAAAATAAATGATCTTGGGTGATACGTCTTCCCGCTTGTAGGGGTTGCACTTGCCCAGTCAACTATCTTTGAGCCTTCACTATTAATAATTACATTGTTCCCACTAACATCCCTATTAGCTGTGGGACCATCTCCTGAAGTATGTGCGTAATTCAACACTCTTGAAAGAGTTTCTCCTGTTTCAAGAATTTGTGTTAATGAAGGAGAATATCCTGGAGACAAAGCGATTTCTTTTACTGTTTGCCCTTTTATAGGTTCTAAAATAGAGACAGGTTCTCTGAAAGCGCCGGTTACTCCAAATTCTATAAGTTCAGTAACTCCTTTGATATTGTCCCTGTTAGCTCTTCCCAGGAATTTTATTTCACGGGCAAAACCAACCTCTCCTTCATCCAAACTATCCCAGTCTACAGCATCCTCCATATTAGAATATTTTTTAACAACCACTTCTCTGCCGTCACCCATCCCTTCAGCATATCTTAAAAGCCCTTGTCCTCCTACAGCTATGGCTCTTCCTATTTTATACCTTCCTTCAAGAACATCTCCTTTTGTGTAAGCCAAAGGTCCGAGCCTCTCCAATCGTTCTATTGTTTCAGTGTTAGGTTCCATTTTATCACTCACCCTCCTTTCTCAAAACTTTATTTAATATAAGTTCAATAATGTGAGAACGATTTCGGTAAGTTTTGTCTTTTAAGGCTTCCTCTACTAAATCCAGGGTTTCTTCCTCAAGAGTTATACTTATTCTGTGTTTCATATTATTTTGTATTATTTTACAACATAAAATATCATTAACAAGTGTTTAAAAACCTTTCTATTTGTAGTTATTTTAAAGAAGTAACATTTTTATCTCAAATCTCTTACCCACCTTGACCTTCTTGAGCGACTGAGATACTGCCTCAATCTTTCATCACTCATTTTAACAAGACGTTTGTACTTTTCACCGCCAATAAATCCTGGTTCGAGTAAATCCGCCTCATAAATCACTACCTCACAATAAATGTGAAATTCTTCCTTGTCAAATTTATAGCCTGGCCACCAATTCCTTGTAGAAACCCTTTCTAATTTTTTATGAAGAGTATCGTCTTTTACATCATCATGCCCTGGTCTTTCCATTAAAATTCAAATTCTTTTAGAGTTATAAAAATTTATATTCTTAAGAAGTCAAAAGTCCAGTTTCTTTTGCTTACTTTCTCCTTGGGCACGCTTCCATGTACTCCAGGTCTTCCTAAAGATTCCTTTGTCTTTATGTTTTTGTCCGTTCTTTTTTAAAAATTCTTTGGTTACCGGGTCTCCGGGATATCCCGAGCCTATCTCTCCATGTTTTTCTTTTATCTTAGCCACTTCTTCCTCGCGGGCCGATTTGGCGAGCACAGAAGCCGCTGAAACAGCAATATGGTTTTTATCTGCTTTATGTTCGCAAACAATTTCAAGGTTTGAAAGCCTGTCAATTTTTGTTTTCAAAAAATCCGTCCATTTGAAAATGCTTGGAGAAGGGCAATCAACTACAACTTTAACCTTTCTGTTTCCCACTTTCCTGTTTAAATTATCTATTATTTTCGCAGCTGCAATTGCTTCAAGCTCGTTAAGCTTAAGCCCTTTTTTATTACTTCCGTCTATTTCTTCAGGAAAAACCAAAACAACATCAAAAGCTTTTGACTTTTTCCTTATAATTTCTGCGAGAAATTCTCTACGCCTGGGAGTTATTAATTTGCTGTCTCTCACCCCTAACGCTCTAAGCTCCCTTTCTAAAGATTCTTCAATTAAAACTCCTGCCAAAACCAAAGGACCTATCAAAGGCCCCTTTCCCGCATCATCAATACCTAAAATAAGACTCATACAAAAGAAAAACTGCGAAAGTTTTTAAGCCTTTCCTGACTGAATAGTTAGATTTATAAGTTATATAAGAATAATTTTTATACAGCGGGATGGAGCAGTGGAGTGCTCGCGAGGCCCATATCTAATAGATTATTTAATCTCTAAGGGGATACCTCGAGGTCGTTGGTTCAAATCCAACTCCCGCTATTTTCTAAAATGGCTAAACCAAAAATATACGGTTCTGGAAATGAAACTTTCAAAGGAGAATTCAATTTTTCTTATTATGTTCTTGAAAAAGACTCTTCTTTTCTTGACTGGCTTGGAGAGTTATTGTCAAAGGTTTTTGAAATAGAAGATGGAGAACAACAAGCAAAATACATTATTGAACGTGCAGATGATGGAAAGAGTGACTGGATTAAGGACAAAATTTATGTTAAAAATGTCAGAAAGATGATAGATGTTCATGAAAAGTATTTCCCAAAAGGGATAACCCACCCTAATACAACCCAGGGGAGGATAGATGTTTTTTACGGCAGAGACAGAGTATTTCTCACAATAAGAACTTCTAGAGAAAAAAGAAAAGAGGTTGCTGATTTTGTCAGGAAAAGTAAATCGTGGATAAAAGTTAAAGAAGTTGGAAAGAAGAAGCTTCCTGTTTATGTTAAAGAAATGAAAAGTAAGTGAGTTCTCAACAAAAAACCTTATAAGTTCTTTAATTCTAATTTGAATATGCCGCAGTCGCATAATGGTATTGCACCGGATTGCTAATGCCCAACTTCCAAAAGTTCGGCGCTCAAACAAGCTACATAAACTTAGAGCAAAAGTAAACATCCGGACCCTTCGGGGTGCGCAGGTTCGATTCCTGCCTGCGGCGTTTTTTAAAAATTTAAAAATGCCTTATCAACCAAGTGATGATACTTATCTTATGTCGGAAACTTTGAAAAATAAAATTCCTAATCTTCTAAAAAACAATAAAAATCTAAAAACTCTTGAAGTGGGTGTTGGAAATGGATTCCAACTTGAAACCCTTTTTTCTCTTGGGATTAAAAAAGAAAACATTTTAGGAAGTGATGTCAATCCTGAAGCCGTAGAGCATTGTGAAAAGATGGGTTTTAGATGTATAAACTCTGATTTATTTTCTAATATGGGTGGTGGGTTTGATTTAATTATTTTCAATCCTCCTTACCTGCCTTTGGATGAACGCGAGCCAAAAAGTTCACGCAAGGAAACTACTGCGGGGAAAAAAGGAAATGAAATAATAATTCGTTTCTTGAAGCAAGCCAAAAAACACCTAAAAAGAAATGGAAAAATATTCCTGATTACAAGCTCTCTTTCAGAGCCTATTGATTTTAACAGTCTGGATTATAAAGCTAAAAAAATAAATTCTAAAAAATTATTTTTTGAAGAGTTGGTTGTTTGGGAGCTTGTATTGAATAAATCGCCATAATGTTTAAATAAATTAATAGTTTTCATTTAATATGTCTAGTTTATATGATGAATATGAAGCTTTACTTTATAGCATTGGAAAAAAGTATCAAGATCTGGAAGAATTAAACCTTCAACACCAATTATTGGATTTGGTCCAGGTTGAGTCAATTGGAGATGTATTTACAATAGGTGGTGACTTTACTGGCGGGCACATCATACCAGAAAGAGAATTTAGAGAAAGATATCCTTTTAATCCAGATGACCTTCACTCCTGTATTGGGGCGCTTTGTGAATACGAAGATGATCTAGAAAGGGCAGTTCAATCAGAACTTAAAGAAAGATTAGAAGAGCAAGGTTTGTTAGAAAAAGTGAGAGTCTATTTTTAGAAAATTATTCCTTAACCACAAACTTATCCCTTCCTGTTTCTTTTGCTTTGTAAAGCGCATCATCCGCGCGCTTCATGAATTTCTTTTTTGTATCTCCTTTTTTATATTGCGTCAAACCACCACTAACCGTTAAATTGTATTTCTTGAGTTTGCGGTTTTTCTTTATCGCAGCTCTCAGACGAGAAGTTATCCTTTTGGCTTTTTTCAAATCAGTTTCAGGTAAAAGGATGAAAAACTCTTCCCCTCCGAATCTTGAAACAATATCTGATTTCCTCATTTGTTTTTGAAGAAGTTTGGCTAATTCCTCAAGAATTTCGTCCCCTTTAAGATGTCCATGAGTGTCGTTTATTTTTTTGAAAAAATCTATGTCAATCACAAACAAAGAAAGTTTTTGCTGATTCCTGTCTGCTTTTTCCATTTCCATTTCAAGCATAGTATCAAAAAACTTTGCATTGTACAACTGGGTTTTTTCGTCTCTTATTGCAGCTTCATAAAGCATAGAAATCGATTCGTTCATATCCTCAAATAGCTTTTCAATCTTATTTCTAAATCTCGGGTCTAAAGCATGAAGTTTTTCTTTGGTCTTTTTATCCATGAAAGAAAAAAAGGAAAAAGGTTAATAAAAGTTTTCATCCGTCTAATAGCAAAAAATAAACTTTATAAATTGTTTTTTCTTTTCCTTTTTACAATAAAAAGAGGTAAAAGGAGGTAAATAAAACTTTCAAAAAGTTTTAGGTCAAACTAGAACTTTAAAATAAGAAAGATGGCTTACGAAGCAGTTTACAATGGTCTTGTAGATTATCTTCCTGATAGTTATTCTCAGGCAATTGCAGGAGGGCTTACTGGTGCAGCTCTTGCTTTTTTAGGAGCGCTTGCTCTTGTCTTCTGGGTGGCTGTTTACGTCTATCATGCATGGGCATGGATGCGAATAGGTAAAAATATGAAGTATAAGTATCCTTGGCTCGCATGGATACCTTTTGCGGGAAGCGCGATGAGACTGCAACTTGGAGGATTTCACTGGGCGTGGATATTTCTCTTGTTGATTCCGGTATTCGGATGGCTTGCAGTAATAGTCTTACTGACAATATCTATATGGAGGGTCTTTGAGAATCAAAAGTATCCCGGATGGCTTGCATTGGCTTTCCCACTGATGTTCGTTCCAAAAATAGACGTTGCAGGAATAATCTACTTAATCGTCATAGGTCTTGTGGCCTGGCGCAAGAAAAGCAGGGGAAGAAAAAAAGGGGGAAAACGAAAGAAACGCAAAAAGCGTAAATGATTCTTTTTTAACAGTAACATATTTATTTTTACTCCTCACTTCCTGTTTTTCCCAGTCTTGGAAACATTTAAATAGTATTACTATAGTAATACTATATGGATAAATCAAAAATGCAAACCGTGCCTGCAAAAGTACCTAAACGTATAATTATGGAAATGGAAGAACTGATAAATCAAGGATGGTATGCAAACAAATCAGAGCTTATACGAAATGCTATTCGGGAACTTGTAAAAAAACAAAAAGTTGCGCAACTGGAATCTGCCATAAAAGAAGACGTCCAATGGGGACTATATTCAAAATAAAATGGCGGGAAAAGCTGTCTCCGACACAGGGCCAATATTACACTTAACAGAAATTGATTTTATAAAAGCTTTGAATATTTTTTCCAGTGTTTTAATTCCAAAAGAGGTGGAAAAAGAGATAAGAAAACATAATGTAAAACTTCCTTCTAAAATAAAGATGAAAAAAATTATTCCTAAATTTAAAGACAAAATTAAAATAATCGCAAACCAATATAACCTTGATTTGGGTGAAGCCGAGTCTATTTCTCTCTGTTTTCAGGAAAAAGCAGATTATTTTATTACAGACGATTTAGAAGCAAGACAGACAGCTAAAGTATTTAACATTAATGTCCGCGGAACAGTAGGAATAGTTCTTAAATCTTTTAGGGAAAAACTAATAAATAAAAAATCTGCTATTAAAAAAATAAAAGAGTTGAAAGATAAATCCAGTTTATTCATTACACAGGAATTAATTGATGAGGTGGTAGAAGCTATAAAAAATTTTAAAAGATAATTTTTTATTTTTTTATTTCACTTGTTTTCTTATAATTGAGATGCATATCATCTAAAATTTTTATTATCCTGTTTCTGTGCCCTGTTTTTCCAAGTCCTTTCCAATCCAATAAAACAAAGTCAATTTCTTCGTCTGTTTTTTCAATTGCTTCCTCAATCATATATTCTTCCAGGGGAAAAGTGTAACTAGGAATTATGTGTGAAATTGCATAATTAGTCTTCAATTGTATCTTGTTAAAATTAGGACAGTAGTGAGGACCTCCAATGGCTATACAGTTTTCATTATAAGGGTTTGGCCTAAAGTTTTCAAGAGTTTTCCAAAGCGCTCTTGCCAAAACGAAAGCGGCTTTCTTATCTTTCCACTCATTCTCCGTGGAGCCTATTTCAACAAAAGCACTCGGACAGTCAATCAAAGGACCGTGATGAGTTGCTTCAAGAGTTACTTTATACTTATCTAACTTATATTTTTCCGCGTTTTCATTGAGCTTCTCGAAAAATTGCTTCATGAACTGACTTGAAGTTTTTCCAGCTTTACGTTTTTCTCCCCCATACTCAGCTAAACGCCAGTTTCCAGGAGCGTGCACCGAAAGGGTTTTCTCCCTTGACTTTGATTTGTGTTTGGAAGCGAAAACAATGAAATCATACTGCCCTATCTTATCTAAATCTAAATTTTCTTTATGCAAAATATCTTTTTCAACGAGGTAGAAATCAAAACCCGTAAAACCACTGGTTTTTCGGGTCCCAAAATCTGAAAGATTTTTAGGATTCCCAAACTGGCTTAATTGAGTAGTAATATTTATACCGGCAGCATCCTGCTTGCTCGCAACAACTAAAAATTTTTTATATGTCATGGTTAATTATAAAAACAAGGTTTCTTAAATATTTTCATGGATTACTCTTTCCTTATTGCAGTTATCATTCTTATTTTAGGAATCCCAATAGGCAACTTGCTTGCTAAAGCTGCCAGAGAAGAAATCAGGCGAGGACAAAGGTGGCTTAAACTCGTTGCCTTTTTGTCCTTAATTGGTGCTTTAATAGGATTAGTTATTGGAAATGACGTTGTCTTATTCACTTTCGCGTTTATCTCCATAGTGACGAGCAGAAGCATCAGGTAAATCTGTTTCAACTCTTGCTTCAAGATATCTCTCTGTTAACTTATGATAAAAAGCTATATGTTTTTTTCCGTTTCCATAAAAGTGCCTATTACTTGCATATCCTCTAAACTTAAACCCTGCATCTCCAAAATAATCCGATGCGGTCCTTACAATCTCCCTTTCACCGGGAATATAACTTCTAAACTGCATTCCAAAATGTTCTAAAACCTTTATTTTAGAAGGGATTTTCCCACTTAAAAAATCCAAAAAAGTTCTCCTTGTCTTTATCGTTTTTCCTTCATCCTTTAAGGAATCAACTCTTTGAGGCTGCAATTCTTCAAACAAATAATCTCTAAGTCTTTTCCTTCCCATACAAAAATATCCATAAAGGAGTTTATAAAATTTAAGAAACAAAAATAAAGAAAAATAGGTTTAGTTAGATAAGTATGATTACTTCTTTTTCTTAGCAGTCTTTTTCTTAGCTTTTTTCTTAGCCATTGTAGTCGGTGCCTCTTTTTAATTTATAAAACAAATGTATTTTAGTTTTTAAATAATCACGATTACTAAAAAAGGACGGCAAAATTTTGATTGGTATTTAACTATTTTATAGTTTTATCGACGGTAATATTCGTTTAACTGTGTTGTCTGGAAGTCGGGGTGGTACAGATGGTGGATGAAATTGGGACTGAAAGGCTTAAAAACGAGTGATTTCTCCTTCCTTTATGCTATACCTCATTGGATTGGGATTGAATTACGACGGTATTTCAACTTACGGTCTGAAGGCTGTTAAGAAGTGTAAAAAAGTGTATTTGGAATCTTATACTGTAAACTTTCCTTACAACATGCAGCAGCTTGAAGAAGTTATCGGTAAAAAAGTGAAGCCTGCAAATCGCAAGCTTATTGAAAGTCTTGAACTTGTGGATATGGCTGAAAAACAGGATGTTGCCTTGCTTGTTTACGGCTCTCCTTTAACGGCTACAACACACATAACCTTAATTGACGAGGCTAAAAAATCCGGGATAAGAACAAAAGTTATTCACAGCGCTTCAATCCTTGACGCCGTGGCTGAAACAGGACTTCAATTGTATAAATTCGGAAAAGTTGCAAGCATGCCAAAATGGAACTCTAAAAAAGGATTTACTCCCAACAGTTTTATGGATGTGATTAAAGAAAATAAATCAATAAATGCTCACAGCCTTATTCTCATTGATATTGACTTACCTTTTAAAGATGCAATAAAGCAACTAAAAGCTTCCGCAGAAAAACACAAAGTAAAGTTTGGCAAAATCCTGATTTGCCAGTCTCTTGGAACGCGGTACAAAAAAATACTTTACCGAAGCATTGGTGAGGTTGAAGACTATAATATAAAAGCTCCTTATTGCATAATAATCCCTGGGAAATTGCATTTCACAGAGAAGGGATTTTTGGAGAATTTTAGATAATTTAGACAATTTTTATAAATCGCGTTGACTTGGAGTTAAAATGCAAGATTTAAACAAAAAAGAAAAAGAAATACTTGAATTTTGGAAGAAGGAAAAGATATATGAAAAAGTTAGAAAAAAGAATTCCAAAGGTAAAAAATTTTATTTTATGGATGGTCCTCCTTACGCAACAGGACACATACACATGGGAACTGCCCTGAATAAAACTCTAAAAGATGTTGCTATGAGATACAAAAGACTCCAGGGATTTGATGTTTTTGACCGTCCTGGATATGATACTCATGGCCTGCCAATTGAAAACAAAGTTGAGAAAAAACTTGGTTTTGAAAACAAAGACCAAATTAAAGAGTACGGTGTTAAAAAGTTTATTAATCAATGTAAAAAATTTGCTACTGAATACATTGATGTCATGAACAAGGATTTTGAAAATCTTGGTGTTTGGATGGATTTTGACAACCCTTACTTGACGCTTGACAAGGAGTATGTGGAATCCATATGGGATACCTTCAAAAAGGCCCATAAAAAAAATCTTTTGTATCCGGGAAAATATCCCATACATGCGTGCCCTCATTGTGAAACTGCTGTTGCCTACAATGAAATAGAGTATGAGAAAAAAACAGACATGTCCATTTTTGTAAAATTCCAGCTTAAAAAATCTAAAAACAAATACTTGATTATCTGGACTACAACTCCGTGGACCCTGCCCAGTAATACAGGAATTATGGTCAATCCAAAATTTGATTATGTTGAAGCCAAAATTGAAGATTTAAATGAAGTGTGGATAATTGCTAAAGAGCTTGTTGATAAGGTTATGAAAAAAACAGGAAAAGATTATAAAACCGGGAAAAGTTTCAAAGGTAAAAAACTTGAAGATTCAGAATATTATAACCCCTTGGAAACCCATCTCAATCTCCCTAAACTGAAAAATGCGCACAGAGTAATTTCTAATGAAAGATATGTTAATTTAGAAGAAGGAACCGGGTTGGTTCATACTGCTCCAGGATGCGGGAAAGAGGATTTTGAAGCTGGGCAAAAAGCCAAGCTTCCTGTTTTAAGCCTTGTTAACATTGAAGGGAAATTTGAAGAAGGGGCAGGCAAATACTTTAAGAAAAAAGCACGGATTGCAAACAAAGAAATAGTCAGGGATTTAGCAGAAGACAATTTTCTTGTCCATAAAGAGTCATATACTCATGATTATCCTGTTTGTTGGAGATGTAAAAATCAACTGCTGATGATATCTATCCCCCAATGGTTTTTTAAAATAAGTGAAATAAAAAATAAAATCTTAAAATCCAATGAAGAAGTTAATTGGGTTCCTAACTATATGAAGTTAAGAATGAAGGCTTGGCTTGAAGGTATATCTGACTGGCCCATTTCAAGAAACAGGTATTGGGGAACGCCTTTGCCAATTTGGACATGTAAAAAGTGTGGGGAAAAAAAGATCATTGGAAGTGTTGAAGAGCTTGAAAAACTTTCTAAGAAAAAAGTGAAAGAAGTCCATAAACCCGAAATAGACACAGTTAAGTGGAAATGCAAATGTGGGGGAGAGTTCAAAAGAATCCCTGAAGTTCTTGACGTTTGGTTTGATTCTGGTGTTTCAAGCTGGGCTGCTTTAGGATACCCTAAAAACAAAAAACTTTTCAATAAATTCTGGCCTGCGGATTTAAATGTTGAAGGAAAAGATCAGTTTAGAGGATGGTGGAATTCACAGCTAATTCTCTCAGAAATAAGATTTGGGAAAAAGCCTTATAAAAACATAGTCGTTCACGGAATGGTTCTTGATATAAGCAAAATAAAGATGTCAAAATCTTTAGGGAATATTACTTCACCTCAAGAGGTTGTACAAAAACACGGTAGAGATATGATGAGGTACTACTTTGCAAAAATTTCTAAAGGAGAAGATTTTGCATTTGAGGAAAAAGAATTCAAAGACGTCCAAAGGTTCTTTAGGATTTTAGTTAACGTAAATAACTATGTGAATGTAATTGAAAAAACAAAAAGAAAATCTCAAATGAAGGTTGAAGACAAATGGATTCTTTCCCGATTTAATTCTTTTCTTAAAGATGTAGAGAAAAGTTACGATGAATTTAAGTTTCCTGAAGTTATAAAAAAAGCTGAAGAATTCTTGATAAGTGACTTGAGCAAATCTTACATACAAATTATAAGAGAAAGAGAGGAGGGGGCTTATAAAATCCTGAGTGAAATAAGAGATAAACTCTTGATAATCCTTGCGCCCACAATTCCTTTTTTAACAGAAGGTGTCTGGCAAAAACTTAGGGAGAAAAAGCTTGTGAAAGAAGAAAGCGTGCACCTTGCTTCCTGGCCTAAACCCGACAAAAAGAAAATTGACAAGAAATTAGAATTGAAATTTGAAAACATTTTTGAATTAATTGAAAAAGGTCTGGCCGAAAGAGACAAAGCAGGAATTGGTTTAAGGTGGCCACTTGCTAAGGCAAGTGCTTATGTAAAAGATGCTTCTCAATATAAAGAACTTGAACCTATAATTCTGAATCAGCTCAACGTTAAAGAAATTACGTTTAAAAAAGGGGGCGAAATTTCTGTTGCTCTAGACACGAAAATAACTCCCAAGCTTGAAGCTGAAGGATACGCTCGTGAGGTCTCGAGAAAGATTCAGGCTTTCCGAAAAAAGCTTGGTTTGAAGAAAGAGCAAAAAGTTAAAACATGGGTAATCACCGACGACAAACTCAAAAATATTCTTGATAAAAACAAAAAATTCATCCGCGAAAGAACCAACTCAAAAAATCTTGAAATTGTTACAACTTGTAAGGAAACATTTAAAAATAAAACAAACTTTAAAATTAAAGATAAAAGAGGGGAGATAGCAGTTGTTGTTACCAAAGGATAGACTAAACAAGGTTACTCTTTTATCATAATAAACTTTAAAAAGAAAACAAACGACAAAATAATATGATAGTCAAAGAAGAGTTTTTATCAAGACTCAGAAAAATTTTTGATCTTAACCTTTACGAAGTAAAAGTTTGGACTGCTTTACTTTCAAGAGGAACTTCCACTGCAGGAGAATTGAGCAATATTTCTGACGTCCCTCGCTCAAGAACATATGACATTCTTGAAAGCTTGGAGAAAAAAGGATTCATTGTAATGAAGCTCGGGAAGCCCATTAAGTTCGTTGCCCTCAAACCGGAAGAAGTTGTTGAGCGCGTAAAAAGAAATCAGATGAAGGAAGCAAAAGAAAGGTCAAAAAGACTTGAAAGACTGAAAAATGATGAAGTTCTTGATGAACTAAATGACTTGTTCACTAAAGGGGTAAAGTTTGTGGAGCCAACTGATTTGTCTGGAAGTTTAAAAGGAAGACAAAATCTTTACAACCATTTAGATATGCTGATAAGAGAAGCTGAAGAAAGCATAGTCATTGTTACAACAGAAGAGGGTTTAAACCGGAAGATGGAAGCTTTAATGCCAAGCCTTGAAAAAGCTAAAAAGCGCGGAGTGGATATAAGGATTGCTGCGCATATTACAAAAAACAATAAAGACGTTGCAAAAGATTTCAAAAAAATAGCGCAAGTAAGGAATTTAGAAAAAATGAAGGCACGCTTTGCAATAATTGATGGAAACCAATTAATGTTTATGCTTCTTGACGATGAAAAATTCCATCCAAATTATGATATCGGTGTTTGGATAAACACAGAATTTTTTGCAGAAGCACTTGAGACGTTTTTTGACATTGCATGGAAAGACATGAAAGCTGTTAGATAAAAATTTTTCAAAACATTCTTTAGAGGAAGAACCCTGCTACACTTAAATATATTTGATCTCAGTTGTTCTACCCTCATTATGATTACTTTAATTAGCGGATTTGAATTTCATTCCACATTAAACATGTTAATAGAATTTCGCAATTTTTACCATTGTTGTTTCTGTTGTTTTTGTTTAACAAGTCCCACAAATAACTCTCTCCTAAAATTACATACTTACACCTCTTTCTAAAAAATAAAAGAATTAGTAAAAATAAAAATAAAAAATAAAGCAAGGTTTATTGCTTTAGTATAGCCATTATAGCACTGATTATTGTTGTGATTATTACAATCCATCCAGCGATTACGTTAATCACACCAACATATGGAACACTTAGGGTTCCTCCAATCAGAGCAAATCCAACTGCAAGAGATACAATCACACCCGTTAACCAGGCAACAAAATTCAAAACTTTGCTATTACCTTTTGCCATTTCAAACCTCCTTTTTTAATTTAATTATTTAATGTTTACTTATTTAAGCTAAACAAATTCTCTTTAAATAAGTTTTGATTTTCTATTTGGAAGTCAAGGAAAATATAAAATAAAAAATAAATTATTTTTTCTTCCTTGATTTACGTTTGGTCTTCTTCTTGGAAGATTTTTTTGGTTTGGATTTCTTTGCTTTGGACCTGCTCTTCTTTTTTGAAGACTTTTTCCTTGCGGGTTTTTTCTTTGTCTTTCTCTTGGAAGACTTCTTTTTTCTTTTCTTTGTTTCTCCACCGCTTATTCCAGAAAGCGTCGCTCTATATCTTATGGGCGCCTGATTCGCAGTAAGTTTCGCTGCGCGCTCAGCTGCTTTTCTTGCGCCGGTGATTTGAATCCTTATTTCTTTATCAAGTCTCTGAAGCTCTCTGTTTGTTTTTTTCACAGAGGAAGCCAAAGCCCTTTCCGAAATCTTTCCAAAGAAAAATCTTTTACAGGTCTGATCAAATTCATCCAAAAGTCCCTCTTTTTCTTCCTGCCTTGCCCTTATGAGTTCTCCTGCAACGTTAAACTCTTTAAGAAGCTTGGCAAAAAAAGACTCGTTCATCTTTTTGATCTTAACCATATTCACCTCATTTATTTAATTATTAAAAATAATGAAACACCATTTAAATAAATTGCCTTTACATCTTCTCGACGGTTTCTATCCCAAGTAAGTGCAAAGCGTTCCTTAAGACTTGTCTGAAACACTCTACTAAGGCCAAACGGAACATCTCTTGCTCTGAGCCAACAACCTTGCAGAAATGATAAAACTCGTTAAAAATCTGGGAAAGTTGATATGAATAGTTTGCAATCAAAGAGGGGTTTAAGGCTTTTTCTGCTTTTTCAACGGCTTTGGGAAACTCCGAAAGTTTTTTTATCAAAGCAATCTCTTTATCTTCCATACTTTTGATTTCATACTTTTCGTTTTTCTCAGATTTCTCAATTATTGAAGTGGCGCGCGCATAACTGTAAAGTATGTAAGGACCTGTATCTCCTTCAAAAGATGTAAACTTTTTCAAATCAAAAACAATGTTATTTTTCCTATTGTTTTTCAAATCTCCGTAAAATATTGCAGCTATTGCAACTTTCAGTGCACGCTTATCCAAATCTTCCCCTGAAATTTTTTTGTTTCTCTTTTTGATTTCTTTTTTTGCAAGCTTTTTTGTTTCTTCCAGAAGATTTTCCATAAAAACCATTTTGCCTTTGCGTGTTGCAAACTTTTTCCTGTTTTTGTCAAGATACAATCCGTGTTCAACGTGAACCAGGTCTTTTGCCCATTTATACTCCATCAGTTCAAGAGTTTTAAAAAGCTGTTTAAAATAAAGTTTTTGCTCCTGTCCGACTTCATAAATCATTCCGTCAAATTTGTACTTTTTATATCTTGAAATGGCTGCAGCTAAATCACGGGTTGAATAAAGTGTAGCCCCGTCAGATTTTTCGATTAAAAGTTTTTTCAGTTCGTGTTTTTCCAAATCAACCAAGAATGCGCCTTTGTCTTTTTTGAGAAGCTTTTTCTCTTTGAGCTCTTCTATAACCTTCCTTGCTTTTTTATTGTAATCCGATTCTCCTTCAAATTTGTCGAACCTAATTCCAAGCTTTTTGTAAATTTCTTTAAAACTTTTCAGGCTGTAAGATTTGAAAAGTTTCCAAAGCATTAAAGCTTCCCTATCTCCTTCTTCAAGTTTTTTAAACCACTCCCTTCCTTTCTTCTCATAAGTTTTTTTGTTGGCTTTGACATAAATCTTGTAAAGGTGTTCTACAGGATTTTTTTGCAGCTTTTCCTCGCTTCCAAATTTTTTATATCCATAAATTAGTTTCCCAAACTGGGTTCCCCAGTCTCCAGAGTAGTTTATCCTTTTTACCTTATATCCCTGAAATTCAAAAATGTTTGCCAAAGAGTTTCCTATTATTGTGGACCTGAGGTGACCTATCCCAAAAGGTTTTGCAACATTAGGTGATGAAAATTCCACAACCATCTTTTTCCTCTTTCCTTCTCCCGAGCTTCCGTAATTTTTTCTTTGGTTTAAAACATCCCAAATAACCTCTCTTGCCAAGCTTGAACGGTTAATGAAAAAATTCACGTACGCTCCCTTTACCTGAACGTCTTCAAAATCCGTTGCTTTTGGCTCTCCTACTTCTTTACGTATTTCCAAAGCTATTTGATGAGGGGTCATCTTAAGCTTTTCTTCAAACGCAAAACACGGAAAGGCAAAATCTCCCAACTCGTGGCCCGGAGGAATTTCAATCATAGACTCTATTTCTTTCTCTTTCAGCTCAATTCCTTTAGCTTTAAGGGCTTTTTTCAAAGACTTTATCACCGGCTTTTTCATGATTAAAAAACGCTGAACAGGTTAATAAAACTTACTTAATATTATTATAAATCCTTTAATTTTGGCTTCGTTTTTTGTTAATAATCAATGCCCTGTGGAAGATGGTGGGCGGGTGGATTCGTGATAGGGGGTGATTTGTAAACGTCGTGCGAAGTCGTGAGTTAGAATGGTGGATTGGAAATATAGTTACCAGGAGCATAAACAAAAATCAACAAGTTTTTTAAGTGAAACAGAACTTTAAGTATCATACGTGGGGGTGTCGGAGTCTGGTCAAACGAGCAGCCCTTAAGAGGCTGTAGCTTAGTGCTTGCGCAGGTTCGAATCCTGTCCCCCACATTAAAAACTTTCAAAAAGTTTTTAGATTCAAACCAGTCTAAAAAATCGGGTAAAAACCAGGATAAAACTCATTCAAACAACTCAGAAATAGATTCTCCAACTTGTGCTCTATAAATTGCCTCGGCGAAAATAGAACTCATGTCAATAACAAGAACATTATTTCCTTCCTGATAATGGGTATTGCTTGTCATAACCTTGTCAAAATGCATGTTAAGCTCATCTACATCATTTGTGAATATGCCATGGGTTCCGTAGCAAAATAATTTTTTTGCTCCTTTACTTTTTAGCAAGCTTGCCGCTTTACAAAGGGTTCCTCCTGAATCAATTATATCGTCTATGATAAGAACATCCTTACCATTGACATCTCCTACAAGAATTGTCTCCGCAACACCTCTCGTCCCGCCAATTCCTTCATTTAGCCTTCTTTTGTAGATAAATGCTAAAGAGTTATTCCCTAATCTTTTGGCAAAAGCTTTTGCCCTATCCACTCCACCAGCATCGGGTGACAATATAACTAATCTTTCAGGAGAATAATCCAAAACATTGTTTTCTTTCAAATATTTAGCAACAACGGGAAATGCATAAAGATTATCCAAGGGGATATGCTCAGGATAAAACCCTTGTATCTGGGTTGCATGAAGATCCATTGTTATTATTCTTTTAAGACCCGGAGAAATGCTTTTTGCAAAAGTTCTTGCTGAAATAGGGACATGGGGTTTTTCCTTTCTGTCTTTCCTGCTGTAAAGCACGTTAGGAAGGACAAAAGTAACACTTTCTGCAGAAGCGCTAAGCAATAAATCCTTTAACAATAAAAGCTCCGTCCACCATTCCTGAGGGTTTTTTGTAGAGTCCTGTATAAAATAAACATCCTTTTTCCTTACATTTTCAGGAACATGCATGTCAATTTCTTTATTTTTAAAATGTCTTATTGAAACTTTTCTTAAAGGGACAGACATGTATTTCTTCTCTTGAATGTATTTTTTAATCTCCTCTGCAAAGCCCCAAGCACTAGAATTAGGATCAGCCAAAAGAACCACATTATCCATAACTAAAAAACTCAAAGTTTATTTAAAAGCATTATTGTATTGTAATAAATGGAAAAACGCCAAGGAGTAATTATCCTTGTGACTCTTGTTCTTGTTTTGTTAATCATTAATTATCCTTATTTAGACACTTCTTTAGAAAAAGCTTTAAGTCAGAATGAAAAAGTCTTTGTTGACAGGGTTATTGACGGAGATACGATTGAATCAAATGGAACAAGCATAAGATTGATTGGAATAAACTCTCCCGAACGCGGGGAATATTTTTACAGTGAAGCCAAAGAATATCTTGAAAACCTGATTTTTAATGAAACAGTTACTCTTGAGTTTGTTGGCGAACGCGAAGATAAGTATTACAGGATACTTGCATACGTTTTTTATCAGGGTGAAAACATAAATGTGAAGCTTGTGGAAAATGGATTTGCTAATTACTATTTTTACTCTAGGGAAGATAAATACTCAGATACTTTGCTTGAAGCGTGGGAAACTTGTATTGCTAATGAAATGAATCTGTGTGAGCCTTCTCAGGATGAATGTGCCTCGTGTATTTCTTTAACCCAGGAAAATGTTGTTAACTCTTGTAGTTTTCAGTGTGATTTAAACGGATGGGTTGTTAAAAGTGAGGGCAGGGATAAAGTTGTTTTAAATAGCACGCTTGCCTCGGGGAAAGCGCTTGGCTTTGAACTTGACACAAGTGATACAAGTGGGAGCTTGTTCCTGAGAGATGATGGGGGAAAGTTGGTTGTATATATTGGAGGAGAATAATTGTTAAAAAAGATAAAAAATATTTTATCTTATGAGAAAAGGAAATATTTTTCCTCAAAAATTAATGCTTAATGATTCAAACTTCATCAAAAAATCTCTGATTATACAGAATACCAATTACCTTCACGATAAAATTAGAGAAGATAAGGAAAGATTATATGCTAGAATTTACTTTGTTGTTTCATTAGCTTTAACTTTGTTGGCTTCTTTCTATATTGGATTTTATAAGTGGCACTCTTTTCTTATATTAATAACTGTATTAAATATTATGATATTACTTTCCCTGAACAGTTATAGAAAGAAAAGAGAAAAATTTTGGAAAAATCGAGATAGAGTGAAAAAATCTCATGAAGTCCTGGGTCTCGAATGGATAGATTAAGTGGGGTTAAAAACATTTATATAGTATGGAAGCTAAACCATAATATGGAAAGAGATTTTTCTTTTTTTGAGAATTCCCTCTTGATTTTTATAGAAAATATTAAAAAGCTCAAAATCTCATTTTCCTAATGAATAAAATGCAACTAGATATCGTTATTTTTCCAGAAGGAGAAGGAAAAAATAAAATTTACAGTATAAGCTCCGTTCAAATTCCTAATGTTGTTACACAAGGAAAAACAATTGAAGAAGCTAAAGAAAGATTAAAAGAAGCTCTTAAACTATACATAGAAGATCTTCCAAAATGGGAACTTAAAAACATTAAAAAAGAAAAAACTCCTATGATTTCTAGAATGTTCCTTTAAAATAAACTCTCAAGTTCTTTCCTGGGAACCCCTCCTTCTTCCGCTTCTTTAATTAGATTCTGCCTAACTTTATTGCTTAGTCTTTTCTCATTAACTAAAATAATAGGTCTTTTAAGAGGAGGATTCTTATTTATTTTAATATGGTCTCCCCTCATATGAATTATTTTGAATCCGTGCTTATTCAACACTTTCATAATTTTTTTTATAATTGGTTTTAACTTATATTTCATTTTTTTCCTCTTTTCTTCCTCTCAGTTTACCTAATACACTTTTCAAAATGTTCAAATCTTCAACTTTTTCTTTGTTTTTTTCGGCACGCCTATAAAGAAGATCTACAAGATTCGAAATTATCTTGCCAGATTCATAAACATATTGAACAGGCCAGTCTTCGTTTAACTTCCATTTATTTAGTGTTTTTTCAAAATCAGATAGATAGTGCTCTATAATTCCCTCAGGAGTTAAGAGATATTCGTGAGAAAACACATGGGAAGAAGCATTTCCTTTAGAATCTATAAATTCTTGTTCTTCAGAATGACCTCCGATTTCAAGATAAGAGGTTATTCCCCACTCCTGCATAAGATCTATTATTTCCATAAACGCCTTTCTATAGTAGTCTCTCAATTCTTTGGTCCTTACCACTTTCTTCTCGCCGGCAAAAGACACTGTTTTTAGAAACCCTTCCGTTACTGATGAAAGGTTTAAACCAAGTTTTTTTGCTTTTTCTAATACTTCTTTATTTATCCTTAATGTAAGATTCTTTTTTTCTTCCATGCAAATAACAAAAGAAGAAGTTTTATAAATGTTTTGTTTTATTTATGTGCAAAAAAATGTGTCGCAAACCTTAAAAACCCAAAATATCTAATTTTATTGTAGACCAGTCGGCGGGTTAGCCCTCCGCTGCTTGCAAACGGGCTTTAGGCAGACTGCAAGAGGGGCGTGATTGGTGCGTCAGAAAGTCTTTGTTCGGACGTTGACGCTTTGTCCGTTTTGATCTTGCATATGCGAACAGGGTCAGGCCTTGATCGGAGCAGCCCTAAACATTTGTTAAGATGCTTAGCGGGTCGCAGAGCCGAGGAAGAATGAAGGTAGCTTTCTGGTTATCCCTGAGCAAACCTCTGTGTCTACATAATCAATATAAATTTAAAAAATATTAATCTTATAATATTGTGATGGTAAAAGTTGCTTGTTGGGGAAAATTTGACGGATTGCATGATGGACATTTGGAGTTTCTTAGACATGCAAGAAATTTAGGGGATGGATTATATGTAGTATGTAGTAGTGATTCCAGATGAAAAAGTAAAAGAAAATTCTAGAAGTCTACCTGAAAAAACAGCGGAAACAAGAAGAAGAGAATTAATTGAATTAGATATGATTTCAGAAGCCTATGTGGACAGTCTTAATGATGGATTAGAATCAATTCTTAAATTAAAACCTGACATCTTTGCATTTGGACACGACCAGCAAACTCGGTGGGAAGAAAGATTGCAAAAGTATCTTTCCTCTAATGGATTAAACCCGGAGTATGTTTGTCTTGGGGTTTATAATAACGGAATTCATTCTAGTGAAATTTAAAAAGTCCAATCACTAAATTAATAAACCGGTTTTTCTTTTTCCATTTATGGACAAAAGAGGGGAGTTTTATCTTGTTGCTGCAATAATAATTTCCATTGTTGTCATAGGAATAGTTTCTGTTGTTAACTACACACGAACAAGCTCAGAGACAAACCTTGATGACTTTAAACAGGAAATGCAAATAGAATCTTCTTATGTCTTGGACTACGCTAATTATAACGAGCTTAGCGATACTGAAATAAACTCTTTACTGGAAAACTTTACTGTGGATTATATAAACACAAAAAGTCAAAATAAAAATATGTATTTTATTTTCGGGGAAAAGTCAAATTTTACTTTTGTTGCTTACCAGTCAGATTCTGAAACAGTGGCGCTTGCTACAAGCTCCGGAAGTGAAAGTCTTGCCATTGAAGAAGGCGTAATCTTCACAGATTATTATTCAACAGATAACAACGTGACTCTCGCTCTTGATGGATTTGACAAAGAGTTTGAAATGAAAGAAGGGGAAAATTTTTATTTTATAATGTCTAAAAAAATAGGTGATGAAAAACATGTCGTTTCAAATCAGGTCTAATTTTTTGAGGGAAAAAAGAGGGGTGAGTGTAATGGTAGGGTATGTTCTCTTGGTTACTTTTGCGGTCATAATCGGGGTAATAACTTATGCATGGATAAAAACTTACGTTCCTACTGAATCTTTGGAGTGTGCCGACGGGGTTTCTGTTTTTTTGGAAAACGCGGAATTTAATCCCATCTCAAAAAATTTGACTGTAACCTTGAACAACAATGGGAGGTTTAATCTGGATGGATACTTCGTGCATATTGCCAACGAATCAGGTCAGGAAATACCTAACATAGACATCTCAGAGTATTTGTTTGAAACTTCTGCATCTGGAAAATTGCTTGGAAATTCTATAAGAAAAGAGATGCGTCCAAATCAGGGTTCAACAAACATATTCTCTCTTCCTGAAGAAATAGGAACGCCTTTAAGAATTAGCATAACTCCGTTTCAGGATCGTGTGTTTGGTAACAGAGAACGTTTGGTTGTCTGCGGTGATTCCAAAGTAACTCAAAATGTTAATGTTCTTGAAAAGCTCATTGTTTTTGTCAGCTCAACAGGGCAGTATGCGAATTTTTCTGGCGGAAGCAACGGCATTTTAAGAGCAGATAACATATGCAACTCTCTTGCAGGAGATTCTTCATTATCTGAAGTCAGTTCAGAAACATATGTTGCCTGGCTATCTACAAGTTCTGTAAATGCAAGAGACCGTATACGGGACGGAATTTACATTCTCCCAGGAGAGCCATTAATATTAATCGCAAGCGGAAAGGAAGATTTGCTTGATGGAGATATTTCAAATGCAATCAACAAAACCGAAGAAGGAGGTTCTCAATCGTCAGGAGGGGTTCTAACAGGCACAAAATCAGACGGAACAGAAAACGAAAACACATGTAACGACTGGTCAACTACAAGCGATCTGGTTAATGCAAACAGGGGACAAATAGGTAGTACTAATAAAGAGTGGACAGAATATAACACTGATTATTGTAGTGATACTGCAAGAATCTACTGTTTCCAGGTTTCGTAACATAACTAAATTTATAAATTGCAAAATACAAGTATTAAAATGGGAAAAAATGAAAGGGGACTTTCTCCTGTGATTGCAACCGTGCTTTTAGTTGCGATGGTTGTCGTTATAGGTTTGATTATTTTCTTATGGTTTAGAGGGTTTCAAGGAGAAGCCGTGACAAAATTCGGAGGAACAAACATTGAGCTGGTTTGTGAAGATGTGAGTTTTGATGCGAGTTACTCTTCAGGAACTTTAACCATGTCAAATCTTGGGAACGTTCCTGTTTATCAGATAAAAGCTAAGCTGCTCAGTGACGGAGGGAGAAGTCAGACAAGCGTTGATTTAGAAGACATTTTTGGAGTAGACTGGCCAGCATCAGGACTAAATCAGGGAAACGTTTTATCTTACAGTGTTGGCGATAGCGCCGAATTCTCAGGGAAGAGTTCTGCCTTGCTGATTCCTGTCTTAAGGGGAAAATCTGAGTCTGGAGAAAAAACATATGTCTGTGATGACCAATACGGAGTTGAAGTTACTCTTTAATAAAATGAGAAAAAGAGGTTTATCTGCCGTTGTTACTACAATGATTATGATTGCTCTAGCCATTGCCTTAGTTGCGATTGTCTGGACAGTCGTGAACAATCTTGTAAGCAAAGAGCTCGGAAGTGTAAATTCGTGCGTGGATATTTTTGACAAGGTGAAAATAAACAAGCTTTACACGTGTTACGATTCCAAAAATGAGGTTTTGCAGTTTTCAATATCTGTAGGAGATGTAGAAATTGACAGTTTGCTCGTATCAATATCTTTTGCAACAAGTTCAAAATCCTTTACAATAGATGATTCAGGAGCAACCGATGATAATGTTGCTATGTATTCAGGAGGGGGGGTGGTTTTGCCAGGAAAAAACTCGGGTTTGACATATAATTATACTGGTTTAGGTTCAGCTCCAGATGCGCTTGAAATATCTCCAAAAGTAGATGATAACCAGTGCGGAGTTTCAGATTCTTTGTTTGATTTCCCTGCATGCGCTTCCTTGATTTGAGTCTTTTTCCGAAGACAGGAAAACAAAAGAAAAATATTATAAAGGATTTCACCCATATTTGAATATGAAAAGAGGTCGCATAGGTGTCCGGCGCACTAAAGGGCAAATCTGGGTTGAAACCGTCATTTATACTTTAATTGCTTTCGCCATGATTGGATTGGCTTTGGCTTTTATCAAGCCAAAAATAGACGAGATACAAGACAAAGCAATTATTGAACAGTCAATTTCAATGCTTGAAGAAATAAACAGTGTAATAAAAAATATAGGAGATGCAGGAAATCAAAGAGTCGTTGAGCTTGGCATCAGAGAAGGAACCTTAACAATAAATGGAACAAACGACTTGCTTTTATTTGAAATAACCGGAGAGTATGCTTACAGCGAGCCTGAAACGAAGCTTGAAATAGGAAAGATACTCGCTCTAACAGAACAAAAAGGGGAGCTTTACACAGTGACTTTAACTTCAAATTACAGTAGCCATAACTTGCTTTACGACAATGCAGACACTGAAAGAACTCTCAGTAAATCTTCAAATCCCTACAAGATTTTAATTTCCAACCAGGGGAATGATGAAAACGGGAAACCAAAAATAAATTTTGAAGTAATTAACTAACTTTTCATATGGCTAAAAATATACAAGACTTTCCTAAAGTGCAGGTTAATTTCAATCCTAAGGTGCCTTCTATGCAAAAGGTAAAAGATAAGACAAAAATTAATGTTCGTTACGCGGTAATTTCTCCTTATGCTTTTATCCATATTTATTGGGACCCTCAGCAGTATGAAGTTGTTTATGAAGTTGAAGAACCTGTCTTGACAGATTTAGAATTTAGTTACAAAGAGCAAATTCTTAATGCTATGAGAGACATGATTAATTTTGACACCGTGGTAGAAAAAGAAACCGAGCAACTTTTAGACTATATTGACAGGCGGTTCAAGGTCATTGCTTTTGAACTCGGAATAAATATGAGCTATGAAACTTACAAAAAAATATATTATTATCTGATTAGGGATTTTGTTGGGTTTAATGAAATAGACTCTTTACTGAATGATTATTTTGTTGAAGATATAGAGTGTAACGGCGCAGATAGTCCGGTTTATATCGTTCATCGTGTATTCCGAAACCTGAAAACAAACATCATTTTCAGTGATATGGGGCGTTTAGAAAGTTTTGTTGAAAAACTAGCTCAGCGCTCGGGAAAACACATCTCGTATGCAGACCCTATTTTAGACGCAAGCCTTCCTGACGGGAGCCGTGTAAATGCAACTTACACTAAAGATATCACTTCCCGCGGACCGACTTTTACAATAAGGAAATTCACAAAAACTCCGTGGACTCCTCCTCAACTTATAGCTTTCAGAACTTTAAGTCCTGAAATGCTTGCTTACCTTTGGCTTCTTGTTCAATATAAAATGAATCTGCTTTTGACAGGAGGAACTTCTTCGGGAAAAACCACTTTGCTAAATGCTATCGCTTTCTTCATACCTCCTGAGGCGAGAGTCGTAAGTATTGAAGACAGTGTTACCGGAGATTCCAGAATTTTAATCCGTAAAAATGGAAAAATAAAAAATACTACAATAAAAAATCTTGTTGATAAAAAATTGGACGCTGAAGTCATGACTCTTAATGAAAAAGAAGAAATTGTTTGGGTTAAGCCTTCAGACTATATAAAACATAAGGTTAAAAAAGATATTTATGAAATTCTTACAGCCACAGGGAGAAAAATAAAAGTTACTAAAGATCACAGCCTTTTTACATTAGGAGATTCCGGGTTGGAAGAAGTAAAACCTGAAGACCTAAAAGAAAACAAGTCTTTCGTTGCAGTTCCCAGAAGCCTTCCTATAGATGGTAAAAGGATAAAAGGTGTAAATCTTATGAATTATCTCGAATATTTTAAAAATGATTTTCTTCAGGGAAAACCAGTGGAAAAAATGCTTAAAAAATATGATTATAAAAAATTAGGTGTAAAAAAACAAAGATTTAGGTGGTGGAAAAATCACGACATAATCAAAGTAAGCGAATTCATAAAACTTAAAGAGACGTTTTCAAAAAAAGAACTTGAAAGTTTGAGTATTAAAAGCAAAAATACAGGCTCTATACCTGTATTGTTCAAAATAAACAAAGAATTTTTAGAATTTCTTGGATTATGGATTGGTGATGGAAGCTACGACAGACACAACAAAAATTCTGTTATTGTTTCAAATTCAGATGAAGAATGCAGAGAAATTGTTAAAAGAGTTTCAAAAAACCTTGGTTTGAATTACTCTTTAATGAATGATGAAGAAGTATCCATAAGGATTCACAGTACTGTTTTTTACAAATTTATGAAAGATGTTTTAGAATTTAAAGGATACTCGTCAACTAAAAAAATTCCGGATTTCATCCATAGCTTATCAAACGAGCAAATAAAACACTTCTTAAGAGGATATTTCAGTGCAGATGGAAGTGTGAAAACCTTTGAGGTTTCTTGCTCTTCACAAAGCTATAAATTACTTGAAGATATTCAAACCTTGTTTTTAAGATTAAACACTATTTCAAGAATAAACGATTTTAATCGGAAAGATAAGTGCATCAATCTTTCCATTTCCTCGAGTGAAAATATAGATAAATTCAAAGAAATTGGATTTTTGCAAGAAAGAAAAAATAGAAAACTTTCCTTGTTGAATAAAAAAGCACACCACACAAAATCAGACGTGATTCCTTTATCGATAAAAAAATTAAAAGATGTCAGTGAAAATCATTCCAGATTGTCCTGGCCTTATTTAGCTGGAAAACAAAACATAGGAAGGGAGTATCTTCAAAAAGTTGCAATTCCAGATTCAGAATATAATGATTTGTCTCATAACGACATTTATTGGGACAGGGTTAGAAGCGTTAAAAAGATTAGTTCAAAAGAAATTGAGGTTTTTGATTTAAGCATTCCTAAACATGAAAAATTCATTTGTAACAATGTTTTTATTCACAACACGCGCGAGTTAAATTTACCAAGAGAAAACTGGCTCCCAAGCGTCGTGAGAGGGGCTACCGGAGTCGGAGATACAGGAGAAGTAGACCTTTTTACTTTGTTGAGAAGCTCGTTCAGACAAAATCCTGATTATGTAATTGTTGGAGAGGTCAGAGGAAAGGAAGCTTATGTCCTGTTTCAGGGTATGGCTTCTGGACACTCTTCCATAAGCACTATGCACGCCGACTCGGTAGATACCGTAATAAAGCGTTTAGAAACTCCTCCGATAGAACTCTCACCAACTCTGTTAAACGTTCTTGACTGCGTTTGCATCATGACCCACGCAATCGTTAAAAAACAAGAAACCCGTAAACTCAGAGAAATTGTTGAAATTGTTAACATAAATCCTGACGGAGTTGCGATTACAAACACCCCTTTCAACTGGAACCCTAATGACGACCAGTTTTACTTTAAGAAGAACAGTAAGATATTTGAAAAAATAGCAAAAAGATACGGGATAACAATACAGGAAATAAACCAGGAGTTCCAGAGAAGAATCCAGCTTCTGTATACTCTTTATGAAAACAAGGCTTTTGAGTTCCAGGAGTTCCAGGAAATAATAAACCAGTATTACAAAAACAAAGAAGCCGTTTTACAAAGATTCGGGATACAGTGAACATGAAAAAAGTAAAATTTATCTGGTATCTTTTAACAATTATTCCAATAATTCTTTTGATTATAGGATACTTATATCCTTCTTCATTTTTTACTAGCCAAGACAAAATAAGAAATTTCGTTGAGCCCTATGGGGCTTATGCTCCTTTAGTATTCATTTTAATCCAAATAATTCAGGTAGTCGTGACACCTTTTAGCCATTACGCTGTTGGAATTGCGGGAGGGTTTATTTTTGGAACTTTCTACGGCTTCATATACAACTGGATAGGCAGGGTTTTAGGGACGTTCACTGCATTTTATATAGGAAGAAAATTTGGCAGAAAAATCATTAAAAAATTTGTAAAGTCTCCGACAATTAAAAAATATGATAACGTTTTTGAGAAAGGGAAGATTCTTCTTTTCCTAATGTACTTCTTGCCCTTTTTCCCCGATGATGAACTTTCATATCTGGCAGGATTCTCCTCACTAAAAACAAAAGTATTCGTTCCTTTAATGATATTAGGACATATAGGAGGAAGTTTGTCTTTGGCATATTTTGGGAGCGGCATATCGTACAAAGATCCTCTTTTCATAATTATCTCTTCGGTTTCTCTGATAGCAGGAATTCTTTTCCTAGTTCTTTATAAGAAACAGAAGTGAATTAAACTTAACTAAATCTTTTCATATCTGTCTTTATCTCTCCTGTAAAGCTTTTCTTCAGTCATCTTGTCCCACTCTTCTTGCAAGTCAATTCCTTTTGAATTTGCCATACAGATCGCTGTAAAAAGAATATCCGCTAGCTCCTGACCCAAATTCCTGTCTGGCTCACCGTCTTTCTTTTTCTTTGTTCCGTAAAGGTGGTTTACTTCTCTGGCAAGCTCTCCAACCTCCTCTGCCATCCGTGCAAGAATCTCGTGCGGAGGCCAGTATTGTGGAGTGAATTGGCGGGTCCATTCATCCACTTCACGCTGGATGTCTCTTAAAGTCATTAGTATCAAAAAACCAAAACCATTTTTATATTTTATCATAGAAAAACACAACAATTGGAAGACAGATTTATTGGTTTAACAACCCATGTTAGGTAAAAGATGCAGGCTGTTGCAATTATGAACCAAGACTAACAACAGTGAAAATTTAATAAACCGGTTTTTCCTTTTTTGTTTTATGGAAAAAGGTGTGTTTGATTTGGATGCTGAAGTATCTGTCTTGAATCAGCTGGTTTTGAGCCTTGAACAAAATATAGGGAGGCTTAAAGATGCTTACGAAAAGAAAAACCGTGAGGATTTTGTGAAAATTAAGAAACTCATTCTAAAGACTCAAAAAGAGATTAATGAGTTGTTGAGGTGAGGAGAGTGCAGCGGAGTAAAATCCGAAGCGTTCAGCACTATATTCTAAATTATATAAAAATATTTAAAGAAATCTTCCATTTAGTTTATTATGACACTAACAGATGTAATTCAAAAATCTTCTGTAATCAAATTTGAAGATAAACATATGGTGGAGAATACTTTTTCTGGAGAAGACGAACCAGATGAAGAAGAGATAAGATGTAAAATTCCTGAATTGGATTTGGGAGAAAAAGTTGTTTTGAATGCTTGGGGTTCTTGGGAAGTGCACCATCATGATAATTATAGACGAAGATTAGGAATTTATTCAGTCACTTCAAAAGAGGATGGAGAAAATCCACAATATGTTTTGAAAGAAGAAGAAAGATTTTCTGAGTATGGAATGGTGCACGATGTTTTATCTGGAAATTTTGCACAAGTTTCAGAAGTTACGGAAGGTTTAAAGTATATAGCGTTAGATAAGTATGGAAGACCTCTTTCTTAAAATTCTCCTGAACGTCGCCTATCATCGGGATTAAGGGAAGTTCTGGGATCGGCGAAAATTCTTTGATATCGTAGTTGCTGAAACTAGATAATGATAACGTAACTGTAGTATCCGATAATTATTTCCTAACGACAAATTAATCCCATTCTCTTTTT
>CAZDCI010000007.1:0-36461 GCA_964503975.1 Candidatus Woesearchaeota archaeon
TTTCCGCACCCAAGATCCAACACGTTTTTCACGTCTGAAAGGGCTTTTTCTAATTCTAAAAAATAATAATCCGGAAAAATTTTTAAATAAATTTTTTTAAACATTTGAAAGCTATTTCCTTAAATAAAGGGTATATTTATTTTTTCTCTTTCCCATATATTTTTTTAATTCATTTATTTGTTCTTCATAGCTTTTCTTACACCATCTATCTGCATTTAGATTTCTTTTGTCTTTAACTTCTTTATTGTCTTCTTTTATTTTAATATCTTTATTAAATATTTTTGAAATTAAATTTAACAACTTATATTTTGTAATGGATTCTTTTGTCCTGTAGTCCACAATATTTGAAAAATTTCCTTCATTGATTACACTTGTGATAAACTTTGCTAACTGTAATGTCGTTACCCCATCCCATTGGGCCTTGGTAAATCCATTAATTTCTCCTTTCTGGGACATAAACCAGTGAAACAGCCCAAAACCCTCTTTTATTTCTGGGCCAATTACGCTTGTTCTAATGGTTAAATTATGATTATCATTTATTTCTCCGAGATTCTTACTTCTCCCATAAATATCTTCATCTAAATAACAATCTGTACTTATATGGATTAATTTCCATTTATTTTTTATTCCAAGATATGCTAAAAAATGTGGAAAAACTCCATTTACTTTCGTTGCAAGCTCTTCATTTTTATTTGCATAAATATTTATCAATCCTATGCAATTTACCACATAATCAGGAGAATATTTGTTTATTGTATTCTCTATTTCTATTTCAGACATTTCTAAAGGATTCAAATCCTTTCTTATAGTTCCAAACACCTCACAATTTTTTATTGAAGAAAGATAATCAAACAGTAAATGACCTAACATTCCTGTTTTTCCAAGAATTAGTACTCTTCTAGCCATTATCCTAGTTCTTCTTTTTTTTGCCATCCTTCTGATTTAAATACATCCTTTAAATTTTCTTTGGAAAGCTTTTGTCCGTAATATGTTCCGTTTATCTCTTTTTTGAACCATCCTTCTTCTCTTAATATCTTTTTTATTTCTTTTTTATCTACTTGCTGAGTATTCATCGAGTTGAATTCACCAATATCTAGAAGGGATACTTTTCCATACTTTTCCTTTATTTTGGGCATATCTTGATAAGGCAATATTATGAAATACTCCCCTGCTTCTACACACCTTGAAACTTCATACTTTGACACTAAAGTTTCATAAAGTTTTTCTCCTTCTCTTATTCCGATTTTTCTTATTTTTGTATTTTTATCTCCTAATTCTTCTATCATTGCTTCTGCCAAGTTAACTATTTTTGCCGAAGGCATTTTCATTACAAATATTTCTCCTCCCACAGAATCTTTTATAGCCTTAAAAATCAGTCCAATGGCATCAAATAAAGGAAAGAAAAACCTTGACATTCTATCATCCGTAATGGTTATTTCATTGTTTTTTATTATTTGAGATCTAAATAAAGGAATTACACTTCCGTTTGTTCCTATAACATTCCCTGCACGAATGCAAACAAACGATGTTTTTTTAGTTTCTTGATTTGCGGCAACCATCATTTTTTCTCCACAAGCTTTACATGTCCCATACATATTTATAGGGTCTACTGCCTTATCTGTTGAAACATCTATCACTTTTTCCACATCATTTTTTATGGCGCATTCAATAACATTTCTTGTACCGTAAACATTTGTTAAAACAGACTCCCATGGATTTTCTTCGCAAACTGGTACATGCTTTAGGGCAGCTAAATGAAAAATGTAATCTACCTCTTTTGAAGCAATCAAAAGCCTTTCTTTATCTCTTATATCACCTATTATAAATTTCAATCTTTTATCCTTAGAAAATTTTATTTTCATTTGGACTTGCTTGTGTTCTCCCCTGCTATAAATTCTTATTTCTTTTGGATTATATTTCTCTAAGAGTTGCTTGGTCAATTCATTCCCCCATGAACCTGTTCCGCCCGTTATGAGAATAACTTTATCATCTAACATAAAAAAAAGAAAAATGAAGGATTTATAATATTTGTGGAATTCCATCTATATCCTTTCTATTCGTGGATGAAAAAATAAACCTTCAAAAAAAGAAAATAATAAAATAGGAAATTTTGTTATATCTTTGAAGAAAGAGTTTAGTATACTTAGAAAAAAGATTACTGCTATTTGTTTATCCTTATTTTTAAAAAGTATCTTCATAAAATAAGTTTTATTTCTGAGATAAGTTCTGTATCTTTTAAGGTTTTTTGTTGAAGGTCCAAAATTCTCTCTTTTCGAAAGATAATCTTTGTGCAGAATTTGACTTTTGCCGACCAGAAACCCTTTATAGTCTTGAGATATCCTATAAGTAAACTCTGTATCATCTTCATACAAAAACATCTCTTTTATTGGTAGCCCTTTTTTCTTTACGGCTTTCATATTTATAAGGGTTCCTGTATAAACAGACCATTTTAATTCTGCTATTGATTTTGGAAAATATCTTAGCCAAAGAGGATTTTTGGAATTGAAAGTTACTGGAGCCATCCCTCCATCCAAATAAATTTGTAGTGATGTAAGAAAACCTATTCTTTCCTTATTTCTCTCTAATTCTTCCTTTGCAAGAATAAGTTCTTTAAGAGAATTCTTTTTGGCCTCGCAATCATCATCGAAAATCCATACCCAATCCGCATTCATCCTGTATGCTTTTTCAATGCCTCTTCCATATCCTCCTGCCGAACCCAAATTTTTTTTGTTTTTGATAAAAAATACCTTTTCATTCTTATATTCTTCTTCTATTTCTTTAAATATTTCATGCTCTGAAGTATTTTCAACAACAATTATTGAATCAACTTTTTGTCTCAGCAAAGATTCTATACACTTGCCTAAATATTTTACTCTATTCACAGTAAGTATAACCGCAACAATTTTCCCCATTTTGAAAAAAAGAGGGTTTACTATAAAAAGATGACTGTTGTTTGTAATATATTTTTATTAAAAATTGACCAAACACTCCCTAATTCTCAAAACTTCTTACTATAACCAAACATTTCAAAATCTTTTTTATATCTCTCATAAACAAGTCTCTTAGTTTCTTTATCATAATATTCTCGGTAATCTTTTTTCCTTTTTGATTTGTTTTTTGTTGGTAGTTTTTTGGGTTTTTTTATTCCTAATTTCTTGCAAATTTTTTTGTAATCATCTTGCAAATTTTCGAATTTTCCTATAAAGTCTACAAGCAAATTTCCTTTTCTATCGGCTACAAAAAAATATTGAGATTTTATGTGTTGGTCTGCTCTGATATCTGAAATAGAATATATTGCTTTTACAAATTCTTTAAAAGGCATTTTTTTATAAAGCTCATTTTTTATTAACAAATCTTCTTTTTTTCTGTCACTCATGATTTTATCTTCATAACAAGAAACAAGCCGATCGTAAGGATTTCTCACAAAGGTAAATTTGAAATGATCTTTGTATCTTTTAAAAAATTCTTTTTTTATTGGTTTTACTTTTTTATTGTTTGGGTCAAAAACACTGAAAAGACTTCTTGTAGCTACTTTTTCTATAGGAAAATAAATGGCTTTCCTGCCAGGTAAAATTCTTGCTTTATAATATTTTCTTTTAGAAATATAAAATTTTATAAAAAAATCTTCTAAATCAATTAACATTGAAAAAGGAAATTTTTCTTTATTCCTTTCCATAAATCCCATTAATTTTTTTATTTTTTCACTGTGTTCAATTGTTTTCATTTTTTATCTATCGTTTATTGTTATTGGTTAAAAACTTAAAAATTTTTAATTAGTTCATTCGCACAATTTTTCCAGTTAAACTTATTTTCTAATATTTTTTTGTTTTTTATGATTTCTTTTTTACTTATTTTCAAAACATTATCAATTGCATTAAAAACAGAATATTTATTTTCAATATCGCAAGCCCCTACATTATCTATATGTTTTCCAAGCTCTTTTAGAGATGTTTTATTATTAAAAACAACGGGAGTTTCTAGTGAATAAGATTCTATCAAAGGAAGCCCAAACCCTTCTATATCAGATAAAAATATACTTAGTTTTGCTTTTTTATAGATTGTAGCTAATTCCTTGTCACTAACCCTGTCTAAAAAATTAAGATTTTTATTGCCTTTATACTTCCCAATTTTTTCAGAAGTAATTACTGTACTAAATTTATTTTTGTTTTTTCTATTATACTCTAAAAATAACTCAATTGATTTTTCAAGATTTTTGTGGGGATTTTTATTTCCAATTATATAAAAATAAGGTTTATTTTTCAATGGCTTCAATTTTTTATTTAATTCGTTTGATGGTTTTTCTAATTCAAATCCTTCCGGAATAACTTTTATTTTTTCTGAAACAGTGTATTTAGAAATTTCCTTTTTTGAAAATTCTGACACAGTAAAAATTTTATCTGATTTTTTTGCAGAATTTATTAAAAAGAGTGTTGCAGGAATATATTTTAATCTGAACTTTAATTTTGAATTCTCACTTATCACGTAATATTTTGGAATAAGATCGTGAAGAACAGAAAAGTATTTTACCCCCTTAATTTTTCTTAATGGAATTATTCCTTTAGGGAAAAACAAGATATCTAAATTTTCTTTTTTTGCATATCTATTAACCAACACATGGTCAAAAGCAAGTCGATTAATAATCCTGTTTTTTGATATTTTTTTAAGTTTTATTACTTTGAATCTATCTTCAAATTTTTTAAATAGGTAATAATTATCTTCGTTGCAAAAAAGAACAATTACTCGGTTTTTTTTATAAAATTCTTCTAAAACCTTGAGGGCAAATCTTTGGACGCCCAGCGAAGAATTCTTCAACGGATCAATATCTGCAACATAATATCCTATTTTTTTATTCTTTATTTTTTTAGAAACCATAGTACTTCTTTATTTTTTTATTTCTACAATCAGAAAAAATTTTCCTCGTTTGTTTTTCAAGGCCGTGTTTTTTTACAACTTTCAAAAATTTTTTAACATCTCTTTCTCTGAATTTAAATTGGGCTTTTTTATATATATCCCTGTCTTTTTTTAATTTTATGTTTAAAAATTTAGAGATTTCCCTCATTTCTTTTTCAGGTTCATTTATCATATCATCATACCAGATAATCTTTCCATTTTTTTTATTAAGATTTTTTATTACATTGTGATTGATTTTATGCCACAGTAAAACAAATTTTTCAAATTCAGAAACGATTTTTTTTTCAGGAAATAACTTTTTAAATTCTTCGTTTAGATAAAAGGGCCCGCTTTTTTTCGAGGACTTTCCTATTCTTTTGAGATAAAATTTAATTAGATAAAAAAAATCACCCATATTTTTTAAGGGTTTTTTTCTCAAATTTAAAATTCTCTTCAACTCTTTTTTGAAAGGTAACTTTCTAAACTTTTTCGAAGGATTTTTTTCTTTGAAAGAATACCATTGATCTAAGGGGTTTCTTATTAAATGGATATAATTACAATCATATTTGTTTGCTAGTTCTTCTAAATAGAAATGAGCTCTATTTGTTTGAAGGACAGATTTATTTACTCCATCAATTTCGTCTAAGTAATCCTTTACTTTTTTATTAAATATAAAATAGTCAAAATTTATTAAAAAATGTTTCTTTCTTAACTTTTTGTATTTAGAGGTCGTTAATAGAAGGTAATTTTTTCTTTCTTTGGGTTGAGGGTTGCTTTTATCATATCCTACCTGATTATAGTATGCTCTTGGGTGTAATGGTTCCACAAAAACTTTTATCTTTGGATTGGATTCATCAACCATATAAAATAAAAGAGTGCTTCCAGTTCTATACCATCCATTAATTATTGCTTTCATTTCCCAGGTTTCATCTCACACCCACAACATTATTTAATTTAAAAAATCCCATAAGGCTTCTCCAGGCTTTCTTTTTTGTGTGATGGAAATCTGTAATTAACCGATATAACCACTCTATTCCTAGAATCGTGAAAATCTTCGGAGCTTCTTTCTTTTTTCCAAGCAAAAAATCCAACCCGGCGCCAACACACAGAAATTTTTTTGATTTTGTTTTAGTTTTATTATAAAGTTGATCTGCGAGAATGTCTTGTTTTGGGCAACCTATTCCTAACCAAACATAATCAGGTTTTTCTTTTTTGATTAATTTAGTTATTTTCTTTACTTCTTCTAAAGGGAATTTTATATTTTTTAGGTAAGGAGGATTATAGAACTTTAATCTTGTTTTAGATATTTTTGAAATTTTCGATAGTTTTTTTATCTCATCTTGTCCGGGTCCTATAAAAAAATGATTTTTATTTCTTGCTTGCTCAGATGATAAAAAATTTTTTGTGAATGTCGGACCTTTTTGTTGTTTGATTCCCAATCTCAAAGATAAAATTCTTCCGTCAGGGAAAAAAAGGTCTCTTTCATTTGAAAGGCTTTTTGCAAAAAGCTTGCCTTTTTTCAGCCACCAAATATCATGAAAGTTAAAAAAATGGAAAATTTCTTTTTTCTTACTCTTAACTGCTTCCAAAGGATTTTTTTTAGAAAAATATATTTTCTCCATTTTAATGTTAATAAAAATTAATTTATAAATTCAATCATATTCAAATTCAGAAGCCTGGGTTTTTCTTACCTGTTCTTCAATCCAAGTATATGTTTTTTCCATGCCTTTTCTTAAAGAATAGTCTGGAGCCCATCCTAGTTTTTCTTGAATAAATGTGTTTTCTGAATTTCTTCCTCTTACTCCTAAGGGTCCTTCAATATGCTTCTTTTTAATCTTTTTGCCCGCGATATCGGCAACCATATCTACCAAACCATTGATAGAAATCATTTCATCTGAGCCAATGTTTACAGGCCCTGTGAAATCTGACTCCATAAGTCTTCTAGTCCCTTCCAAACACTCATCAATATACAAAAAGGAACGGGTTTGTTCTCCGTCTCCCCAAATTTCTATTTCATCGCCGTCTTCTGCTTCGGCTACTTTTCTACACATTGCAGCAGGAGCTTTTTCTCTGCCTCCTTGCCATGTCCCTTCAGGACCATAAATATTATGGTAACGAGCTATTCTTACAGGCTTTCCTGTAACTCTGTTTAAAGTAAGATAAAGTCTTTCACTAAATAATTTTTCCCAACCATACTCCGAATCAGGATTTGCTGGATACGCATCGCTTTCTTTCAGCCCAGGATTATCAGGATCTGTTTGAATATCTTCAGGATAAATACAAGCTGAAGAAGAATAAAATATTCTTCCGTACTTGTCATGAAGACTAACAAAATTTAAATTTATTTGTGCAGAATTATGCATAATATCTAAATCATTTTCTCCCGTAAAAACAAATCCTGCTCCCCCCATATCTGCAGCAAGTTGATAAACTTCATCAAAAGTTTCATCTTGATTTTGTAAAGTAAGAGATTCAATACATGTTTTTTTATCTCTTAAATCTCCAACAATAAAATCATCTGCAGCAGTTTCAGAAAACTCCGGCCTTTTCAAATCAATTCCTCTAACCCAGTAGCCTTCTTCCTTAAGTCTCTTTACCAGGTGACTTCCAATAAATCCTCCTGCTCCACAAACAAGTGCTGTTTTCATAAATTAAATTAAAAAGAGTTATTTTTAAAAATTATGGTATTTAATCCTGTATCTTAAAACCATTTTACTTTTAATTTTTTAGCTTCCTGTCTATTGCCTTCTCCAGACAAGCATTCCCAAATAAACAAACTTACTTGTTATTGTTGCTATCGCGGCCCCGTAAACAGCAGAAATTTCTCCGAATTGGAGCATAGTAGTTATGAGTATATAATTTAAAATTACGTTGAGAAATGTTGAAAAAACAAGAGATTTTGCGACTATTTCTGGTTTGTTCTCTGACATGAAATATGTTATGTAGATGCTTGTAATTGGAAGTATGAAGATCAATACCGTCAATAATCTAAGAACATTTGTTGCTAAAAGATATTCTCTTCCATAAATTATGAGAATTGCCAAATGTGAAAAAATTAACGTTGCTGTAAAAATTCCTGTACTTATTAAGAGCACAATTCTTATTGTTTTTTTCATTGCTCTATTTAAACTGACTTTTTTCATTCTGCTGAAAATAGGCAATAAAACTGCACCAAAAGCACTCAAAGAAGTTAAAGCTCCAATAAGACTGAATGCTGCTTGGTAATAACCTATAAACTCTCCTGCAACAAAACCTCCAAGCATTATCTTATCTATATTTCCAAAAAAAGTTCCTGAGATGGCTATAACTGCAGTCAAAAGAACAAATTTGTTTGCTTCTTTTCTTTCTTTTTCTGACAAACTTTTTTGTTTCTGTTTTTCTTTTGTTTTTATTTTAAACAAAGGCTTGTTTTTTACAACAAACAAAGCAACAACTCCTGCAATAAGATATGAAATTGCAAGAAGCAAAATAATGTAAAATAATATCATTTCGCTGGAAAGAGAATATTTCAAAGCATAAACTACTGCTAAAGGAACAAGAATTATTCTAGATGATTGATGGGCAACTTCTTGAAACATATCGTTTTTGAAATCGTTCAAAGAGTTTAAAATTGAAACAAAGAAAGAAGATACTCTAATAAATAGAATATACAAAACTCCTGCTAACAATGCTAAAAAAATTGGTTTTTGATAATAAGTTTCAGCAATAAATTTCGAAAATATAAGAATTAAAATCACAGACAAAAAAAACAAAAAAAACTGAATTTTTCCAAAGTATTTTATGTAAGATTTTGCTTTGTTTTTTTTGTTTTTTCCTAAAGCATTGGATGTAAATCTTACTAAAGCTTGGTTTATTCCTAATTGAGAAAATGCTGCAAAAACCAAAATTGTAGACAGAGCCAGGCTATACAAACCAAAAAGTTCGGGCATTAAAAGCCTCGCGAGAATTATCACAAAAATAAGCGAACCTATTTTTGAAATGAGTGTTTTTGAAAAATTATAAACTGAGTTTTTCACTGCAATTCCAGTATTCCCAGAAAAATCACGGGTTTTTATTCTTCGCCAAATGTCTTTTATATCTGATTCTTCACTGAGAATTCCTTCTTTGATATTTCTCTTTATTTTATTTTTCATTTAAAGAAAAAGCAAAATTGTATTTTTATTACTTGTGAATTGAAATTTAATCTGCATCAATTATGGATATTCTTGTTAAATAATAGCAGGACTATTCTTCAGGTTTTTTTAATTTTAGCAGGGATAAAATTAACCTTATTTCTTGTTTCTTTCAACTTTTGCTTCTCTTTTTCCAATTGCTTTTCAGTTTTCTTCCTCAATCTCTCTCTATCCTCTTTACGATTTCTGCGAAGGCAGGCCGCGTTATTAACACTCCTGCAGTAATTCCTATGATTGTTGTGAAGGCGAAGCCTTTTAGCAGCCCGGCTCCTGCCCAAAGCAGTGGCAGTAGCGAGACCACGGCTGTGAAGTACGCTCCGAAGATGATTGCGAAAGCGCGTTTTAACCTTTGTTTTAAGCTGAGATATTTCTCGCGGCGAGATTCGTCAAGAATAATAATTTGATCGTCAAACCCGGTACCTATTGTTGCAAGAATTCCTGCTATGCTTGCCAAATCAAGATTCCACTCTATCAAAGATGCCACTCCTAAAATAATTACAATTTCGGACATGCTAATAAGAATCATTGCTATTGAAGACTTCCAGCTCCTATATCTTGCGAAGACAACTAGAGAGGCTGCAACTAAAGCAAGAAGGCCTGCGATTAGTATTGTGTTTGTAAATTCATGTCCGAGGTTTGGGGAGATGGTGTCCAGTTTGACAATTTCCAGCTTGAACGGCAAACTTCCTGTGATTAAGACTGTTTGAAGTTGTTTCATTTCTTCTTCTGCCTGAATGACTGCTTCTTCTTGCGTTGCTCCTGTTCCCGAACCAGAGATTGAAATTTGAGTTGTTATACGGCCTTTAAGACCCTCACTTATCAAAAGGCTGTTAACAAGAGTGTCGTCTAAATACAAATCAAGATTTTCAGTAAGATAATTTCCTTGAGGTGTTGAATTTACTCCTAAAGTTGAGGTGATTTCTGCGTGTCTTTCTGCTGCTTGTTGGGTAAGATAAATAGTGAAGCGGAAATTACAAAACCAGCCTTCTCCTTGTTGTGAACATTGTTCAATTCCTGCTTCTGGAGGGTTTCTCGCTACGGAAGATATGTCTTCTCCACCTGTGAATACTGTTTCATTTCCTATCTTTGCTTCAAATTTTCCCTGCTGCTCTAGAATACTGCGCAAATCGTCGGGAGTCGCCCCTGCAAGCTCTACAAGCATAAAATTATTCCCGGAGAGGTCAGAAACAGGAGAAACCTGGACATCAGAAATACCATAAATGTTAAGCCTCTGTTCTGTAACTGCGACAAGGTCTTGCACTTCTTGGCTTGTTAGTTGTTGGCCTTCTGCCTGAACCAAAGCGCGCGCGCCTCCGGACAAATCCAGTCCGGTTTTAATATTTGACTTTGGGATGTTTGAAACCGTTATTTTTGGTGTTTGGTTCGAAAAATAAATTACTTCTGTTTCTTTCATTGTGAAAACTGTTTTCACAGATTCTTGAGAAGGATATTTTTCCTGAATTAATCTTGAAAAATCTTCAAAACTTTTGACTGACTGGCCATCTATGGCAGTTATTATCTGTCCTTGCCTGAATCCCTGATTAAAGGCCGTGGAATTACTTTCAACGCTTTGAACAAGCGCTCCTTTTTCCAAAAAAGCAGGAGGCATTCCGAACATGATCAAAAAAGACATGACTACAAAAACTATCAAAAGCCATAACTTGAATCCTAATTTTAATTTCATTTTATTTTTAGGTTGTTTAACTTCATTTTAATTTTGTTTTATTTTTAGGTTGTTTAATTTTATTTCCGTAAAAAATCAAAAGTTTGAATGGTTTTTTATAGGAATCATCCAATGGTTTGTGTTAGGTGATATAACACAAAAATCTCCTTTACTAACCTCCTCTTTATTTGCTCCAACAACTTTCCCTGAACCTTCCAAAACATAACAATACTCAAATTGATTGTGTGTATGGCTTCTTCCTTTTTTTTCAAAAGTCATTTTTTCTATCAAGGGCTTTTCAAATAAAATCTCCATTTCTCCAAAAGATGTTTTTTTGATTTTCATCTTTTACCTTCTTCCTTTAGAGCATACCATTTTAAAATCGAAACATTGGTTATCCATGTATTTAACAAGTCAAAAGCAAGACCGATGAATAGTATAAGCAATATTTGTGTTAAGACCACTGAGAAAGAGTTTGCAAAAACCAAGGCAATTCCTACCGCAATTAAAGACGTAAAAGTCATGGTTGTTCCTGTCTTGAAAGCGCCATAAATTTTCTCGTTTAACCTTCCTGTACGCTTTAAAATCCTGTTTGTCAGCAAAATATCTGTGTCTACACTGTATCCTATAAGCATTAAAAACGCCACGATTCCCGCCGTGGACATCTTGACACCGATTAAATTGACGAAAACCAGAGTCATGAAAATGTCTGCAAATGCGGATATGATGATTGCGGTGCTTGGAACAAAAGTCCTGAAGATGATAAAGACAACGATTGCCATGAAGATAAAAGCAATCAAAACTGCAATCAAAAGCTGTTTGAAAAAGCTCTCACTTAAGGAGCTGCCGGTAAACTCTATGCTTGAGTTTTCATCCGTAAGTTCATACCCAAGATAGTTTTCAAGTATCCTTATTGCTTCTTCACTTTCAGTTTTTGTTTCGATTATTATCGCTTCCTGCTCTCCCGTCGTGAGATCATAAATCCTCCTCGTGCTTACATCTTCAAATAAAGATGAAAGATCTGTTTCAAGCTGGCCGGCATCAAGCTGAGAATTTATCAGGGTGATACTTGTTCCTCCTGTAAGAGAAATATCACGATAAATGAAATCTCCTGTGGCGGAATAAAATAAGAACATGTAAACAAATCCTATCAATAAAAGTATTAAAGGAATCAGCAGGAGTTTCTTGTAGTGTTTGTCGTGAAACACTCCAAATTTTTCCTGGAAAGTTCCTTTTTGTTTTTCTTCGTTTTTTTCGCTCATTTGAATTTTTAGTATGCGCGGACCGGGATTCGAACCCGGGTCAATTGGTTGGAAGCCAATTATACTGCCACTATACTACCCACGCCTATAAGTGAGAATAAAATTTAGTTTTAAAGGTTTACTATAGAGCGCGCCTGGAAGGATTTGAACCTTCGACTTCTTCCTTAGGAGGGAAGCGCTCTATCCAGCTGAGCTACAGGCGCAAAAATATAATTGAAGCTAAATTTATCTTGCATTTGAATTGGTTTTGTCTAATCTTTTTTGAAAAGATTAATGCAGGAGAGAGGATTCGAACCTCCGAACTCACTAAGAGACCAGCTCTTGAGGCTGGCGCGTTTGGCCACTTCGCTACTCCTGCTTATTAAAATAGGTATTAATCAGTGCTATAAAAACTTTTAGAAATCAAACAACAATTGAAAAAAGAGGGTAGCACAAGCCAGCGTGAATCTTAGAGACCCAAAATAAATCACCATAAAGATGACTTAAACCGCTGATTACTCCTACCCTTTAACTAAGTTTAAAGGAAAACATATTATTTAAGTTTTTTGAATTTCAAAAAAGATTGATATACGAGAATATTTAAAAATAAATATTTACTAATAAAAAATAAAATTAGCACCGTTGCTGCAAAAAATACTGAAAATGACGCTTGACGAAAGACGCTTAGAGAAAAAACATTCAATTAGATATTATAATCACATCTAACTCCTAGACAAATAGCAGAATGCGTGAATTGCGCCTTAAGTGAAAGGCAAAAAGATGGGAACTATGATATAGAAAAATTGTATAATTCAATGGTCTTTTATCTAATTCAGGCCTACCGGGGTAAATTGCACAGGGGGAGAGATAAAAATATTTATAAACCTCTAAAAAGTTATTTTTCTGAGACGGCCATAGTAACTGGGTAATACCCGGTCTCATTCCGAACCCGGAAGTCAAGTCAGTTACGTTGTCGGCGTTAGTGTCCTATAAGACGTGAAACCGCAATGCTGTCTTACTTTCTTTACTACTCAAGATTCTAAACTAATCTTTAAATATCTCTAAAAATCATTTTAAGGAAAAAAACTATTATGGGATAAGATGCTCTGAAGTCAATAGGGGATTATTTGAGCACGAGAGAATATATACGTTTTGAGCCTATGATAAAGGTAACCTAGTAAGGGCTTCTCTATTTGTAGAGGAAAATAGTGTTGATGGAAATGTTTTGGAAGCCGTACCTTTACTTGAGGAAGAAGATAGGGTTTTAATGAGAATTATGAATGCTGCTCCAGGTGATTTTGATAATTTCTACATTCCGAAAAGTGATTTAGTAAAAAAGGTACCTCGAGATGAAAAAACCACCTAAAAAAGAATCTAAAAAACAAATAGAAGCTTTTATAAAGTACTTATTCTAATATTAAATATTGTAAATTTTAGAGTACTCTAAAAATTCAAATGATTAGAAAAAGAAATATCTATAAAGAACTTTTTGAACAAAGAAAAGAAAGAAAAATTTCCTTACTAATTGGCGCAAGACAGGTGGGAAAAACAACATTATTAAAACAATTGTTTGAAGAAATTTCAAAGAAAGAAAAATGTTTATTTCTTGATTTAGACATCTTCTCAAATTTTGAAAAGGTTAGTTCTTTTGAAAATTTTTTAAATACATTAAAATTAAATAATTATTCTGAAAAAACCAAAATGTTTTATTTATTTCTTGATGAGTTTCAGAGATATTCTGATTTGTCAAAAATAATGAAAAATGTATATGATAATCTGAAAAATGTAAAAATCTATGCCTCGGGATCTTCTTCTTTAAAAATAAAATCTCAAATTCAAGAATCTCTTGCAGGGAGAAAAAAGACAAATTACATTTATCCTTTAGACTTCGAGGAATTTCTGGAGTTTAAAGGTAAGAAAAAAGAGTTTGAGGTGTTAAAAAATTCTAAAGATTTAAAAGGAAAAAATTTAGAAAAGGTTACAAATGATCTTTTTTTGGAATTGAAAGAATTTATGATTTTTGGAGGATATCCTGAAGTTATTTTGAAAAAAACAGAAAAAGAAAAAAAAGAAGTTTTAGAAAGCATATTTGATTTATATATAAAAAAGGACTTAATTGAATATTTAAAAGTGGAAAAAATTCTTAATGTGAAAAAACTAATTGAATATTTGGCCATAAATAATGCCCAAAAAATAAAGTATGAAGAAATATCACATGTATCTTCGTTAAGTTATAAAGAAGTTATTAGATATTTAGAAATATTAAAAGAAACATTTTTGATAGACATAATTAGGCCTTATTACAAGAACAAAAATAAAGAATTAACAAAAATACCTAAGATTTATTTTTTAGACAATGGAGTGAGAAATTATTTTATCAATAATTTTAATAATTTGAAAATTAGAGACGACGCGGGTTTTTTATTTGAAGGTTTTGTGTTTTCTGAATTAACAAAAGAGAAAGGGATTGGCGAAGTAAAGTACTGGAACGATAAAAATAATAGAGAAATAGATTTTATAATAGAAAAAGGCGGGAGTTTAAAGTGTTTAGAAGTAAAATATAAAACAAAGATAAGTTCAAATGATTTTATTGGAATAAAAAATTTTAAAAAAGAATATCCTAGAGCAGAGCCTTATTTAATTAATCTCTCTATTCAAGAAGCTAATGACGGAGTCAATTTTATCCTTCCCTATATGGTTAAAGAAATAGAAAAAATGAAAAAATGAAAAAAATACCTAAAAAAGAAGCAAAAAACCAAATTGAATTTTTCTTCAAAAACATTAAAGATAAGTCTCCTGAAGAAGTTAAAAAGATAAAACGCCTGGCAATGAGTCAGAGCATTCCTCTGAAAGAAAAGCGTAAATTGTTTTGTAAGAAGTGTTTAATGCCTTACATTGAGCCAAAAATACGGATTAAAAATAAAGTGAAAAACATTACTTGTGAAAAATGTGGCTATATTTCAAGATGGAAAATTAAATCTCCTTAAAAAAATATTAACACACTCTTCTGGTTCAAGTAAACTAGTGTCTAAAACTAAATCTGCGGGAAGGTTTTTGGGTTCTTCGAAAGGCGCTGAAATGCCTGTAAAATTAGGTATCTCTCCTCTCCTTGCTTTTGCATACATTCCTTTCACATCTCTTGCTTCACACACCTCCAAAGGACACTGAACATAAACTAATTTAAACCGTTCGGGCTCAACCATCTCTCTAATCATCTCTCTATACTCTTCAAGGGGCGCTATAAAAGAAGCCAATACAATTTTTCCTACCCTATTCTCCTCTCTTGAATGGAAAGCGAGAAACTCCAAATTCCTTCTTCTGTCTTCGGGCGTAAATCCTAATTCAATCCCTTCCTCCGCAAGTTTTTTTCTAAATTCATCACCATCATACCTTACTACTTCATTTCCTCTGGAAGCCAAAACCCCATAAATTTCTCTTGTTAAAGTTGATTTTCCAGAACATGCCAACCCTGTAAATAAATAGGTATCCATACAAGCAAAAAATAAAAAACATTTATATTTTTTATGTAAGTAAAACACTAACTTTTTTAACGCGAAAAATTAACTCTTCTTGAACTTACTCACCAGTTCAATGTAATCTTCCTGTCCTAAAAATACTGACCTGCAGCAAAAACGTTCCAGGCCAAGCTCGTCAAGAACCTTTCTGGGTTTTTCTCCTTCGGCTACTCGTTTTTTGTAAGTCTCCCATAGCTGACCTATTGGCTTTCCGCACGAAAAACATCTCGGAGGTATAATCATTTTATTTTTCTCCTTAAGTTTTGATTATAAATAACTCTTGAATATTGTTTTTAAAACTTGCTATAGTGGATTTAGAAAATATTTCTTAAACTAAAAACAACTTTTCAGTCAAACTAAATCTTTAAAAAGCCGTTAATTCTTTTTAGGAAGGTTAAATTTTACAAAAGAGATTCAAAAGATGAAAAAGTGTATTTATTGTGGTGCGGAGGTTGCTGAGGAAAGTGTTATAGATTTTTGTTCTAAATGCGGGATAGGTGTTTGGGGTGAAAAAATGTTCAACGCAATAGTTAAAAACATGGAAGAAGCCCGTAAGAGAGATGATTTATGCTCTACAAATCTTAACGGAGGGGTTGCGCCCGTAACAAAAGAACAAAGGTTTAATGCTTTCTAAAAACCAGGTTCTCTTCTATAAAAAAGCAAAAGATAGTTTTTTAAATAAAGTATTTGTGAGTAAATTATGGTTAGGAGAAAGAAGTTACGTTCGCGCGGGAAGTTACGATTTAGTGAATACTTTAAGCGTTTGAATCTTGGAGAAAAAGTATCTATTTCTAAAGAAAAGAGTGTTAAAGCTTCTTTTCCGGAAAGAATGCAGGGAAAAACGGGCACTGTAGAAGAAAAAAGAGGAAAGTCTTATGTTATTAAAGTGAAAGATAAAAATAGGGATAAAAAATTTATAGTTAACCCAATTCATTTAAAAAAAATAAAAACATAAAATGATAAAAAGTAATGAGCCGATAAGCATGATTGAAGCACAACAATATCTTGACAAAGACGAACACTCTGAGTTAAGAGGGTTTATAAAAAAATTTGTTAAGCTTAAAGAAAAAGATGCTGAAAAACTTAAAGAGAGTCTTGAAAAACTTGACCTTTTGAAAGTGAAAAAAATCCATATTGCTAAAATAATGGACCTCCTTCCTGAAGATAAAGAGAATCTAAATAAAATTTTCACCGATGTGAGCCTCACGGACGATGAAGCGAATAAAATACTCAATGCAATTAAAGAATTCAGGTAAAGAAAATGAAGAAAGAAGAACACGCAATAATACTAGATTACCTTCCAAACGGATATCCTTTGGAAAAGAAAATGATGCCTATAGCACAAGCCATAGGTCCAGAAAATCTGACACTTCTTGAATTAGTTCCCAGAAGAGGAGAGGGTCTTGAGATAGGTGAAAAAGTTTACATTGGCGAGGGGAAAAGAGACAAAATATACTACATTCTTGGAAGACTTGATAAGGAAAAGCTTACTGAGTCCGCAAAGTCCCAGCTCCAGGAACTTATTAAAAACATCGTAAAAGAAAAAGAGAAGGAATTCCTTGAATTCTTTAATGAATCTCAAGCAATTAATAAAAGAGTTCATCAGATAGAACTTTTACCGGGATTTGGAAAAAAACACATGAGAGAAATACTTGAAAAAAGAAAAGAAAAGTCTTTTGAAAATTTTGAAGAGATGAGAAACCGTATTCAAAATCTTCCTGACCCTGAAAAAGCCGTGGAAAAAAGAATTCTTAAAGAGCTTACCGAATTTGAGAGGTATAAGCTTTTTGTAAGATAAAAGGTTTAAAAAGGCTGAAACAAGGTAAAACTAAATGGAACACAAAAACGTTGAAGAAAAAACACTGAATGAAGAAAAAAAGTCAGCTGAAGCCCAGGCAGCAAAGAAAAAAGCCGAAGAAAGAGTCGTAAGAATCCTCTCTGAAGATATTGAGGGTAAAATGAGTATCCTTTCAGGACTAACAAAAATAAAAGGTGTTTCATGGAGTTTTTCTAATGCAGTGTGTAACGCTTTAAAATTACAGAAAAACCGTAAAATTGGCTCGTTGAGTGATGAAGAAGTTAAAAAAATATCTGAGTTTATTAAAAACCCGCAAATTCCCAGCCATGTTTTAAACAGGAGAAAAGACCTTGATACAGGAAAAGACATGCATTTAACAAGTTCAGATCTGGATTTAAAAAAAGAGTTTGACATTAAGAGACTGAAAAAGATAAAAAGTTATAGGGGAATGCGCCATAGTGCAGGATTGCCTACACGCGGTCAAAGAACTAAAGGAAACTTCCGCCCTAACAAAAGCAAGGGTGCGGGAATAAGAAGAAAGAAGTAAAATGAAGCGCAAACGCAAAAGATATTCAAAGCCAAAACGCCCTTTTGACAAGGCCAGGATTGAAGAAGAAGCCAAAATAAAAAAAGAATTTGGACTGAAAAACAAAAAAGAGATATGGAAAGCAGAAGCCGAAGTTAATTCAATTCGTGAAAAAGCTAAAAGGCTCATCGGAGCTGAAAAAAGTGCACAAGAAGCTTTGTTCAAACAGCTTAAAAAAATAGGTATGGGGGTTAATTCAATTGCTGATGTCCTTGGATTGGAAAAAAAAGATTATCTTAACAGGAGACTTCAAACTATCGTTCACAAAAAGAAGCTTGCTCCAACAATAAAAACAGCAAGGCAGCTCATCACGCATAAAAAAGTTTTAGTCAATGGGAGAGCTATTGATAGCCCTTCATACATTGTCCCTGTTAAATTGGAAGAGAAAATTGAAGTCAAGAAACCAAGGAAAAAAGTGAAGAAAGAAAAACCCGGAGAAAAGGGAGAGGAAGTGAAGGAAAAAACTAAATCTGATGAGACGCAGAAAAAAGAAGGTAAAGAATAAAAATGGCAAAAGAAAAAAAGGCAAAAAAAAGAACTGAAGAAAAAACCAAGAAATCTGAGAAAGAAAACAAAGTAAAATCTAAAAAAAGTAAAAAAGAGGATAAAAAAGTAGAAGCCGTTGTGAATATTTACACTTCTTTCAACAACACTATTGTTCACGTCACGGATATGTCTGGAAAGACTCTTGCGAAGGTTACAGGAGGGATGGTTACAAAACACGGAAGGCTTAAAGCAAATCCTACTATAGGAATGTTTATTGCGAAAAGGGTTTCTGAGAAGCTTAAAGAACTTAAAGTTGGACAGCTTTATTTCAGAATACGTGCAAAGACGCGAAATCCTGCTCCCGGACCAGGAGCTAATACAATAATAAAAAGTCTTTCAAGAGAAGGTTTTAAAATACTTAATATTTTAGATACTACTAGATTCCCCCGCGGAGGACCTAAAAAGAAAGGCGGAAGGAGAGGAAGAAGACCCTAAAATGACAACAGAACAAAAAACCGGTAAAGAACAATTGAAAAGGGGAGCAAGAAAAGTTTTAGCTTCCATAGTTAAAAAAACTGAGGATTTTTTAGAGGAAATGCATACACTTCCTGTATTAATAGAAGAATCAGAATTTAGATGTTTGATTCTAGAAAAAGGGCCTCCTGGAGAAAAAAATAATCAATATGTTTCAACATTCAATAGCACTTTTCATGCACATTATACTGACGAAGAAACTGGCCAAAAATATAGTATAGAGGTTCGAAAAATATAAAATGAAAATAATAGAAAAAAAAGAAAACCAGATTGTATTTACAGCAGAAATGGAAGACACTCTTGCAAATGCTATACGGAGATACATAAACCGTGTTTTAATAATGGCTGTTGACGAATTAGAAATTTCTAAAAACGATTCTCCTTTGTATGACGAAACTATTGCTCACAGAGTTGGATTAATTCCTTTGGAAACTCCGGGAACTACAGGAGTAACTTCGACAGGAGAGCTTAAACTGAAAGTGAAAAAACAAGGAATTGTTTACTCCGGGGAGCTTAAAGGGAGCCACAAGCCCGTTTATGACAATATACCAATAACGACACTGGATAAAGGGCAAGAAATTAAATTCAAAGCAAGCCTTAAATCGGGTATGGGTGTTGAACACTCAAAATTCTCTCCCGGACTGATGTTTTACAGAAATCTTTCAAAAGTAAGTGTTGACAAAAAATTCCTTGATGAAGTTAAAAAAGTGATTCCTGAAAAAAAGATTGAGCAAAAAGGAGATAAAATAATTATTACAGATGACAGCAAAAAAGAATTTGCAGATGTGGTTGAGGGAATAGCCAACAAAGAAAGAGAAAAAGCAGAAGTTGAAAAAACGGGTGAGCTTGTCGTGACACTTGAAAGCTTCGGACAAATGGATGTCAAGAGTGTTTTTACATGCTCTATAAAAGCCTTGAAAGATGATTTGGAGGGGCTTGGAAAAGAAATAAAAAAAGCCAAGTAAAGCGCAGAATTCTAAGACAATAGATATATTTTAAAATGCTCGCATAATCTTAATTTTAGCTGCGGGGATGCCGGAGCGGTCAAACGGGCTGCGCTTAGGACGCAGTGGCTTAGTGTCTACAGGGGTTCGAATCCTCTTCCCCGCATATAAAACTTTTAAAAACCTAGAGAACCTGGTTCTCTGGCCCAAAAAACCAGAGAAACGATAAAAGTTTTTTGAGGTTTTAGATCAAACTAACCTAAAAATCAGGCAAAACCAGCCAAAAGTTTTAGATCAAACCAATCTTAAAGATTAGGCAAAACAAACAAAAAATGGAAAAACAAAACAATACCTTTAAAGAAATTTGGGACAAACTTCTGGAAGCAGAAAGAATTCTTATACCTTTACACCCAAAACCAGATGGTGACAGTTTTGGAAGCTGTATCGCTATGAAGCGTGTGCTTGAAAAAGAAGGAAAAGATGTTAAAGTAATCAGTAAAGATGGGTTAGGTGAAAATCTTATGACTTATGAATTTGGAAAAGAAATAGAATTTGGAAAAGAAATAACTGACTTTAATCTGGAAAAATTTGACATTATTCTATTTTTGGATCACGGAACTCTGGAAGGTCATCCTGAAAAAATAATAAACAAAAAATTTCCCAAAAATCTAACACTTATAAACATCGACCATCATGAAACTAATTCTTATTATGGAGATTTAAATTATATTAAAACTGAAAGTCCTTCTACATGCTCCATAATTGTTGAGTTTTTGCAAAATCAAAAAGTTGGTTTCAACGAAATAATTTCTAGGGCTTTGTTTTTAGGGATTTGTACTGACACTTATTTCTTCGTTCACGGAGACAGTTTAGATTCAATAAAAAAGGCCGAATTTTTGATAGAAAAAGGAGAAATTAATTATAAAGAAGAATTCTTCAATCCCATTAACACCCTTCCCTGGAATTTAAAAAAACTTCACGGCATAATCCTTAATAATATGGAAAGAAGAAAAATAGGTGAAAAAGAAGTTGCATACAGTTTCGTTACAAAAAAAGATGCTAGCAAAAACGGATTGAATCCTGCCGATTTAAGACTTGGAATAATTTGTATGCAAGATATAAAAAACATAAATCTTCTATTTACTCTTACTGAACTGGAAGAAAAAATAAAAGGAAGTTTTAGGTCTAAGGGAATAGATACGACTCTTTTTTCAAAAGCTCTCGGCGGAGGAGGACACAAAGAAGCTTCTGCTTTTTACTTAGATAAAATGCCAATGGAAGAAGCGATTGAAAAAGTCTTAAAAACAATAGAAAAAATCGGCTTCCACAAAACCTCAAACCCAAAAAGTAAAAAGCTTTAAATAACCTAATTTGTCTGATTAATTAATGAACCTGCGAGTTAACGCGCGGAGCGGGAACCTCAGAGTTCTTGCTTATTAAAAATGAAGTCGAAAAGTAAAATTGCTAAACAAATTGAAAGAAAAACCAATCCTGTTTTGGTTGAAACAATACTTGCGGCAAAAAAACACCCCGCATGGCTAAAAGTTGCTTCCATACTTTCAGGACCCAGGAAAGGTTTTGTTAACATGAATCTTTCTGAAATAAACGAGAAGATAAAAGACGCTAAAGAAGATACTTTTGTCGTTCCAGGAAAGGTTTTGGGCCAGGGGAAATTGGATAAAAAGATAAACCTTGTTGCCCTTGGTTTTTCGGGGAAAGCGAGGGAAAAAATAAAAGGTAAGTCTATGGATTTGATTGAAGGAATTAAACAAAACCCTGAAGGAAAAAATATTAAGATACTAACAAAATGAAGATAATTGATGGTAAAGGTGCGGTGATGGGAAGACTTGCAAGCTATGCAGCAAAGCAGGCGCTTAAAGGAGAGGAGGTCGTTATTCTTAACTGCGAGGAAGTCATAATCACCGGCGGTAAAAAGGACATTAGAAAAAAATTTGAGCAAAAACGAGGACGTGTCGGAAGCGGACAAAAAGGCCCGAAACACTCACGCAATCCTGAAAGAATCGTTAAAAGAGCTGTAAGAGGGATGTTGCCCAACCATAGAAAAGGACGTGGTAAGCAAGCACTTAAAAGAATAAAGTGCTACAAAGGTACGCCGAAAGAGTTTGAAGACAAGAAAAAGATAGTCGGTGGAAAGGAAAAAACACTCAGGTCAATTAAAGTTAAAGAAATATCTTTTGTGGAATAGAAATGGAATTAATTGTTGAATCAGGTAAAAGAAAAAGCGCTGTGGCGAGAGCCGTGCTTAAGAAAAAAGACAAAGGACGAATAACGATAAATGAAAAGCCTTTCCAAAATTTGAAAATGTTTGAACGTTTAAAGATAGAAGAGCCATTAAGAATTGCTGAAAAGATTCTTGGGAAAATTGATTTTGGTGTTGAAATAAATGTTAGAGGGGGAGGGTATAAAAGCCAGATAGAAGCCTCAAGATTGGCGCTTGCAAGAGCGATACTTAAATACTCTGGCGGAAAAGAGGAGCTTGAAGAAGCTTTCCTTGAATATGACAGGAACCTTCTCGTAGCAGACGTGAGGAGAAAAGAAGCTTACAAGCCAGGAGACTCCAAGGCAAGGAGAAAACGTCAGACGAGTTACAGGTAATTTATTTACCCATCTCTTTTTTCCACTTTTGATATATGCTTTTATAATCAAGATAATAAGATTTATCAAACCCCGGCTTCGATTTAAATATTTCTAGTTCAATAAAAGGTAACTTTCCATAAATTATCTCTTGGATTGTTTTATCGACTATCTCGTGTGGTTTAAGCCAATATGTTGTATCTGCAAATGGGCGGAGGTTTTTTTCATTATGTGTTAAGGTGGAACTGATATTGACAAAAACCCCTCTTATTGCATTATCGTAAGATAAATTTTTTATCAACTTCTTTAACTCCTTCTTTGATGAAGAGTAAGACTTCCAAAAAGGAATCTTGTACTTATCGCTAATGGAACCAAAAGCACAAAACATTAGTTTAGTTTTCTTATTTGCAGATTTAAGAATGGTATCCGCAGTATTTAAAAATGTCATGACATTTGATCTAAAGATTTCACTGTTTATCTCTTCTTTATTCTCATCTTTTGTATTCTTCAGCTCAAATCTAAATTTTCCGACAGGATGTATAAAGATTATTTTAGAAAAATTCTTCAATTCAATTTTGGACATTTCATATTTAATCCTTGTTTTATCTAAAAGATCTCCTGTTAAATAAGTTATATTTTTTATTTTATTTTTTGGTTCGTTTTTAGACCATCCTATAACAGAATAGTTTTTCTTATCTGAGAAATATTTCAAATATTCTTTTCCCAATGCTCCGTTTGCTCCTGTAATTATCGCTAATTTTGTCATTTCACACCCAACCCATCAAGCTTATCCTGGACCTGATTAAATAAAGTTGTAGAGATTATTGGTTTGTGTTTTCCCTGATGAATTTCATTGTTGAATTTTATCTTCCCGATATACGTAAAATTCCTAAGAACCTTTTTTAAGCCATTGACTGAAAGGTTATGTTTCTCTGCAAGCCTGCGCAGGCTCAATTCCTTGGGGGAGTTACGAAGAAATTCTTCAAAAATTTCTTCAACTTCTTTATAATATTGTGCCGGAACGAGCTCGCCGTCACGGATTTCATATCCAAAAGGCGCACGGGACATGAGTTTTCCTTGAGACGCCTTTTTAGCCATACCCTTCTTTCTATTTTTATTGTGAGATTTTAGTCTTTCCACTTCTTTTTCCAAACCCTCAACCTTTTTTCTCAAAGACTCGTTTTCTTCCTTTAACCCCTCTGCCTCATCCGTACCGCCCATATGTGATTTAGCGCAGTTAACTTTATAAAACCATTTTTTCTTTTTTGAATAACTAAATGTTAGGAGCGGTAAATGAGCAAAAGAATTTACGTCGGAAATTTACCTTGGAGCGTTGGCAAAGAAGAACTTGAAGAAGCTTTTTCTAAGTTCGGTGAGATTGAAGATTCTATTGTCATAACAAACAAGTACACCGGGCGTTCAAGAGGTTTTGGATTCGTGACTTTTAAGAATGACGCTGATGCTGAAAAGGCAATCGGTGAAATGCACGAAAAAGAGCTTGAAGGTAGAAAGGTTCTTGTTAAAGAGGCCAGGCCTATGAAAAGCGACATCAACGCTTCTCCTGAAGAGATTGGGATTTCAAAGAAAGAAGAAAGAAGCAAACCTGATGAGAGTAAACAGGAGAGCAAAGATGAGGGTGAAAGTGAAGCGTCTCAGGAAAGCCAGCAAGAAAAGGGACCTGAAAGCACGAAAAAAGACGAATCAGAAAGAAATGAAGAAAACGACAAAAACGAAGATAAAAAGTAAGAAAAGTTAGATTTTTATAGGAAGCCTTTCTGGATTTTATCATGAAAGTTTTGGTGCATCATGCAGAAATCGGCTTAAAGAGAGGCAATTTTTCTTTTTTTGAAAAAAAGCTAGTTGAAAATGTGCGGAAAGCTTGCGATAAAGAAAAGCTTAAACTGAAAAATATTTCTAGAAAAAACAAACGCATTCTCTGTGAATTCGGCGGCAAGACAGATAAGGAAAAAATAATCGGCGGGCTGAAAAACGTTATCGGGATTAGGTACTTTGCTTTTGTGTCTGAAATAGAAAAAAACCAAAATCTTCTTGAGAAAGAAATAAAAAAGATTTACTCTGGATTTGAAAAGAAGGGGATTAAAGAAATTGCTTTCAAGACAAAAAGAGCAGACAAAAAATATCCTCTGACTTCTCAAGAAATTAACGGGGAGTTGGGAGGGTTTGCAGGCAGATATGGTTTGAAATTTAATTATTCTTCTCCTGAAAAAATTATTTATATTGAAATTGCAGACAAGATATATCTTTATACTAAAAGATATGAGGGTTTCGGGGGCTTGCCTGTTTCAACAGGAGGGAAAATCCTTTGTTTGCTTTCGGGGGGAATTGATTCTCCGGTTGCTGCATGGCTTATGATGAAACGCGGATGCAGGGTTGATTTTTTACATTTTCATGCTTTCCAAAAAAACTCTAAGGTGTTTGAAAAAAACAGCGTTGTCAAAAAGATAGTTGAAAAATTGAACACTTATCAATATGGATCTAAACTTGATACACTTCCTTATTCAAACTACATGTTAAATGTTCAGGGAAATATTTTTGAGAGGTATGATTTAGTTATCTTTAAACATTACATGATGAAAGTTGCCGAGAAACTTGCTTTGGAAAAAGGCTATAAAGCGATTGTTACTGGGGACAATCTCTCTCAGGTAGCCAGTCAAACTCTTGAAAACCTGAAAGTCGCAAGCCAAAACATAAAAGTTCCGATTTTCAGACCTCTTCTTGGATATGATAAGGAAGAAATAATAAACCTGTCAAAAAGACTTGGACTTTATAAAGAAAGTATAAAAGAATACAGGGATTGCTGCAGCATCGTTGCAAAAAATCCTTCAACAAAAACCTCGCAAAAAGATTTTGAAAAAGAATTGGATAAAATAAATTTTAAAGAACTCGTTGAAAAAAGTCTTGAGGAAATCTCTGAAAAGAAGATAGGTTAGACAGTTACCTTTTTAATTCAAACTTTCCTCACACATTAAGAAAAGGGGTAAAAATGATTAACTCGGTTTGGATATTTGTCATCGCATTGGTTTGGCTTTTTATAGGGTATCGTTTCTATGGAAGATTTATTGAAAAGCGCTTAAAGGTAAGCGACAGAAGAAAAACCCCTGCCTTTTCACACAAGGAAGATGTGGATTATTCTCCCTCAACAAAACCTTTTTTAATAGGACATCACTTTGCTTCTATCGCTGGAGCCGGACCTATTATCGGTCCCATACTTGCAATAGGATATTTTGGGTGGGGCCCTGTATTTCTTTGGGTTTTGCTTGGAGCAGTTTTCATAGGAGCGATGCATGATTATGTTTCTCTTATGGCTTCGGTAAGAAATAAAGGAAAAAGTGTTTCTGTGATAACACGTAAATATTTAAATTCAAAAGCGGGTTGGGTTTTTGGTTTGATGATTTGGCTCACTCTTATTTTAATCATTACGGTTTTCAGTGTGAGCGCGGCCGAAAGTATTGTTGAAAAACCCGACTTGGTTATTCCTTTAGTTGCTATCACTCTTATTGCTGTCGCTTTAGGATTCGGTGTTTCAAAATATAAATGGAATTACAGATGGGCAAGTCTCGTTGCAATAATTTTTGTTTTCTTTTTTGTTTGGGTGGGAAATACCATACCTGTAAGGCTACCCATCGAAAATCCTGATCTTTTAAGAAATATTTGGGTTACTATTATCTTTGCCTATGCTTTCATTGCTTCAATCTCTCCTGTAAAAATCCTCCTGAGACCAAGAGATTATTTAAGTGCGATACAAATGTTCATTATTTTACTTTTAGGAATAATTGCTTTTTTCATCGCGCGCCCTTTAATTAACGCCCCGGTTTATATCTCCGGAAGTGTTTTTCCTTTATGGCCTATCTTATTTATAACCGTTGCTTGCGGGGCAATTTCCGGATTTCATAGTTTGGTTGCATCAGGAACAACCAGCAAACAACTTTCTAAAGAATCTCACGGAAAAGCAGTAGGATACGGAGGGATGCTACTTGAGGGTTTATTGGCTATCCTTGTTACGGGAGTTGTAATTGCAGGTGTGGGTTGGGGAAATGGAATCGGAGGTTTTTATGAAACCCTTGAAAGAGGGTGGATAGTTTTATTTGCTACCGGTTTTGGAAATATTGTGGGAAACATTATTCCTATCTTAACAGTGAGTATTGCTGGTTTGCTTGGTGCGTTTATGGTTAATCAGTTTATTCTTACCTCGGTAGATACGTCCACAAGATTAGGAAGGTTTATTATAACTGAAAATTTATTCCCAAAATTGAAAAACATTTATCTTGTTTCTTTTATAACTCTGGTTCCTGCATGGTTTTTGGCGGTGACAAACAGTTACGAAACCTTATGGAGGCTTTTTGGGACAAGTAACCAGCTTATCGCATCAATAACTCTGATAGGAGTGTCTGCATATTTCATCTCAAAGAAAACTAAAGTTAAGTTCATACTCCTTCCTGCATTGTTTGTGTTAATCACAACTCTTTCTGCTTTGCTCTATCTTACATTCAGGCCCATGGGTTACCTCGGAGAAGGAAATTATGCTTTGGCAGTAATTTCAATATTGATGTTTGTGTTAGGAGTGTTTGTGGCGTATGAAGGATTCAAGATCATAAAACAGAGAAATAGAAAAAAATAAATCACTCTTTTTTTCTCATCAGTTCTTTCTGATTGATTATCATGAAGATTACTGCCGGAACAATAAAAATCCAGTGAACTAAAAAGCCAAGAACAAGACAAATTAAGGCAATAATTGAAAACCAAAAAACTTTCTTGTTGAATCTCTTTTTCCACGAGCTTTTGGGTTTTTTCTTTTTGGGCATATTGTATAAAAAGAATAATTGTTTAAAAAACTACCTTAAAAATTTAAAATCGTTTTGAGTTGCTCCCTCTGGTTCGCACCCGCATCCTGTCGCGTCATAAAAAGGTGTTTTTGGAGCAGCGCAAAGAAACTGGATTGTTTCGCATTTTTCAACATCTTTCTCAATATAATCTCTTTCGGAAATTTCCCGCTGCCTTATACAGGTTTGGGTTGATTCATTCCAGGAATATCCTGCTGAAATCAAGCAACCGTTTTCATCTTTTTCTCCTCCAACGACACTTACATTTTCAATAAAAAGTTCATCGGGAGTACGACACTGTCTGGGATAACTTTCCATTACAGGATATCCTGCCGCAACACACTCTTCAAAATTAGTAACTTTTGGTTCAGAATCAAGTGTGTAAAAAACAGCAATTAAAATCGCAAGTAAAACGACAAGCGTCATAAAAACATAACTCAGGCTTTTTCCTTTTATCATGAGAAACCTACTCTCTTAGAATTTATAAAGATGCTTCCTTCTACCTCAAATCCTTTTCAACTCAAAAAATAAAAATTAAAACAAAAGAACGTATAATGCCCAAAGAGCCAACACGAGCCAGATGAGTATTGGAACCCATGCTCTTTTCAGCATGCTCTTTTTCATCACTTTGTTTGTCCATGACATTAACTCCTTGGCATAAACTGCAAAACTTATTGCTGTTAACAATGCTCCAAGCACTATGGCAGACATTATCTGGATTATTGTCATGCTCTGCAACAAGTAATAAAGAAGCACTGCGGCAAGAATCACTTCAACAACAACCAGCAGCGAAGGAGATTTGTAAAGATTTTTCGCAAACTTAAGCCATGATTTTGGACTGAACAAAAGGAACAGAACTTTTATCAGGACTAAAAGCGAAAAGACAAGGACAAACCATTCTATAACTGTGAACGCCATTATATACACCTCCTTTCATTTTTCATTTTATTTTTTAACATAAACCTTGTCCACTTTGAAAGATTTATAGATTCCTTCCAAGATATCTGTGCCTGCATAACCTGCAAGCAAAGACAAACGCGGATCAAAGTCAAATATAATTCCTACAAAAACACCTATGATTACAGCAACAATAACAGTTATTGCATAATAAGCCCAGAGAATTTTTCTTCGCAAAGAAAGGGCTTTTAACAAACCGACAACTCCGCGTGTTAAGCCTCCAATCCCTCCCAGCAAGCCCGCAGTTACAACAGGATCCATTTAACCTCTTTTGTTTTGAATGCACAAGAAAGAAAAAGATATTATTTAAGGGTTTTGATTACCCTAAAAGTTTGCTTTCGTCAAAGGAATTTCATATCTTTTTCCGTTTCTGAAAAAAGAACCTAAATCACCTTGGTTTTTGGAGGTTAAATTTTGGAAGTTAAAGTAAAATTACTGCAACATAACACTCACTTCTCAGGCTTCTTGATGATAACCATCGCTTTTTTTCCGGCATACTCTTTAGGAAGAATTATGTGTGAGGCGTTTCCGAATCTTTTAACTTTTGCGTCCTTGATGGATTCCGGGACAAGTTTCAGCATTGAGCCGTAAGCTTTTTTTACGTCTTTCTGCAGCTGTTCAAGATTAACTTTAAGTTCTTTCGAATTGAGTTCCACTCTTTTTCCCTGTTCGGCTTTTTTCTTTGTTTGTTTTTTTGCTTCTTTTTCAGCTTTTTTGGCATCTCTGCTTCCTTTCTTTATGCTTTTTCGTGATATTTTAACCATATATACATATGTATATACGTATTTATAAACCTTTCTATTTGTATATACTTCAGTATATACTTTTAAAGAGAATCCAACGGGCTTCTGATTTTTTTCAGTTCTTCTTTAGAAATGTGCGTGTAAATTTGTGTCGTACTTAAATCTGCATGTCCGAGAAGCTCCTGTATTTTTCTTATATCAACATTGTTTTCAAGCAAATGCGTGGCGAAACTATGCCTTAGCGTGTGAGGGTGCACGTTTTTGTTGATGCCCGCTTTTCTTGAAGCTTTTTTGATTATTTTTTGAATGTTTCTCTGAGAAAGTTTTCCTTTAGGCCCTGTAAACAGGTATTCTTCTCCCAAAGATTTTTGTTGTTCTGCTTGTTTCATTAAACTTTTTTTCAGATTTTCCGGAATGTTAAAAATACGGTCTTTGCGTCCTTTTCCTTGTTTTACGTATCCTATAGACTCTTCAAAATTTAAGTCACTGGCTTTCAAATTTACAAGCTCAGACACGCGGAAACCGCAAGCATAAATAAGCGAAACCATAAGACGGCTTTTTTTATTGTCCAAAACCGAAATAAGTTTCTTTACTTCATCTTTAGTTAAAACAGAAGGAATTTTTTTCTCTTTTTTAGGACGTTTAATTCCTGCAGTAGGGTCTTTTCCCAAGATGCTTGAAAAAGAATAACGTATAGCCGAAAGGAAAAGTATTACTGATGAAGCCGCCATGTTCTCGGTTTTTTCAGCAAGAAAATGCTTGACATCATCCTGTTCAATCTCATCAGGATTCTTTCTTGCAAAATTAAGGAATTCTTCGTTCGCTCTGAGATATGCATCAATTGTATGACGAGATGATTTTGAAATTTTTAACTCAATTTCAATTTTTTTGAGGAAGTCTTCTTTATTCATGAATATGATTAAACCTTACAGTTCTGACATTTTTGCCTTAAATCTTTTCGGTTATATCCTGTATCAATATAACCCGCTTCAAAAGATTTGAATTTTGGTAAAGGGGACTTATGTTTGAAACCGCGGCGCAACATCTCTTTAACAAGCTCTTCATGACGTTTCTTTATGTTGTGAACCTCAAGCTGTCCCCGCTCAATATGTCCTTTAAGACTCTTCCCCGCATTTAAGCTGCCGACTGCCTGATGCATTTCTTTATGCTCTCCGAGTAAGTGATGATTGCACATTTTTTCAGGAGGAAGATTCCACATACGTGTCATTTTAATTTCCTTTCAAAATTTTTTCAATTTCTTTAATTGCCTGTTTGTTGTTTTTGAAAAGAACTGTTTTTATTCCAAGCTTTTCAGCCGGCTTGAGGTTCCAGTCACGATTGTCCACAAAAATACTCTCGCCTGGCTTAACTTTTAACTTTTTCAAGGCCATTTTATAGATTTTAGAATTTGGCTTGCGCATTCCTACGTCGCAAGAAACAATCACAGTGTCAAATTTTTTGTTGTGTTTTTTGTCAATAATTGCTTTTTTGGAAAAGTGCCACTGGTCTGAAAGAATTGCAATCTTATAACCTTTCTTTTTTAATTTAAACGCGTAACGGTAAAGTTCTTTGTTTTTCTTGAAAAGTTTTCTGTAATTTTTAATGATTGTTTTTTCTACTTTTTTTGGAGGAAAATTGAGATTCTTAGCTATTGTGTTTAACGTTTTCTTTTCAGAAATCTTTCCTTCAATTGATTTTGCATAAGAAGTATCTATTGCATCAAACCATTTATCCAAATTTATTTTCAAAGATTTAGCCATTTTTGCATGAAAGCTTTTTGAAAGAATTGTCCCGTGTTTTAATTCAATGTCAAGAGCCAGAACCCCATTCGTATCAAAAATAACTGCTTTTATTTTTGGTTTTTTAGATGCTTTTTTCCCACGTTCCATATGCTAGGTTATACGAACCTTGCGTTTTTAAAGGGTTTGTATTTAAGAAATTAGTAAATACTCGTTTAGTATCTTCTTCCGTGCTTTTTGTGCATCTTTTTCTCAATGAAGTAATAAACTATCCAAAAAATCACGAAGAAAATGAGTATCTGTGTCCATGTGATTCCTCCAGAATAAAACAGGCGGACTATAATGTAATAAATCAAAGTACCAATTATAGCAAGAATTGTTGTTGAAATAAAAAAGTTTGGTTCCTCTTTTTTCTTTGATTTGGTTTTTTTCTTAGCCATGAGAGATGTAAGAAAAAGACGCTTAATAATCTTTCTAAACACAAAGACTTAAAAGGGCTGAATTTTTCCTGATTGCATGACAATTAAACAAGGCGACACTGTAGTTCTTGAATATGAAGGAAAGCTTGAAGACGGAAAGGTTTTTGACAGTTCAAGCCATGGGAACCATAGCCATCCTTTGGAATTTACCATAGGGGAAGGAAAGGTTATTCCTGGTTTTGAGAAGGCGGTTGCGGGTATGAAGAAAGGCGAGAAAAAAGAGTTTGAAATTCAGCCTGAGCATGCTTACGGACAGCCGAACCCTCAGCTAGTCCAAGAAATTCCGAAAAATGCGATGCCTCAGGGACAGGAGCCTAAAGAAGGAATGACTCTTGTTATGAATTCTCCTGACGGAAAACAGTTCCCTGCAAGAATCAAGGAAGTCGGGAAAGACAGTATCAAGATTGATCTGAATCACCCTCTTGCGGGAAAGAAGCTTATCTTTAACGTCGAAGTCAAAGACGTCAAGAAAGGAGAATAGTTCTTAATTAAATTGGAACGGAGGAAAAATGAGTAAGAAAGTTTACGTTGGGAATTTGCCCTGGAGCGTCACTAAAGAAAAGCTTGAAGAACTTTTCAGTTCTTTTGGCGATATTGAAGAAGCTGTGGTAATTTCGGATAAGTTTTCAGGAAGATCTAAAGGTTTTGGATTTGTAACTTATGCTAACGACGCTGACGCTGAAAAAGCAATCAGTGAGATGAATGAAAAAGAAGTTGAAGGCAGAAAGTTGAATGTTAACGAAGCGAAACCCCGAAGAGAATAAATCTTGAATTTATTCTATTTTTATTTTTTTATTATATCTTTTTATTTATATTTTAGAACATGTATTTTGTAATATATATTATAGAATATATCTTTTAGAGAAGTTATTTCTTTTTCTTCCGCTTTTTCCTCGGTCTTCCGCGCCTGTCTCTTGAAAAGGCCGCAACTAGCTTGTCGTCGACTTTTATGGCGCGATATTTTTTGCCTGATTTTGTCCTTACAGCACTTCTTCTTACAATGTCTTCAATCTGCTCGCGTAAAGAAAGCATGTTCTTTTTCGCCCTTTTTGACAAAACCTTTTTCACTTCCTCGTCAATTGTTATAGTGATTGAAGGCATGATAAAAACACGGAAAATGTTTATTTAAGAGTTTTGGCTCTCTTGGGTTTGTGTCTCCTCTAATTTGTTTGCTTCTTCTAAAAATGATTTTGCTTGCAACCTCGTATCTATGCTGGCACCTAAATATTTTGAAATACCTCTATTTCCTGCCAACCTATAAAGTCTGGCTGCTTCTCTTTCTTCTCCAAGTTCAAGAGCAATCCTTGCAGCTTCTTCTAAACTCCTTATTGCTGTGTTAATGTCTTCCATGTTTCCGGCTAATTCATAATGTTCCATGGCCTTTCTTCTCATTCCAAAATATCTTGCTGTTTCTGCAGCCTGTTCAATCTTTGAACAAGATTCTAATTCTTTCACCAATCTTTCTTCCAAACCCTGCTCCCTCATTATTCCCCTCACTTCCCTTGACAAATCGTTTAAAGCAAATATTCTGATAGCATGATCTACTTCTCCTGCTTTTAGATGAAGTTTTCCTGCGAATAAAAAATCTCCTCTCAAAGAATAGGTAGTTGCAGCCGCGGAATAGAAAAATTCCGATAATTTTTTCAGTTTTAAAAAACAGAATAAGTCTCCTAAAATATGTTGGAAAGGAGATGTTTCTCTTTTTTTAGGTTGCTTTCGGCGAGGAGTTTGGCGGGAAATGTCTATAGTTGTACTGCCTGTTGTTTCAAAACCATAACCCTGAACTAAACCAGGAGGAGATGTTTCTGGTTCTTCATCTTCATCTGGCTTGAAGCTAGGATACCTTTCAATTTCAATTCCAAAAACCTCATCTCTTTTAAAAGTGCCTTCCTGGTCTCCAATACTGCCTCTTCTCTCATCAGACAAAAACTTTTCTCTTTCCACAGTTACTTTTGGGTTAGAGCCTAAAAAATCAAAAGCATCCGGTCTCGTTTCCTTAGAACCATCCCATTTCTTATGAAATTTTCCTATCTTCCTATCTATAAAAAAGCCCTCCTCATACACAATTTCTACTTCTTCTCCATTCACAACTTCCTTTTTAATGTATTTCTTCCCCATAATAATTCAACTTTCATCCAGTTTAAAAATTTTATGAAAAATCAAAATATAACTCCTTAAACTCTCTCACACCACTCGCAGATTTCACTTGGACAATCTCCGTTAAGGAGATTTAAAGCGCGTTTCCAAATCTTCTCAGCCATATTCAATTTAAGATAAAGGGGTTTTTAGGAGTTTTGGCTTTTCTCAAATTCTGACTATCTGAATGTTTTTGTCTTTAAACTTATTGATTATTCAATAATCTTTTGTGAGAGGAAATGTATCTTTTTAAAAAATAATTGACAAATTTCTGTTGTCCTCTTGTAAACGCCTTATAATATGAATTTCTTTTTTTATACTCTATTATTAAAATAGGGTATCCTGCATGCCACAGAATGTGGTTCATTAGAAGTCTTCCGATTCTTCCGTTTCCGTCTCCGAAAGGGTGTATGCTCTCAAACTGATAGTGCGCTCTGGCAGCCGTTTCTACAGGATTTAGTTTCGATTTATTTATGAATTCAATAAGTTCATTCGTCCTGGACTTGACTTCCTTCCAGTCTGGTGCAATATATTCTCCCACCCTAACCATGTATTTCCTGTATTTTCCTGCAATGTCCTGCTTGGTTTCTTCAAAAATTTCTTTGTGCCACTTCAAAAATAATTCGTTGGTTATCTTCTTTTCTTTAAGGGGGCTTAAAAATACTTTGCTGTGCATCTCAGTTTCCTTTACATCTCTTAAAGGTTTGTTCGGAGAAATTTTGTCTTTAATTATTTCCCTGGATTCCTGAAGTGTTATTGTTGAGCCTTCTATGGCATTTGTGTTGTACGTAAAATTTATAGATAAATTTTCAAGCTCTTTTTCCTTAGCTGAAGGAGGCAATTTTTTCCATTCTTTTTGAAAATTTTTCTTAATTTTTTCTAGCTTATCATATAAGTCTTTTTTCAATTCTCTGTAAAACTCTCCTTTAATTTCATCTATATCCTCAGGGATTTTTATCCCTATGTATTTTTCTTTTGTCACAACTTTTTTTCCTTTTCTGTAAGAATGCTGCAGGTAATAATACTTCTTATTTCCTTTTTTTCTGCTAAGAACTCTCATAATTATATTACCATTACAAACTATTTAAATCTTATTATTTATTCAAAATGTAATGGTAATTATTTTTGGATTTTTTCTTCAATTATTCTAGAAATCGGCTTCCCTGTTTTTTTCTTAAGTTCTTTCAGTTTGTCAATGGTTTCTGCAGATAAAGTTAAATCTATCCTTTCTCTTTGAAAAGGCAGCTTCCCTGTTTTATCAAAATACTCAAGAGCTTCAAATACTTCTTTATATTTTTTCAATATTACATCTTTATTTGATTGCATTTTTTATTCTCCTTTCAATTTTTCTTATATCATGTATGCTGTTTTTAGCAATAGAAACTATCTGAAGTGCCAATAATTCTGTATTTACTTTCTTTTTGTTTTCATGGGCAAATTTTAAAGCGAAGTATGTTGCTGTCCTTTTGTTCCCATCTGAAAAAGGATGGTCAACAACTATTGCTCTTAAAAAATAGGCTATTTTCTTATAAATACCCAGTCTTTTATCATTAAATTTATCCAGAGCGTAATCTAGGCTAGAATCATCTCTAAGATTTCCTCCAAAACCACGATTAATTTTCAGCACATCTTTCTTACCAATATCCATACACATAAAAAATGGCAAGATGGTTTATAAAGTTTTCTGATTTACCATAATTTATACACATAAAAAAACGTTTTTGGATTCTCCTGCCATGCTTCATCGGTTTTCTGGTTTCTGGTTTCTTAAAGATTTTACTTTTTTAACAAAATGTATGGTAATTAATTCATTTAAAAATCTGTATCTTCAAACCCTCTCGCAAAGGTTAAATTTCCAATCACTTAGAAATTTTCCAAACCAAATTAAAATATTCTTTGAAGTTTTCAGAAATCGTCTTGTTTTCTATTACTATTCCGAGCAAAAGCTCGCTGACAACAAACAAAATGGTTTTATTTTTGTAAATAGTAATCCACATAGGGGTTTCAAGGTTTTCTGTCATGTACTTTATTTGAGTGTTCTTCATTTTCTTTCTTTTTTCCGCATACTCTTTTGCTTCTTTTTTATAAACTGCTTTAAGTTTGATCCCTTTTTTCTGCCGCCTTTTGTGAAAATCCAAAAAATAAGGTTCAAATTTTTCATGGGCTTCTTTTGGAGCTCCTAAAACCATGAATTTTTCATCTTTATTTAAATCTCTTAAAATATCTTCATGAATTGCTTTTAGACCTTTTTCTCCCTCATATATATGAACTTCATAGTCAATTTTTTCTTTCTGTTTTTTTATTAAAGAGGGCAACAGATCTTTAAGCCTTCTTTTCTTTTCCTCAATAAAATTTATCAAATTTTCAGGATTGGTTGCCCTGTAAAACTTCTTCTTACCTTTTTCCACATAATTGACTAAGCCTTTTTCTATAAGGTTATTTAGCATTAAATGGACAACTGAATTTTGCATCCCTGTCTTTTTTTTTATCGGCCCGGCATTAGACTCTCCAAGTTCCAGTAATGCTATGTAAACTGTAATTTCGCCGTCCGTCAGGCCAATGTCTTTCAGTATATTTGTATCCATATATCCACTAATAATGGAGGACAAGTATTTAAAAGTTTCCACGAACTACTTCAAAGTAGATAAAATGGAACAAGAAATATATGATAGAAAAACTGAAGAAATTAGACCAAAATATATGTCTGTTATTTTGGGGACTTTTCCTTTTCAGAGAATAGATGCTGAAAATATAGAAAGAGCTATAGAAATTGCAGAAGAATGGGAAATGATTTCTATTGACCCCAGAAAAAACTGGCCCAAGAGTCGCGCTAAGGAAAACATCTTGGGATACTTATTACAGGAAAGATTGGGGGAAGAAGCCGCATTAGAAAGACGGGATATAAAAGATGCTCCTATTCATCCTCTTTTTTATTTTGTTGAGTACCAAAAAAATGACCCTGGAATGATGGAGCTAGATTTTGACGGAAAGTCTCAAATCCGTTGTGTACGCCGGTCAAAATTGCACTTTTTAATGTCCATCCCACTTCTTCTTGGTCGAACTCCCGATGGGCCTTCTTGGATAATTAAAGAAGAATTTCATTATTCCACCGCTAAAAGAAAGAGTTTGGGAAGAGAAATTG